>JAIXPM010000433.1 GCA_027486275.1 Sphingomonadales bacterium | reverse complement strand
TGGGCCAGCTGCTGCGCGGCGCCACCTCGCCGCCGCTACCGCTGCCGGCACGGCCGAACGAGATTGCGCCGCCGCCCAGCCCGGCGGCGCCCTCGCTGCTGGGGCCGGACGGGGTGGATCTGAAACAGCTGCTGGCCGATCTGGAACAGGCCTATATCCGCGAAGCGCTGGCGCTGTCGGGCGGCACCATCGCCCGCTGCGCCCGCCTGCTCGGCCTGCAGCGCACCACGCTGATCGAAAAGATGCGGCGGATGCAGATTGCGGTGGCGGATTAATCGTCCCCCCTCAATCCTCCCTGCGCGTCCAGAAGGCGATCTGCTGATCCAGCTGTACCTGCGTGGCACGTGATTGGGCCACGGCCCGGTCCATCGCGGCGAACTGCCGGGTGAGCAGGATGCGCTGCACATCGGCCGCGCGGTTCACCTTTTCCAGATCCTGATTGGCGCGCTCGCGCTGGCGGGTAAGGCCGTCACTGGCCGTCACCGCCAATTGCGCGATGCTTTGGAGCCGATTGGGCCGCGTCGGGCTGGCCGCACCCGACAATTCGCGCAACAGCGCTTCGGCATCGCCCAGCCGCGTGGCCGGCAGATTGGCCAGCCGCGCTGCATCCACCGTGATGCTGCCATCGCGCTGTATGCTCACGCCCAAATCAGCGAGGCGCAGGCCATTTGCTTGCGGTACGGCCTGCGTCACCAGCCGCGTGATGCGCTGATCGAGCGCGCGGGCGGTGGGATCATTGGCCAGCGGCCCCGGTTCCTCGCCATCCTGACTTGGCCGGCGGAAATCGCCGACCAGCTGCCGCATCGCCTGCAACGTGCCAACGAAATCGGCGAGGGCGCCCGATATCGCCTGGCCATCGCGCGCCGCGGTGATCGCCACGCCCGCCGTGGTGGTGCGTTTCAGGCTCAACCGGGCGCCGGCAATCGCATCCTCGATCCGATTGGTGGGCCGCGTGATCAACACCCCGTCCACCACCAGCTCGGCATCCTGCGCCGCTTCGCCCAGCACCATCGTTTCAGCGCCGGGCGTGTGGTTGAACCGCTCCAGCCCCGGCGGGCCGCCCGTGGCGGCGGCGCTGATGATGAAGGCGTTTTCCGCCCCCTCTGGCCCGCGCAGCACCAGCGTGGCACTGCCGGTGCTGGCGATGATGCTGGCGGTGACACCGGCGCCCGATTCATTGATCGCGCGTGCCAGCCCGGCCAGCGTGTTGTTTTCCGCCGTAATGGTCACGTTCACCGATGGCCGCGTGCCGGCGGCAAAGGTGAAACCGCCACCATCCACCGGCGTGCGCCGGCCGAACTGGAAGCTGAGCGTGCCCAGCCCCACCGCATCACTGCCGCTCGTGAACGTCGCGCTGTTCAACCGCTGCCCCCCCGCCAGCCGGTTCACCACCACGCCCGATGCCACCGCGCCCGCCGGGCCAACACCCACCCGCTCCACGCCGATCGCGGCATCACTGCTGGCCAATTGCACACCCAACTCGCCGGTGCGCACCCGGCCGTCGAGCGAGGTGGCAATCCCGGAAAGTGCCGAGCGCAACTGCCCCAGCGCCGAAATGCGGGCCGTGAGCGTTTCCACCCGCCGGGTGAGCGGCGCCGAGCGTGTCTCGCGCTCCACATTCACCAGGCCATCAACCAGCGCCCGGCTGTCCAGCCCGGAACCGGCGTTGAAGGCAGTGAGCACATTGGTGGCCATGGTGAACCCTTATAACGGCAGCGGCGCGCCGGGTTTGCGCGGCTGCCCATTCTCGTCGAAATCCAATGTGGGCGGCACAAACACATCCGGCACCGCCTCGCCTTCCGGATCATCAAAGCGCATCACGAAGGCCAGGATCGTCGCCACCGCCTGGAACAATTCGGGCCGCACCATCTCGCCGCGCCTGGCTGACCAGAACAGCGCCCGCGCCAGCCGAGGCGTGCGGATGATCGGCAGCTTCAGCTCCTTTGCCGCCGCGATCAGCGCGTGCGCCATGTCGAGCCGGCCCTTCTCCACCACCACCGGCGCCTCATCCTCACCGGCGCGATACCGCAGCGCCACGGCAAAGTGCGTCGGGTTCACCACCACCACGCTCGCCGTGGCCAGCCCCTTCTTCATCCGCCCCTGCGCCGCGATCATCTGCGCCCGCCGCACGGCTGCCTTCAGTTCGGGTGCGCCCTCGTTCTCGCGGGATTCGCGCTTCACTTCCTCGCGGCTCATCATCAATTGCTGTTCACGCCGCCACCAGGTGAAGCCCGCATCGATCGCCGCCACCACCAGCAGCAGCAAGGTCGCTGCCACCGCCAGCCGCAGCAGCGCGGCGCCGATCATCGGCAGCCCGCCTTCCTCCAGCCCGACAAGGCTGGGCAGCAACGGCTGCAGCACCATCACCGCCAGCACCACCATGCCGCCAATCTTCACCAGCGCGGTGGCGGCGCCGGCCACCCCCTGCCAGCCGAACAGCCGCTTCAGGCCATTCACTGGCGACAGGCGCGACAGTTTCGGTGCCGCCAGCCCCGCACTCACATGCCGCGTCACCGTCAGTTGCAGCCCGAACGCCGCCACCGCCACCATCACAAACAACACCAGCGGCCACATCACCGGCAGCCGCCGCAGCAGCACGCGCGGATCAGCCGCTGCGGCCCGGCCCAACGAGTCCGCCAGAAAGCCGGCCAGATCCTGCCACAGCGCCGGGCCAGCCACGGCCAGAAACAGCGTCGCCACCGCCAGGCTGCCGGCCGGGGCCAGTTC
>JAIXPM010000273.1 GCA_027486275.1 Sphingomonadales bacterium | reverse complement strand
TGGTCGCAGCTATTATGCCCGCCACGATTATGAAGCGGTGGAAAGCGAAAGTGCCAACGCCCTGATCGCCGAACTCACCCAGGCGTTGCCCAGCTTGCCAGGACGCACCGTCGGCCCGCTCACCGTCGCGGGGGCGGACAGCTTCAGCTATACCGATCCGGTCGATGGCTCGGTCAGCGCCAACCAGGGCCTGCGGGTGTTGTTTGTGTGCGGATCGCGGATCGTGTTCCGCCTTTCCGGCACCGGCACCGAGGGGGCGACCTTGCGGGTCTATTTGGAAGCCTATCAACCGCCCGATGGCGCCATCGACCGCGAGACGCCCGCGATGCTGGCCGATCTCATCGCGGCGGCCGACAGCATCGCCGGCATCACCCGCCACACGGCAAGGACCCGGCCCGACGTGGTAACATGACACCCCACGACGCGGCTGGCCAGCCTGCCCGGGAATCTGGCCGGTACCAGCTATGGCTACCGGGCTGATGGCGGTTGGAAACCGGTGGTCCACTGATACCGATCACCGCCTGGATCGACGGGCGCCACCGGCCGCGCGGAGATGGGCGTGGCCGCTTGGGAAGACCAGGCAGCCGACGGCATTGAATATGTTACGGTGCAGGGCGTTCTGTTGGTATAGCGCCAACGGCGTGAAGGCGGATGGCTTCGAGCCCTTGCCCAAGCCCTGCTTGGCGCAGCCAAGCTAATGATTGGCACAAATCCAGGGGTTCGGGTTGTTCCGGTGGTTTGCTGCACCGAAATCACCTGTTATCAGTGCGGTAACGCCGCTGCCGGCGGACGAAAGGGATCTGTCATGCAGAATATCAGCCAGGGATTTTGCCCGGCATGACGGCATTGCCCGATCTTTCCATCGAATTCGTGCAGGCTCTGCTGCCCTTCATTGCGGTCGGCTTCCTGGCGCAGCTGGTTGATGGCGCGCTCGGCATGGCCTTTGGCCTGATCACCAATCTGATGCTGGTTGGCATGGTGGGGCTGGCGCCGGCGCGGGCTTCGGCCAATGTGCATCTGGTCGAATGTTTCACCACGGCGGCTTCGGCGATCAGCCACATCATCTATCGCAATGTTGATTGGGGTCTGCTGGCGCGGCTGGCGATACCGGGTATGATCGGCGGGGCGGCCGGTGCCTATGTTCTCTCCAATATTGATGCCAGTCTCGCGCGGCCGTTCGTGATGGCCTATTTGGCCGGCATTGGCGTCTATCTGCTGTGGCGGGCTTGGCGGCTGGATCATGGGCCGCCCCGCCGCGCGCCGCGCCTGGTGCCACCATTGGGCCTCGTGGGCGGTTTTCTGGATGCGGCGGGCGGCGGCGGTTGGGGGCCGATCGTAACTTCCAACCTGTTGATTCAGGGCGCTTCGCCGCGCACCACCATCGGCACGGTGAATACCGCCGAATTTCTGGTGACGATGGCGATTTCGGTCAGCTTTGTCACCCAATTGGGGCCGGAGGCCTTTTCCACGGCCGTGATCGGCCTGGTGATCGGCGGGCTGCTGGCCGCACCGCTGGGCGCCATCATTGCCAGCCGGGTCGCCGCGGGCCGCCTGCTGGTCTTGGTGGGCCTGATGCTGGTGGCCAGCAGCATCTACAGCCTGTGGCTGGCGCTGGCCTGAAAAGGCCGGCATCTGTGGAAACCCCGGCTGGCGCATTGAAGCGATCGCCGCTGTAATATGCCCGTTACTCTGTTTGAGGAGATGGGTATGAACCTGCACCACGATGCTCTGGTTCTGGTTGCTGACGGCCAGAAATATCTGCTGCTCCGCAACAGCGGAGATTTTCGCAATCCAGTTCTGAAAGTGGAGGCAAGCGCCGAACGCAGCGGTGCGCCGACCCGCGATCTGGGCAGCGATCAGCCGGGCCGGGCCTTTTCCAGTGCAAGCGGAACGCCAAGCGCGATGGAACAGACCGATTGGCACCAGCAAGCCGAGGATCGTTTTGCAGCCGAAGCTGCCGGCTTGCTTGCCCGCCGTGCAGGGGGTGACGATGGGGCCGAAATCGTGATCGTGGCACCGCCGCGCACGCTGGCTGAACTGCGCCGCCACTACAGCCGGGAGGTGAGCGCCCGCATCGTCGCCGAAATCGACAAGGATCTCACGGGCCATCCGGTCGACGAGATTGCAGCCATCATTATCCGCTGAACGGTCGCCAAAGCTGATTGCCTCTTGCTGCCCGGGTGCTAACACGGCGGCAACAGGGAGACTGAATATGCGTGCTGTGTGGATGATGGCTGCCAGCCTGTCGGCGATGTTGGCTGGGCAGGGCCTTGCGGTAGAAGCGGCGAAGCCGACCACACCGGCTGGGGTGGAAGCCTATTTCACCGGCCTGAAATGGCGCAACATCGGACCGGCGCGCGGTGGCCGTTCCATTTCGGCCATCGGCAGCGTCAAACGTCCTAACGAATACTGGTTTGCCGCAGCCGGCGGCGGCCTGTGGAAGACGACCGACGGCGGCACCAGCTGGCAGCCGATGACCGACGGCAAGACTGACACCGCGGCCTTTGGCGGGGTGGCGGTGTGCGAGGCCAATCCCGATATCGTTTATGCAACCACCGGCGAAAGCCAGCTGCGCGGCAATGTGCTGCCCGGCAATGGTGTGTGGAAAACCGCAGATGGCGGCAAGACTTGGGTGAAGATCGGTCTGGCCGATGTGCACAACTTCAGCCGCGTGCGGATTGCCCCCAAGGACTGCGACACGGTCTTCGTTGGCGGCTTTGGCCATTATGGCGCCGAAAATCCCGATCGCGGCGTGTTCCGCACCAAGGACGGCGGCAAGACGTGGAGCAAGGTGCTGTACCGTGATGCCAAGACCGGCGCCGTGGACATCAGCATCGATCCGTCGAACCCCGATGTGGTCTATGCCGCGCTGTGGGAAGCCTGGCGCAAGCCGTGGGGCATGTCGTCGGGCGGGCCGGGCAGCGGCCTTTTCAAGAGTCTTGATGGCGGTACAAGTTGGGCCGAGATCAGCCGCGCGCCGGGTCTGCCCAAGGACGGCCTGCTCGGCAAGATCGGAGTGAGCGTGTCGCCGGTCGATCCCAACCACGTGTACGCCATCATCGAGAATGAGGCGGCCGGCGGCGTCTATGCCAGCAACGACGGCGGCAAGACCTGGGAAAAGCGCAACGACAGCCGGGACCTGCGCCAGCGCGCCTTCTACTATA
>JAIXPM010000394.1 GCA_027486275.1 Sphingomonadales bacterium | reverse complement strand
CTGAGCGTGAATGATGGTCCCGATGGAACACCGGCGGTGCCCGGCGTACCGGCAGCCGATGTGGCGGCGGGGCTCACCGGGTTGGCCGCGGTATTGATGGCGCTGATCGGCCGCGAGAAGACCGGGCAGGGCGATTACATCGATATCGCCATGTTCGACAGCCTGTTGCCGTGGGGCGCGCACATCGCCGGCAGTGCGCTGGCGGGTGGGCCTTCGCCGAACTCCGGCAACCAGCGTTCGCTGGGTGGGGCGGCGTTCTACAATGTCTATGACACCGCCGATGGCCGCCACGTCGTGCTGGGTGGCCGCGAGATCAAGTTTGCCACCGCGCTGCTGACCGCGCTGGGCCGGCCCGATCTGATTGCACTGGCCGAAGCCGAGGCGGGCGAGGCGCAGGTGCCGCTGATTGCCTTCCTGCGCGAGACGTTCCGCACCCGCAGCCGCGATGAATGGGATGCCTATATGGCCGATCTGGATGTCGCCTATGCGCCCGTGCTGGATTTCGCCGAAGCCTTTGCCCAACCTCACATTGCCGAACGCGGCCTGCTGAACGGCGTCTACATCGCGCCGGCCATCCGCTTCGCCGGGGAGACGTACACGCCCGGCCCGGTGCCGCCATTGCAAGGAGACGCGCCATGAGCCTGCGCCTGGAACATGATGGCCCCATCGCCCGGCTGCTGATCGACCGGGCGGACAAGCGCAATGCCTTCACGCTGGAGATGTGGCACGCCCTGCCGCGTCTGCTGGAACAGGCCGCCTGCCTGCCCGATCTGCGCCTGCTCCTGGTGCAGGCCGCGCATCCCGGTGGGGCATTCTGCGCCGGGGCCGATATCCCCGAGCTGCTTGCCAACAAGGACGATGCCGAATGGCTGGCCGCCAACCAGGCCGCGATCAACAAGGCGCAGCATGATCTGACGCGCTTTCCCTTGCCCACCATCGCCTGGGTGGAAGGCGATGCCGTGGGCGGCGGCTGCGGCCTGGCACTGGCCTGCGATCTGCGCATCGCCACGCCATCGGCGCGCTTTGGCATCACGCCGTCCAAGCTGGGGATCGTCTATCCGCTGCACGATGTGAAATTGCTGATCGATCTGGTCGGGCCGGGGCAGGCCAAGCGCATGCTGTTTTCCGGGCAATTGCTGGATGCCGATGAGGCGCACCGCATTGGCCTGGTGGAACTGCTCGCCGGCGGGCCATCCTGCATCAAGGATGCCATCGTTGCCGCCTCCCGCCATTCCACCAAGGCGGCCAAGGGTTTCGTTCGCCGTGTGCTCGATGGGCAGACAGCGGACGATGCCGAAACGCTGGCGATCTTTGCCGCTGCATTTGCGGGTGCCGATTTCGCCGAAGGCGCCACCGCGTTTGTCGAGCGGCGCCCACCCCAGTTCAAGGCTTGAAGATGCGCGCTGCCGTCTGTTCCACGCTCTCGCCCGATTTGTCGGGCCTCGCGCTTCACGATGATTGGCCGGAGCCACCCGCGCCGGGGCCGAGCGAAGTGCTGGTGGCGGTGAGCCATGCCAGCCTGAACTTCCCCGATTATCTGATGCTGCAGGGCGGATACCAGTTCAAACCCGATCTGCCCTTCATCCCCGGCACCGAAGGCACCGGCACCGTGATTGCCGCCGGGCCAGGCGCGGAAGCCATGGTGGGCCAGGCGGTCATGCTCGGCGCGCGCAGCGGCCTGATGGCAGAGCGCATCACCTTGCCAGCGCGTGGGTTGCGCCCGGTTCCGCAAGGCCTGACCATGGCCGAAGCTGCTGCCTTCACCGTGGGCGCGCTCACCGCCTGGGTGGGGCTGGTGGAACGCGGGCGGCTGCAACCCGGAGAGCGTGTGCTGGTGACCGGCGCCGGCGGCGGCATGGGCCGGGCGGCGGTGCAATTGGCGGTTCATCTTGGCGCGCAGGTGGTGGCGGTGGCGTCTTCCGAAGCGCGGCTGCAACTGGCGCGCGAGGCTGGGGCGCAGGAGGCTTATCTGGTCGATCGTGAGCATCCGCATATACCGGTGAAGGATATCGATCTGGTGTTCGATCCCGTCGCCGGGCCGCTGGTGATGCCGCTGGTGAAATGCCTGCGTCGCGGTGGGCGTTATGCGATCATCGGTTTCGTCGGCGGGCGCGGGGAAAGCGTGCCCTTGAACCGGCTGTTGTTGAAGGAAATCGCCCTGATCGGCGTGCGTGCCGGTGAACAGGGCCGGCAGGACCCGGCCGCCGGGGTGCGGCACATTCAGGAGATTGATGCGCGGGCGGTGCACATGAAACCGCACATCGGGCTGGAATTGCCGCTGTCGGACATGCGGGCGGCGTTTGCGGCGATGGAAGAAGGGCGGATCGAGGGGAAGTGCGTGATCCGCGTCAGCTGAATGCTGCTCGCGTCGCCTCATCCGCCGGAAACAGCAACTCCAGCCGCAGATCGCGCACGGTGACATCCTCGCTGGTGCCGCACTGGGCAACCACCGACAGGAAGCTCATCAACCCCGCCGGCCCGCGAAACACCACCGGCAGCACCGGTGATCGGGTGCGCGCGGCGCGATAGGGGTGCTTCGCCGCCGCCGCGCGGGTGACGGCGATCAGTTCGGCCAGCACTGGATCATCGCCGGCCACTGATTGCTCCAACGCCAACCGCTCCAGGCTTTCGTGCAGCACTTCGGGCAGATTGGCGATCAACGCGCTCGCCCGCGGATGGCAGGCGGTGAGGCGGAAGACGTTGGGCGGCCCGTGCCACCCCTCCAGCAAGGGGCTGAGCATCGCAGCAGCCGACGCGCTGGCCTCCAGCACATTCCAGTGCCGATCACAGAGCAGGGCCGGAAACGGCGCGTGGTTTTCCATCATCTGCGAAAGGATCGCCCGGAATGGCGCAATCGCCTCCGATGCCAGCGGTGATGCCGGATAGGCCGAAGCAAACCCCGCCGCACCCAGGAGATGATTGCGCGCCGACAACGGCAGCGCCAGCGCTTCGGCCAGCGTCAACACCATCTCCCGGCTTGGCATCGCCCGCCCGGATTCCAGGAACGACAAGTGCCGCGCACTCACCCCGGCGTCGAGCGACAACATCAGCTGGCTCACCCGCCTGCCGCTGCGCGCGGCTTTCAAGGCAGTGCCGAACGGGCCGGGATCGTGGATGTCTGCGCGCGTTGCCATGGCGGCATGATGGCAGGTTGGCGCAGGCGCGCAATGATGTCGAAGGTAAGGGCAGTGATGATGTTGGGGTGGAACTGCAGGGCTGGGGCGGCACCTCTCGCACGCCGCTGCCCAAGCCAATTATCTGAAATGCAATAATAAATCCAAATACATCATATGGGTATCATTACCTTGAGTAGTGCAATATATTGCCTGTGGCTTTTCCGTTGTGATAACCGACTGTAATACTGTTCTTGCGTATTATCAGACGTCATTAGAGCAAGGTAATTTTTTGCCAACCAAGAGCCTTGTTTTGGCGCGCGATGTGCTAATTGGTTTGATCTGCGCTGCCATGGCTGTCGCAGTGCGTCTGCTTATTGAAAATTTCTGGCAAGGCGTGATCTTGTTTCCGCTGGTTTTTCCGGCGGTGGTCGCAGCCACCTTGCTGTCGAACTGGCGCGCTGGTCTTGTTACCATCGCGGTATGTCAGACCATCATCTGGTATTTCATAATGCCGGTGAAAAATTCGTTCGTACTGCCGAACACCAGTGCCGCCGTGTCGCTGATCCTCGCCACGGTGGCAGAGCTTTTGCTGCTTGTGATGGTCCACAAATTTCAGGTAAGCCGGCGCCGGATCATAGAACTCGATGCCTTGCGCATCGCCGATCTGGAGCTTGCCATCGAGGAGCTCGATCACCGAACGATGAACAATTTTCAGTTGGCAACAGCGCTGTTGTTGATCGAAGCAAAGCGGATCGAAGCGCGCGAAGCGTGCGAAGCGCTTGAGAGAGCCAGCAACCGGCTGCATGTCCTGGCCAGCGTTCACCAGAAGCTGAGGCACAGAGGCACGGACATCCGCTCACGTGACCTTGCGGCGCTGCTTGAGGAGATACTGGTCGCTGCCCGCGTAAACGCAGAAAGCCGTTCGGGGATCTCAATCACGTCCGACTTGAAATCGGTCATTGTGCCAGCAGAACATGCCGTCAACACCGGGCTGATCGTGAACGAACTTGTGACCAACGCTTTGAAACATGCGTTTCCGGCTGGCAAGGGCGTCATTCACGTTACATTGGCTCCCCACGAGCACGGCTACCGTCTTGTGGTGATGGACAATGGCGTTGGGCGGACGCCGGAAGCAAATACAGGCTCCGGATCGCGGCTCTTGCCGATGCTGGCCAATTCGGCCGGGGGCGAACTTTCGTACGGCGATGGCCCCGGCACGATTGCGATCCTGCATGTTCCCAGCATCGAGCGTCGCAGCGCTGCCTTTGCCGCTTGAGGGCTAGGCGGATCGCGCCGAGGCAGATGCCGGCCTGCGCCAGCATGACAGCGACTTTCAGCCAGGAAACGGCGTCCAGATCACCTGCCGGATATCGGTGCCTCCCAATGCCAGCAGGGCAAGGCGGTCGAATCCCAACGCGACGCCGCTGGCCGGCGGCATCTGGGCAAGGGCGGCGATGAAATCCTCGTCGATGGGGTAGCGGCGGCCGTAGAGGCGCTGTTTCTCGTCCATGTCGGCCACGAAGCGGCGGCGTTGTTCGGCGGCGTCGGTGAGTTCGCCAAAGCCGTTGGCGAGTTCGACGCCGCAGGCATAGGCTTCGAACCGTTCGGCCCAGCGTGGATCGGTGGGGCAGGGGCGGGCGAGCGCGGCTTCGCAGACCGGATAGTGGGTGAGGAAGCTGAGGCGGCCGTCGCCCAGTTTCGGTTCGATGGTCACGATGACCTTGCTGAACAGGTCGCTCCACGTGTCGTCCGCGCGCACGTCGAGGCCGATGCGGGCGACTTCAGCGGCCAGTGCGTCGCGGTTGTCGAGGCAGGCGGCGAGATCGATGCCGGCGTGGCGCGCGAAAGCTTGTTCACAGGTGATCATTTCCGGTTCGGCCATCGCATCGCAGTGGCGGTCGCGCCAGCTGAGTGTGCCATTGCCGCCGGCCGCCTGCGCGCTGCGGGCCAGGGCCAGCGTGTCGGCGATCACCGCGGTCCATTCCGCATGAGCGCGATACCATTCGACCATGGTGAATTCGGGGCTGTGCAGCGGGCCCCGTTCGCCATTGCGCCAGACGCGGGCGAAATCGACGATCATTGCTTCACCGGCTGCCAGCAGTTTCTTGGCGGCGAATTCGGGGCTGGTGTGGAGGTAGAGTGTTTGCTCGCTCCCGCCT
>JAIXPM010000354.1 GCA_027486275.1 Sphingomonadales bacterium | reverse complement strand
TACATGTTAATAAGTTTTTGTCTACAGTCCTTACAACGACGTGCAATTACGCCCTCTTTCTACGGAGGCCCATGGCAGAGCCTTGGCGTGAGGGCGAAGCTCCCCCAGGCTCGGCCGAGCTGGCCGCTGTGCGGGATTGCAGATCCCGGCGAGAGCCGCCTTTGCCCTGCCAATTTTGCGTCAACGCGAATGGCCGATGCCGCGGACCGTCGATGCGATCCTGTATCTGCTGCACAACGACCTTCAGGGAATATGTATTGCAATTACGTAATCAAGATTGCTACAAGCAGCAATAGGAAAATTTAATAATTGTTGTCTTTAGATGTAAACTAAATGTAAAATAATATGTTAATTACAGATGTTGTTATTTTACGTATCTAGAAATGATAATTTTATGATTAATGAGAGACAGAAAATGAGTTGCGGCGTATCCTCTGTTTACCAAGACAATCTTGGTTTTCTGCGTGCGGTTTCAGGGCTGGCGCTGGCGGCAGCCTTGGCAGGGTGCGTTGCATCGAAAGCGCCCGTTACGATGGGCCAGGTTGACATGGCTGAAGAGCGCTTCGCTGGCGCTTCCGGTGGCGAGCCGAATGTGGTCAACCCGGCGCGCGCTGTCGATTCCAAGCGTGTTGCTGAAGAGGGACTGAAGTATCTGCGCGACGGCGATTCAGAAAAAGCGTTGCGTCTGTTCAACGCAGCCATCAAGTTTGATGGCGAAAATGGTGCGTATCATTTACTCGCCGGGATCGCGTACCATCTGGAATATCGTAAAACGTCCACGCCGGAAATGCGCGACAACGCCGAGATCGGGTATAAACTGGCCGCCAAGTTCAATCCTGGCGATGCCCGCGCAACTGTCCAGCTCGGGCGGCTTTTTCTCGATTCCAAGCGGTACCGCGATGCGCGCGATGCCTTTGCAACCATGCTTGAAGCCAATCCCGCGAACAGCGACGCGCTCTATGGCATGGCGACGGCCAGCTATCTGCTGGGTGATATCAAAGTGGCGCTATGGGCCGTACGCGAACTGGAATTGCAGAACTACGATCCGGCAGTGGTCGCGCGGATGCGGGCTGTATTCTACACAACAGTCGGCGATAACGACAAAGCTGCGCTCTATCGTGCCGCCTACGCCACCTCAACCGTTGGCCAATCTGATACCGGATCATTCGACGATCGGCTGTCGGAAATTCGAAATGTGGTTGATAAGGAGGACTGGCTGAAAAATCCTGCCGTGGCGCCGGATCAGGCATCTGCTGGCGAAACCAGTTCCCCTGCCCCAATGCCGCAAAGTTCCGTTGCCAATCCCCCGAGTGTCACGCCAGTGGCCTCGGCGCCCGCCGCAGCACCACTGCCGCGTTTGCCGGTTCAGCCATGGTGGGTTTGTCCAGACGGCCCGCAAAACGACGCGCAAGTTCCTATGCAGGTCGGATCGACTGCCAGCAGCGGCGATGAAACTGTTCAGTTGCCCGCCATCCCCGCGCCGTGCCCCACGGGCGGGACACCCAAGATGGCGATCATCGATGTCGTGATGTTGCGAACCGAAGATACGGTTTCGCGTTCTTTCGGATCGAACTTGCTGCAAAATCTGACGGGCTATTTCGGGATGTCGGCAAGCCTGAGCGGCTCGACGTCAAATCAAACAAGCTTCGTTGGATCTGGCCCGACAAGCACAAATCTGTCGCTTGGCGGGTCATTGGGTGCAGGCACGGCGCTTGCCTATTCGCTCAACATCGCCAACGCGACGCAGAACCGCAACGAGGTGCTTGCTCGGCCAACCCTGCTGGCCATCGACCGACTGCCTTCGACGTTTTTCTCCGGTGCAAACATCTCGATTTTGGTCGGCGGATCGCCTGGGTCGGTTGCTTCCCTGGTCGATAAACAGGTCGGCGTAAGCTTCTCCGTCACGCCGACGTTCATTGACGATGATCATGTGCTTTTGACGGTTAGGGCTGCGCGTTCCTTCGTAACAGCACCGGCCAATGGCACAGCCGGCGTCGCGCTGTCTCAATCCCGTCTGACGACGTCGGCGAATCTTCTGGTCAGTCCCGGCCAGACCGTGATCTTGAGTGGATTGGCGGAGCGTGAGCGGGTGCGTGGCAATTCGGGCGTTCCGGTATTGCGCGATATACCCGGTGTGCAGCTCTTTTTCACCAACGACCGGAAAGAGGATTATTTCCGCACGGTCATGGTGATGCTGACGATGCGCAAGCCCGTGGTGTCTGCTGAAGACATCGCCGGCGTTGCGGCAGAGCAGCTTGCCCGCAAAACCACCGGCGTCCCGCAAATCAAGAAATACGGATTTTACTGGCGCATTGACGAGTATGCCAATGTTCTATCGCGCTCGGCGCCGAATATGGACGCGGCAATTGATGCCCTTTTCAACAATAAGCTCTATCAAACCTTTAAAAGTCGCGATCTCAACGACACGGATTGGGCAGCCCAGAGCCGGATAAAAGTGTTGGTGCGAGATTTCAAGGATTTCATCATTCACTGATGTGAGCATGGATTTCTGTCAGAGCATTTTGTGCCTCGGCCAGCCGCAGCATTATTGATGTGCATGCACAATCCCTCACGCAATTGCGATCGTATCCCGCGACGTCGTGAGGGTTTTTGCTGGTTGCGAAACTGACCGGGCGCGCACCCCGCACAGCGTCGTCACGTTGTAGCGCACGCTTCCGGGAAGGAGTTATTTGAATGAAGCGCGTTTCCTATCGTACGATCGCCATTCTGGCGACGGCTCTGATCATCCCTTTGCTGGCGGTTCAGCTCGGTCTCCACACGCAGTTTGCCAGCGCAACGGGTATGAACCCGCATCATGCCTGGCTCGCGCTGAACATCCTGGCTTGGGCGGCTGGAGGGGTGCTCGCGGCGCGGCTCGTCCAGGTGTTGGGCTGGAACCAAGTCGGGCGGAAGACGGGCAAGCATGCCCCTCAGTTGCTGGTCCAGATCACCAACGGGCTGATCTATGTCTCGGCCGGGGTCGGCATGGCGGGGACATTGTTCGAGATACCGATGACCGGCGCGATCGCCACCTCCAGCGTCATTGGCCTGGTTGCCGGCTTCGCGCTCAAAAGCCTGATCTCCGACACCTTCTCCGGCATCGCCCTCAATCTCGACCAGGGCTTCGCGATCAACGATTTCATCATGCTCGTTGGCAGGCCGGGCACAACCACCATTGCGGGCCGCGTCATCCAGATCAACTGGCGCAGCACCTATCTGAAGACGCCCGAGAACGCGATGCTGATCATTCCCAACAGCGTCGTCAGCGAAGCAATCGTGATGAACTTGTCCAAGCCCGAGCCGGCCACCGAGTTCGAGCTGGTCGTGACACTCGATTTCGAGGTGTCGGGCGAGCGGGCGGTCCGTGTCCTCAACGCCGCGGGCCAAGCCGCCGCGCGTGAGCATAAGGAGATCTGGGACTGCAAGGCGCGGATCAGCGAACTGAACACCACCGGCATCACCTACAAGATGCAATATATGCTCGACCCATTTAATCTGAGCCCGGCACAGGCGAAGCATATTATCCTCGGCCATATTGAGCGCCAGATGAAGCTGACCGGCCTGACGCTCGCCCACCCCAAGCTCGACAATTGGAGCCGCGAGACACCCGAGCTGAATCACAATCTCGGCGACATCCTGAACCGCATCTGGCTGCTCAAGAAGATCCAGTTGTTCAAGCCGTTCGCCGAAGGCGAGCTGGCCGGTCTCGCTGAGCGGATGACGATGCGGCAGTTCGCGCCGGGCACCCAGATCATCACCGCCGGCGACCCCGGCCAGTCCATGTTCCTGCTCAGCGAGGGGCTGACCTCGGTGCTGGTCAAGGGCGAAGATGGCGAAGTCGATGTGGCGACCCTGCGCCCCGGCGATTTCTTCGGCGAGATGTCGCTCCTCACCGGGGATCTGCGGAGCGCGACGATCATGGCGCTCAGCGATACGGTGGCGTTCGAAATCGACAAGGAAGATCTGATACCGCTGCTCGATGCGAACCCGGATGCGGCGGAGCTTCTTGCAGTCGCGGTCGCGGACCGGCGGGTCGCGAGCGCGGAGGGCTCCAAAAAGCGCGAAGTCGTCGCTGCCGAGCGGGCCTCGCTGGCGGGCAAGATCCTCAAAAGCATGCTGCGCTTCTTCGGCCGCAGCGACGAGACGCCGGAGTTGGCACGCCCCTAATGTGAATTGGAACCGTGCTGGCGGCGGCACTGCTGTGCTTGCCTTCTGTAGGATCCCGCTTTGCGCGCCGATCCACACGTCTTCATGTGCCTTGGGCAGATTATCCAGTAGCGCTGCAGCGCCGGTGTAATCGCTGACCTGGCCAGCGGTCATGAACAAGCTGAGCAAGCGACAATCGGCCCCCGTGACAGTGTGGAGCTTCGTATTCATGCCGCCTTTTGTGCGACCGATGAGCCGCTTGAGATCCCCTTTTTTCCCGCAGGCTCGATCCCGTGTGGTGTGCGTTCAGGCAAGTCGCGTCGATCATGATCGTCTTGGGCGTGGTGGTCGCGGCGGCGGGTCTTTCTATCATCCGGAGGAAAACGCCTCTTTCCCCCACCCGCTTCCATCGGTTTTGGAGCGCCCTGTGTGGACCATATTCCCGCGTTGCATCGCACCAGCGCAGCCCGTTGCGGTTCACGAGAACGATGCCGCTCAACACCAGCCGATCTTCAACCCGTGGCTTGCCGTGTCTGTTGGGGACGTACGGCTCAAGCCGCGCCACCTGCTCGTCCGTCAGTCAAAAAAACCCTTCATCCGCAGTCCCCTTGCAGAGCCTGAATAAGATCGCGGCGCTCAGATCAATGGGTTCTGACCCGAGAGACAGCTTGCTCCACGCGCTTGTGCCCAAACAGGTTCAACCTGCGGGGTCCTTTGGCGCCAGGTTGGTCGAAAGATAGTCGACAATCTTGCTGTACTCAGCGTCGGTGAGGACTGCGCCATGTCCGATCATGACGCTCACAACCTCTGCCCACTGCTCCGACGATCTCGGTTGGGCGACAATGACGTCCACGCCATGGCACCGGGTACATGCGCTCAGCACCTGCTCCTTGCCGGCGGCTTCAGGCAGCCCGATGACCTGCGAAACTGCAACCGCAGAAAATACTCCGCTGAAAACACAAAAGCCGAAAATCAAACCAGGCCCAAAGCGAGACATCACCACTCCGAAATCGATTATTGCAGGCCGCGCACATCGTCGGTCTGTTCTTTGCTACCGGTACGCGTGTTACGCCTGTCAATCAGGTGCTGTCGCTGCGGCGCCCTTCGGATTATTGGCGGTCGCGGCCATTGTTGACGGCTCGATCCGAAGCAACATGCCGTCCGTGTC
Organism: Sphingomonadales bacterium; assembly: GCA_027486275.1. The sequence continues at coordinate 1,986 of JAIXPM010000354.1, read as the reverse complement.
ATTCGGACCCCGCAGGCGGCCTTCGGTCAGGACGTAAATGTTACCTTCTGGCCCTTGCCTAATGTCGCGGAAGCGCACGCCGAGTTCATCCAGCATGGTATCGCCCTGTCGGATGAAATCGCCGCGGATGACCATCTGGGCGATCTTCCTGGTGTTGGCGCCGGCCACGATCAGGTTGCCCTTCAACCGGGGAAACTTGTCGCCGGTATAGAAGAACATGTTTTCCGGATTGAAATTGGGATTCCAGAAATAGATCGGATCATCCATGCCGTCGCGGTGGAAGGACTGATCGGATACCAGGTTGCCGGAATAGTGGCGGCCCAGCGACACCAATGGCCAGCCATAATTATGCCCGGGCAATATCTTGTTGATTTCATCGCCGCCGGCCGGGCCGAACTCGCTGGCCCACATCACGCCGGTCTTGGGGTCCCAAGCCATCCCATAGACGTTGCGGTGGCCATAGCTGTAGATTTCCGGCAGCGCGCCGGCCGCTTTGACGAACGGGTTGTCGGGCGGCACCGAGCCATCGTCGCGAACCCGCAGGATCTTGCCGATGTGGCTGTTCAGGGCCTGCGCCTGCGGGCGTGCGCTTGATTGGTCGCTGGCTGTCGTGCCATCGCGGTCACCCACGCTGATGTACAGCATTCCATCCGGACCAAAGACCATGCGGCCACCATAGGTGCCGAGCGGGCTTTCCCACGCCTCTGCCACCAATATGTCCTGCACCGCAGTCAGCCGGCCATTTTCGAAGCGGGCGCGGGCCACCGCCAAGGTTGTGGCCAGCCGGGGCTTCACCTCCTTGGTGTAAGAGACATACAGCAGATTGTTGCGGGCGAAATCGGGATGCAGCACGATATCGTGCAGGCCGCCGATGCCGACATTGTTGAGCGCCGGCAGGCCCTCAACGGGTTTCGGATCAAGCACGCCATCGCGCACCACGCGCAGCCGCCCGCCACGTTCGGTGATCAGCATTGTGCGCCCATCGGGCAGGAACACCAGCCCATCGGGATGCGACAGGCCTTCCGCCAGCTTGACGACGCGCATCGACATGCCGCCCTGGCTCTTCAGCACGACGGGCTTGTCCACCGCCGCGCCGGACAGCGCATCGGGTGGATAGTTGCGCAGGATCTGGGCCGGCGTGAGCGGCGCCGTGACACCCGGCGTGTCGACCGGTTGTGCGGGCGCAGCAACGGGCAGGGCCGCGATCAGCGCCGCCATCAGCCAGGGTTTCGTCCGAAAAATCATGCTTCCTCCAGAACGGCAAACAACCATATCCGCCTCAGTTCAAACTCAGGGCCACCAGTTCGGCCGGATGATCAACGCCGCCAACCCCGACCACGATATATTGCTTGCCCTTGTGCATGTAGGTGATCGGCGGCGACGTCGTGCCGGCACCCAGATCGATCTCGCGCACGACCTTGCCGGTTTTCTTGTCATAGGCCCGGAAAGCATTGCCGCCGCTGAACTTCGGCATGCTGAGGGCAACCATGTCGCCTTCCCCGATGAACAGGAACGACTTGGTGAGCAGCGGCGCCGGCCGCCCCGCTTGCCCAAGCGGCGGCAGCTTGAGGCCCTTCAGCGCCGGATGGTCGCGTGGGCCATTGCCATTGGGCACCATCCACAGATGATCGCCGCTGTTCATGTCGATGGCGGTGATCCGGCCATAGGGCGGCTTGACCAGCGGCAGGCCCTGCGGCCCTTCGAGATAGAGACTGTCTTCGGGCGGACGGCGATAATTGTCGCGGCCGATCCACGGCACGCTGACGGAGGGGACATAGATGATCCCGGTTTCCGGATCGAGCGCGGCGCCGTTCCAGTTGGACCCGCCAACCCAGCCGGGCAGATAGAGCGTGCCCAGCTTGCCGTCTGGCCCACCGGCAACCGAAGGCGGCGTGTACATCCGGCCATGGACGAAGCGATTGAGGATTTCGAGGCCCTGTGCGTGCAGTTCCGGCGTGAAATCGATGATCGCATCTTCGTCCATCC
>JAIXPM010000025.1 GCA_027486275.1 Sphingomonadales bacterium | reverse complement strand
ACCCAGTTTGCCAACCTGATCTCCAACTATGCGCTGATGCACATGGTGGTCCCGATGATGCGCAAGCAGGGTTCGGGCTATATCCTGAATGTTTCCAGCTATTTCGGCGGCGAGAAATATCTGGCGGTGTCCTACCCGAACCGCACCGATTATGCTGTGTCCAAGTCGGGCCAGCGCGCGATGGTCGAATCCATGGCCCGTCACCTCGGCCCGGAAATCCAGATTAACGCCATCGCGCCCGGCCCGGTGGACGGCGATCGCCTGGCCGGCCTGGGCGGCAAACCCGGTCTGTTCGAACGGCGCGGGCGGCTGATCCTGGAGAACAAGCGGCTGAACGCCGTCCACTCCGCCGTGATCAAGGCAGTGCGCGGCGGGGCGTCCGTGGCGCAGATCTTGTCCCGCCTGTCGCGCAACGACAGCGTGCAACTATCCCACGACAAGTCCAACCCGCAGGCGCTGCGCGATCTCGCCCTGGCCTGCGCGCGGGAAGGCGATGAAAGCTGCTGCTGGGATCGGTACATCCTCACGCCCGTGCTGGCAGCCAAGCTGCTGAAGCGGCTGCGGCTGGGCGGCTGGCTGATCGGCACCGACTGGCAGGCGCGCGATGAAGCCGACTGGCTGGTTCGCGTGCCGCCCGACGACATGCCGTGGCTGCCGCTCGCCCAGATTGGCCGCGAAGCCGCCAAGGTGCGGGGCGGCGTGCTGTCCCAGCTCCACCTCGGCAAGATGCCGACGGAAACCGAAGTGGCGCAGGCCACGGTGTTCTTCCTCGCCGATCGCGCGGTGTCGGGTGAAACCTTCATGCCGTCGGGCGGCCTCAACGTCGAACGCTCGGCCACCGAACGCGAATTGTTCGGCAGTCCAAAGGCCGAACGACTGGCCCAGATGAGTGGCAAGACGGTGTGGCTGGTGGGCGAGCATCTCGCCGATTATCTGGGTGCCGCCGCACAGGGCTTCCTCGATTGCGACGTGGCGCGTGTGGTCCTGATCACAGCGAGTGCCGCCGGGGCGACAGCCATCAAGGGCCATATCGGCAGCGGTGCCGACCGGGTCGAATCGCTGCTCATCGACGGCGAGATTGAAACAGCGCTTGATGCAGCGCTGGCGACGTGGGGCCATCCCACCACCATCGTTTCGACGCCTTTGAAGGCCTTGCCCGATCAACTGTTTGATGCTGACAATCCACTGGATGGCGATGGCTTTGCCGACGTGGTGGAACATAATCTCACCCACCATTTCCGCATCGCCCGAAAGGTGTCGCTGTTCGACGAATGCCAGCTGGTGCTGGTTTCGCCCGATGTGCCAATGGGCGAAGGGGCGAAGGGCGCCTTTGCGCTGGCCAATTTCGTCAAGACGACGCTGCACGCGTTCACGGCGACCATTGCGGTGGAGAATGAGCGGCTGGTGCACGAAGTGGCGGTAAACCAGATCAACCTCACCCGCCGCGTGCGGTCCGAAGAGCCGAAGAACGCCGCCGAGCACGAGGAAGAGGTGCGCCGCTTTGCCCGTGCCGTGCTGCTGGCCGGCGCGCCGCTGCCGGATGCCGAGGACAGCCGTTATCGGAGCCGCATCTATCGGGGCATGAGCCTGACCGTCTAGGCGGTCAGCCGTCGCTCCACGTCGGTCCACAATCCAGCGATGGCGGTGGCGGCCGGGCTGCTGCGGCCGGCGAGCAGGGGTTGGCGCGTGGCGGTCATGGCTTCGACGGCAGCGGCGTAGGGGATGACCGGCCATTCCGGGTGGGCGGCCAGCGCCTCGCGGTGCATGCTCTTGCGGCGATCGGCCATGGAGAACACCGGCATCACCGGCGGCGGTGACTTCATTTCGGTGGTCAGATGCTCGGTCAGCTGTCCCAGCGCCCGGGTGGACAGCGGCGAGGGGATCAACGGTACCACGATGAGATCGGCGGCACGGAACAGCTGATCGGCCAGTTCGGTGAGGCCGGGCGGGCAATCGAGGATGATACGATCATAGCGATCTTCCAGTGATTTCAGGGCTTTCTTCAGTCGCTTTTCACCTTCCGTGGCAAGATCGGCCTCCAGCCGGCGCAGCGAACGATCGGCGGCCAGCACATCAAGATTGGGGAAGGCGGTCGGCTGCACCAGATCAGCGAGATCGGCTTCGGCGAGGCCCTTGCGGGCCTTGGCACCGGCGCGCGGTTCTACCTTCAGCAGCCAGCTGGCGGCACCCTGGGCGTCCAGATCCCACAGAAGGGTGCGCCGACCCGACAGCGTGGCCGCAGCATGGGCCAGGTTGACGGCCAGCGCAGTCTTGCCCACCCCGCCCTTCACGCTGAACAGGGCTATGCAGCGCATGTGGGGTTCAGGCCGCCAGAGCGGCGGCGAGGCGATTCCGGATGACGATCAGGGCCTGGAGATCCGGACCCGGCCTGTTGGCTGCGGGCATCGTGGCGGGGGACGGTGCAGGTGGCGCCGGCTCTTTCGCCGCTGCACCCTTTCCGGCCAGGGCCAGCTGCGCGCCGCGGATGGTCATGCCATCATCGTGTAGCAACGCCTTGATCTGGCGCAGCAAACTCATGTCCACCGGGCGGTAGTAGCGGCGCCCGCCGGCGCGCTTCAGCGGCTGCAGCATGGAAAAGCGTGTTTCCCAGAAGCGCAGCACATGCGCCGGAACGCCAATCTCGTCAGCAGCTTCGGAGATGGTGCGGAACGCTGTATCAGATTTTTCAGTCACGCTCCGCCTACTCGCTTACTTGTTGATCGCTTCGCGCAGCAGCTGGCTGGGCCGGAAGGTCAACACGGTGCGCGGCTCGATCGGCACTTCGACCCCTGTCTTGGGATTGCGGCCAACGCGCAAGCCCTTGCTTCGCAACACGAAACTGCCGAAACTCGAAATCTTGACGTTGCCGCCGGCAATCAGGGCATCGCTGATGCGATCCAGAACCTGTTCTACCAGTTGCGCCGATTCGGTGCGCGACAGGCCAATTTCACGATGAACCGCGTCGGCCAGATCGGCGCGTGTGACGCTTCCTGCTGCTGTGGTGGCCATGACTTCCCCCCATTTTGCTGCCTGCCCAGCAGCGATTGACCCGATTGGTGAGACAAAACGGCAAACGTACCCTGTTATTACGTGATTTTACGCGATTTTTCGCGATTCGCTATACCTATTGTCGCACCCCCGATTTCGGGTGCGATCTGGCTACCAGCGGACGGCCGCGGCACCCCAGGTGAAGCCGCCGCCCATGGCCTCCAGCAGCAGCAAATCGCCGGGCTGGATGCGGCCATCGCGCACGGCAGTGTCCAACGCCAGCGGCACCGAAGCGGCCGACGTGTTGGCGTGGCTGTCGACCGTCACCACCACCTGATCGGGTGAAATGTTCAGCTTCTTCGCGGTGGCTTCCAGGATGCGCAGATTGGCCTGGT
>JAIXPM010000253.1 GCA_027486275.1 Sphingomonadales bacterium | reverse complement strand
TTCCCCGCTGATAGTGCAGCACAAAGTGGCCAACGCCGGCGCATGATCGGCAACGCCAAGGGGACGATCAGCATGGCAGCAGCTGCAGCCGAACATCCCGACAAGCCGGGCCTGGGGACGCGCATCGCCTATGGCTTTGGCGCCGGCGCCTATGGCGTGAAGGATGGCGGCTTCAGCTATTTCCTGCTGCTGTTCTACAGTCAGGTGATCGGGGTCGATGCGCGGCTGGTGGGCCTGGCCATCACCATCGCGCTGATCATCGATGCCGTGGCCGATCCGATCATCGGCTATTGGTCTGACAATTTCCGTTCGCGCTGGGGGCGGCGGCACCCCTTCCTCTATGCCTCGGCGCTGCCCACGGCCGCCACCTATTTCCTGATCTGGGATCCGCCCGCCGGCTGGTCACAAACGGCGCTGTTCTGGTATCTGCTGGGCCTCGCCTCGCTGATCCGCATCAGCATCAGCTTCTATGAAATCCCCAGCACTGCGCTGGGGCCGGAACTGGCCCGCAGCTATGACGAACGCAGCGCGCTGTTCGGCTGGCGATTGTTCTTTGCCTGGGTGATCGGCAGCATCATGACGGTGGCGAATTTCACCCTGATTTTCCCGGCCTTTGCCACGGCTTCCATCCCCAACGGCCAGTTCAACCGCGATTCCTATCAGCTTTATGGCCTGATCGCTTCGGCGCTGATCTTCGTGGCGATCATGGTCTCCGCGCTGGGCACGCACAGCCACATCAAGCATCTGCGCGCCGCCCAGGCAAAGCGCGCGCTGGGCCTGAAGGCGATCTTCGGCGAGATTTTCGAAACCATCGCCAATCGCGATTTCTCCGCGCTGTTCATGGCGGCGCTGTTCGGCGCCATCGCCACCGGCATCTCGGCCTCGCTCAGCTTCTATTTCTCGGCCTATTTCTGGGGGTTCAGTTCCGAACAGATCGGCCTGATCACCATGAGCGTGTTCCTTTCCGCCGCCATCGGTGGGGCCATGTCACCCGTGGTCAGCCGCACGCTTGGCAAGCAGCGCGGGGCGGTGGTGATCGGGCTTCTGGCCGGTATCGTGCTGCCGCTGCCGATCATCCTGCGGCTGTTCGGGCTGCTGCCGCCCAACGGCGATCCGGCGATTTTCTGGATCGTGTTCTTCGTCACCATGATCGATGTTGGCTTGATCATCTGTTTCCAGGCGCTCACCGCATCGATGCTCGCCGATCTCGTCGAACAGGCCGAAGTGCGCACTGGCCGGCGCAACGAAGGCATCTTCTTTGCCGCCAACACCTTCATCCGCAAGGCCGTGCAGGGCCTGGGCGTGATGGCCGCCAGTTTCGTGCTGACCCTGGCGCAATTCCCCAAAGGCGCCAATCCAAGCCAGGTTCCCGAGTCCAGCCTGTGGCAGCTGGGCGCCACCTATGTTCCGGCGATCTGGCTGGTATGGGCGCTGATGATCTTCGCCGTGTCACGCTACCGCCTCAGCCGCGCCGGCCATGAAGCCAATCTGGCCACGTTGGCGGAACGGGCTTAACGCCCGACGAACACCGATTTGGGCAGCACGACGTGGACGCCCTTGTTGCGGTCCACCAGTTCGGTGATCTCGACATCGCCCGAAACGCTGATCAGCATATAGGCGTCGTCGCGGCTCATGCCTTTGGCGGTCACCAGGAAATCGATCATGTTGCGCACCGCCTTGCGGGTGGCGTTGCTCAGATCATCATCGAAGCCCATCGCGATAAAGGCCGTGGAGGTTTCGGCGCGCGGATAAGGGGTGGCGACTTTCTTGTGCAGGATGAACTCGAAGGTGCCGATCAGCGAAGTTTCCAGCGCCGTGATCGTCACTTCGCCATTGCCCTGCGCGGCATGGCCATCGCCGGCCTGGAACAATGCGCCGGGCACATAGACTGGCAGGAACAAGGTGGTGCCAGCGACCAGCAATTTATCGTCCATATTGCCGCCGTTGATGCCGGGCGGGGCCGAATCCACCCGGCCGAAGGTGGCCGGCGGCGCGACGCCCATGCTGCCAAAAAATGGCGCCAGCTTCACCTCGATGCCGGGGCCGAATTTGCCCACCATGCGCTCGCGGTCGAGGGGCACGATCTTGATGCGCGAATAAGGGAAATCGTCGGTGAGGAACCCCGCACCGTACCGGAACGAGGTGTAGCTGTAGGGGATGGCGAGATCGATCTTCCTGATGCGCACTTCCAGCGTGTCGCCGGGTTCCGCGCCTTCGATGGCGATCGGCCCAGTCAGGATATGCCCGCCGGGCCCGCGCGCGGCGAGCGGCACGCCGTCGAACACAGCGCGCAATTCCGGTTCGATATCGTGCGGCGCAACCCCAGCCCGTTCCAGGCCAATGGGGCTGTTGGTGAGCAGCGTGTGCATCACCACCGTGTCACCCGATCTGATGGTCAGCACCGGCTTGTCGGCGGCATCATAGTGGCCCCACGCCACGGTTTGTGGGGTGGGCTTGAGTTCATGCGTAGTTGCAAAGGCCGGAGCAACGATGGCCAGGGCAACGAGGAAGGCGAGGCGCATCACGTTCGTCCTTTTGAAAAAACGCACCAGCTCAGGCGCCGGCCATCTCCATCACCACGTCCCACTCTTCATCGGTGATCGGCACAACACTCAGACGGAACTGGCGGAACATCGCCATGCCGGCCAGCCGCGGTTCGGCCTTCATTTCGGCGAGCGTGACGGGGCGCGGCATCGGCGCTTTCGGGCCGACCAGCACGGCCGGAAAGCGTCCCTTGGGGTCACTGGGATCGATGAAATGTTCGCCCACAACCTGCGCGATGCCAACGATGCACAGGCCTTCGTTGGAGTGATAGAAAAACAGCTCGTCACCGATCTTCATGGTGCGCAGGTAGATCGCGGCCTGGTTGTTGCGCACACCGTCCCACGCGGTCTGGCCGTCCTTGTTCAGCTGGTCCCAGCTGTATTTGAACGGTTCGGATTTCACCAACCAGCGCGCCATCTCAGAACGC
>JAIXPM010000336.1 GCA_027486275.1 Sphingomonadales bacterium | reverse complement strand
ATTGGCCCACGGCTGGTATCCTTGTCCCTCGCCCTTGCGGCCCTGCTTGCGCGGAACCGCTCATGGCTGCGGACTGGCCTTCCATCCGCTTGGCTGCTGCCCTTGCCATTGCGCCCAGAACATAGCTGTTAAGGCTCGGCCCGGTGGCTTCGGGTGCGGAGATGCTTTGCGGAACCTCCGTCCCCTCCGTTTCCGGGCCTGGGGTTGCCCCCGTGCCCGTGGCGCTTTGGCTGGCGTTTCAGCCCTGGCTGGTGGTCGTTTCCGGCGTCGTTCAGGCCTGATTTGCATCAGTCCAGCTCTTCCGCCCTCACGGGGTCTCCAGCCACACCATTTACCGATTTCAATTCCCACCCAAGGGCAAAAATATACGTCTTCAATGGCGATAACCGCTTCATTCCGTTGGCATTTCTGCCGCCGTCAATTCCCGGCTACAAGTGAATGCTCTCACCTTCTGGGTGAGTCGTCAAAGCAAAATTTTTGCCATCCAGCCTGTGGATAACGGGGATAACGGGGATGGAATCGGGCTTAGATCAATTCCACCGCAATCGCCGTGGCTTCACCGCCACCGATGCACAGCGCCGCCACCCCGCGCTTGCCGCCCGTCCGCTCCAGCGCCGCCAGCAGAGTCGCCACGATGCGCGCCCCCGATGCGCCAATCGGGTGGCCCAGCGCGCAGGCGCCGCCGTGGATGTTCAGCTTTTCATGCGGGATGGCCAGATCATGCATGGCGATCATCGCCACCGCCGCAAACGCCTCGTTCACTTCAAACAGGTCAACATCGGCCACGGTCCAGCCGGCCTTGGCCAGCACCTTCCGGATCGCCGGCACCGGCGCGGTGGTGAATTTCGCCGGTTCATGGGCGTGGGCGGCATGGGCAACGATGCGCGCCTTCACGCTCAATCCCTGCGCGTCGGCCACGCTCGCCCGCGTCAGCACCAGCGCGGCGGCACCATCGCTGATCGAGGAGGCGTTGGCCGCCGTGATGGTGCCATCCTTCGCAAAGGCCGGCTTCAACGTCGGGATCTTGTCCGGCCGGGCCTTGCCGGGCTGTTCGTCGGTGTCCACCACCACATCACCGCCGCGCCCGGAAACGGTCACCGGCACGATCTCGCCAGCAAAGGCCCCGCTGGCAATCGCCGCCTGCGCACGGCCCAGGCTGGCGATGGCAAAGGCGTCCTGCGCCTCCCGCGTGAACTGGTAATCGCGCGCACTCTCCTCGGCGAAACTGCCCATCAACCGGCCAGGGTCATAGGCATCCTCCAGCCCATCCAGATACATCGAATCCTTGATGGCATCATGGCCAATCCGCGCGCCGCCGCGATGTTTCAGCAGCAAATAGGGCGCATTGGTCATGCTCTCCATGCCGCCCGCAATGATCACACTGGCACTGCCCGCGGCCAGCGCATCATGCGCCATGATCATCGCCTGCATGCCGCTGCCGCACATCTTGTTGATGGTCGTCGCCTCCACGTGACTCGGTAACCCGGCCCCCAACGCAGCCTGCCGCGCCGGCGCCTGGCCCAACCCACCCGGCAACACACACCCCATCACGATCTGATCCACGGCCATCGGCGACACCCCGGCCCGCGCCACGGCCGCCTGCACCGCCGCCGCACCCAATTCGGTCGCCTTCAAACCCGAAAGCGCCCCCTGGAAACCACCCATCGGCGTGCGGGCGTAACTGGCGATGACGACGGGATCGGACATGAGGGTGGCTCCGGTTGCTGTGAGCGCCTTTTAGAAGGGAGAGGTTGCGGGAGGAAGGGTGAAAGCGGGCCTCCGGCGGGCAGGGTCGCAGACCCTGCACCCGTCTGTTTTCGGGTGTGCGGGGTGGGAGCGTGTCCGCCTACGCCCCAGAACGCGACGTTAGCGCCACGATGGCCGAATGACCGCTCTCAGCAGAAACCACCATTAGACCGAAAAAGAGCCGCCAGGCAGAAACGTATTTGCATTCGCAAAATCTTATTTCGGATCGGAACCAATGTCATTTCTAGACGTTTAAACGTATCTTCAATGTAATTTATCAGGCATAAGAAAATAAGAATCATTTTCTCTGATAAAAAGTAAATTTTGTGAAACATATGATGCGCAAAAACTGCTTACTAATTGTGGCTTTGTTTCTGACGAGCGCACAGCCAATCTTGGCCGCGACGGCTGAATCGAGCTTTCCGATTAGTGCGACGATTTCAACCGCTTGTACAATTACTTCGATCGGCATGGATTATGGCGAGGTCGGAATCGCTGGCGCTACAACGGCCCAGACCGACAGCACCGGCACATTGTCTGTGACCTGCACCACCGGCGGTGCCTACTCGATTTCCCTCGACGGCGGTCTCCACCCCGTCGCCGCCCAGCGCCATGTCCAAAGCGGCCTCAACACGCTCGCCTATGATCTCTACATGGATCCGGCGCGCGGGACCGTGTGGACCGCCGCTTCGGCACCAGTCACCGGCACGGGCACGTCAACGGCGCAAACCATCACGATTTATGGCCGTATTGCCGCCGGGCTGCCATTCGCTTTGAGCAATGGCGTGCCGTTTACGGACACCATTCTCATCACGATAACATACTAGAATCAGGGTGGTTAGCACTCTTGCGCTCGTGCTCTTGCCCGCCACCGTCTTGGTGGCAGCGTCACTTCCACCAGGCTCCGTCACCATCTCCCCGGTCAGCGTGCATCTGGCATCTGGACAAAAATCGGCGTCCCTGAACGTTCGGAATACGCGCCTTGAGCCGGTGTCGGTCCAGATGCGAATCTACCGGTGGACGCAGGACGGCGAAGAGGATGTGCTGTCACCGACGTCAGACATCATCCTGTCCCCCCCGATGGCGACCATCGCAAGCGGCACAACTCAGACGCTCCGACTGTTGATGCGGCCGAGCTCGACAAGTGCAGCGCGTCAGGAACGTCATTACCGGATCCTGCTCGATGAAATCCCGAGCGCCGCCGCGCGCCCGGGACAGCTGAACTTTGCCTTGCGATCTTCGATCCCCCTGTTTGCAACCACCGAAAAGCCGGTTGCGCCGCATCTGGAATGGCGTGCCGTGCGGGGCAATAACAAGTCCGTCATCCTGACCGGAACCAATACCGGGCTGGCGTACGACCGGGTTGTGACGGTGGTGGCGACATTGCCAGACGGCACCACATTGAACGCCGCACCGCGCGCCATGAACCCGTACATCCTGCCGGGATCGCAACGGCAATGGGTTGTCCGTGAAATGGTCGTTGGCGATACCATCGATTTGGCTGTTGTCACGATCAAGGGACGATCAGACCAGAGCCTGCCGATCGGGCAGTGAGCCTGATGGTCAAGGTGCTCGGCGTTTTGTTGGTCGGTGCCCAGGGCGCTCCTGCCTCGGCAGCAGACCCATCCGAAATTCTCAGTCTGACGCTGAACGGCCGACCGACCGGTCTGGTCGGGGAATTCCGGCGATGCGACGCCGAGCTTTGTGCGTCTGCGGCGGAACTGATGGCGCTCGGCTTTGTTGTTCCGGCCAGTGTTGGTCCCACGGCTACGGCGATCACGCTTTCCACGCTTCCTGGCGTTCGCGTCCGTTTCGATTCTGCCGAGCAGGTCATCCATGTCGAGGCCGAGAACGCGGCCTTGCGGGTGACCGAAATTGGCGGCGAGCCCCTATTCCAGGCAGTGCCGCTTTCGCCGTCGGGTTATGGTGCCGTCTTCAACTATGACATGGTCGCGAACGCATCGCGATTTGGGACATCGGTTGCCGGGGCAATCGATGTGCGCGCCTTCGGGCCGCTTGGCGTGTTTGAAAGCGCGGCGATCGTCACCGTCGTGGCGCCAGAGGGACAGAGCGCCGGCATTCGGCGGCTTGGCAGCGCCTTCACCTATTCGGACGCGGATCGGTTGTTCCGGGTGCGCGCTGGTGACGTTGTCACCGGTGCACTCGCATGGAATCGGGCGGTTCGGCTTGGCGGCATCCAGATCAGCAGCGATTTCAACCTTCGGCCTGATCTGGTCACCTATCCATTGCCGATCATCCGATCCTCGACGGCCGTTCTTGCAACGGTGACCCTGCTGGCAAATGGCGTCCAGCAATCGACTGCATCGGTTCGGCCTGGGCCATTCGCGGTGCAGATGCTGCCGGTTGTCACGGGCAGCGGCGAAGTTTCCGTTGCCGTGCAGGATGCGCTGGGGCGGCAAACCATCATCACCATGCCGTTCTACGCCAGCAGCGCCCTGCTTCGCACCGGGCTGACGAGTTATTCGATCGAGACCGGCCTGATCCGTGAAAACTATGGATCAACAACCGATCATTATAGCGCGTTGGCAGCGAATGTTTCTGCTCGTCGCGGGTTGACGGACTGGTTGACGGGCGAAGCCCATGGTGAAGTGACCGAAGGCCTGGCCCTTGCCGGCATTGGCTCAACCATCCGTGTCGGGACGCTGGGGGTTGCCAATTTTGCGCTGTCGGGATCGATCCGAAGTCCCGGCGCCACTGCCGACAGTCGCTGGGGCGGGATGGCCAGCATCGGGTTGCAGCGCGTCACGCGCCATTTCAACGTCAGCATGAACGCGACATTCGGCACATCCGGTTACCGCGACATCTCGGCAGTCCGGGGCTTTTGGCTTCCCAGATCAGCATTGGGCGTCTCCATGGGCTATCAATCCGGTCGCTGGGGCGCGATCGGTGTTTCCTATGTCGCGCGCAATCCGTTTCGGTTGGCACGAAGCACGGTCGCTGCCGGCAATATCGTGCCATTTGGCGATGCCCGCTTTCGGATCATCAATGGCAGCTATAGCGTCGGGATCGGTTCGGCAGGCAGCTTGCGGTGCAACGCCTATCGCGATTTCGCCAACCGCAGCAGTTATGGCTTTGGTTGTGGGTTCAGCGCGTTCTTCGGCCACAGCAGGACAAGCGCAACGCTGGGCGTCGCCGATAATGGCGGACAATCAAGCCGGTTCGCCAGCATTTCCAGAACGGCCTTGCAGCCCGGCGATGTGGGATACCGCATTCAAGATTTCGGGGGCAGCACCGCGCGCCGCAGTGCTGAAGCCGAATATTATGCCAGATGGGGGCGCTTGACCGGCGGCATTGCACAGAGTTCCGGTGGTGTTGTCGGCCGGATCGGGTTGCGAGGTTCGCTCGCCCTGATGGACGGCGCGGTGTTTGCCAGCGATCATATTTACGACAGTTTCGCCGTCGTGCGCACCGGCAACATTGGCGGCGTGCCGGTGCAATATGAAAATCGCCCGATAGGGGTGACCGATTCAAAGGGGCTGTTATTGCTGCCGTCGCTGCTATCGTTTCAGCGCAACCGCATTTCGATCGATTCTTCGCGGCTGGCGCCCGACATTGTCGTTGGCGAAACATTCGCATTCGTTCGTCCGCGCAACGGCTCGGGGGTATCGGTCGACTTTTCTGTGAAGCGCGTCCACGCGGCAATTGTTCGGCTGCACGGCAGCGATGATCAGCCGCTCCCGGTCGGATCCATCGTCGAGATTGCCGGCGTGGCGGTTCAGGTCGTGGGATATGATGGCGAGGCCTATCTGCAAGACTTGCAGAGCGAAAACACGCTGAAGATTATCAAGCCGAACGGAGCCTCGTGTATTGCCGATCTGCGTTACAAGCCGGTTGTCGGCGACATTCCGGCGATCGGACCGATAACGTGCCATTGAATCGCTTGCTGTCGCGTGAAACCGCTCGTGTTGTCTTGCTGGTGATGCTGGCCATCATGCCGCCGCACGCGGCACAGGCACTATCAGGCCCGAACATCAGTTGTTCGATTGCAGCAACGCCATTGGCGTTCGGCGAATACCTGCCCTATCGGGCTGTCCCAACGGAATCGATCTCGGAAATCATCGTGACGTGCACGACGTCGGGCAGCGTTGAAGAGCCGTGGAGCGGCGTCATCTTTCTGGTTGGTCCGCGTCCGGCGATCGACCGCCAGATGCGGCAAGGGCCGGATGCATTGCAGTACCGGCTCTACCTCGATCCAGCGCGAACAATGGTTTGGGGTGACAATGATGGGATGGCGAACAGCCTGCCAATTTCGGGCACGGTAAGCCCGTCCGTGCCATTTCGGCAAACCATTGTGGTTTATGGTCATATTCCGGCGATGCAGACTTCTTCGCCTGTTGCGCAGTATGGTGATCAAATCACCGCAACACTGTCTTATTGACGTCAGCATCGGAAGTTTGGTCGATGTTGCCAAAGCGCGCTCGCCAACGTCGGCTCATGGAGAACCACGGCTTTTAGCGATCACAATGGGAATGGCAGCAGCGTCCCAGTGGCGGACTTGGTGCGGTTGGTCAGGGAGTGACCGCTTTCCACCCCAAATCCCCCATTAAGTGCCGGCCAACAGCAAACGGGTGCAGGGACTGCGTCCCTGCCCGCCGGAGGCTCTACCCTTAACTGAATCCCCTCAGGCCGCCCGCACGCCCTGCACACCGCTGCCCACGTGCAGCATCGTCTCGGCGCCATCGCGAATATGGAACACCGTGCCTTGCGGCGCATCGGCGGCGACGGGGACGCCTTGCCAATCCTGCCCGCCCACCAGGATGCCGCGCAGCACGCGGGCGGTGATGCCGTGGCTGATGGCGAGCACGGGGCGGCTTGGATCGAGGCTGGCGAGCCAATCGGTGAGGCGGGCGGCGATGGCGGGGAACCATTCGCCGCCGGGCGGTTCGACGCGGAACAGGCGGCGATCGGGGCAGACGATATGCTCACCAAGGTCTGCCACGATATCGGCGTAGTAGCGGCCTTCCCACTGGCCGACATCGATTTCCTGCAACCGGCTGTCTTTTCGCCACGCGAAGAACGGCACGTTCAGATGTTCGGCGACGATGGCGGCTGTCTGCTGGGTGCGGCCGGAGGGGGAGACCCAGAAATCGCGATCTGGCGCTTCGCCCAGGGTTTCGCGCAGTGCGGCGCCCATGGCTTCGGCCTGGGCGATTCCGGTGCGGGTGAGCGGGGTGTGCGCGCTGTTGCCCTGCATGCGGGCGGCGGCGTTGAACACGGTTTCGGCGTGGCGGGCAAGAATCAGATCCATCTGCCATTCATAGGCCCATTTCCCCGCACATCGCCACTACCACCGTGCGCGTTTGTGGCTATAGTGCCGCCATCTTCACCATTTCGTTACAGGGATCAGAATGAAGGCCACCGTTGAGCGCGCAACCCTGCTGAAGTGCCTGGGCCATATCCAGTCGGTGGTGGAGCGTCGCAACACCATCCCGATCCTTTCCAACGTGCTGATCGAAGCGCGCGCCGATGGCCTGCGGTTGATGGCGACCGATCTTGATCTGCAGGTGGTGGAAAATATCCCCGCCGCGATCGATCTGAACGGCGCCACCACGGTTTCGGCGCACACGCTGTTCGATATCGTGCGCAAGCTGCCGGAGGGATCGCAGGTTGAACTCGCCGTGTCGGGTGATCGCATGAGCGTGAATGCCGGCCGCAGCCGGTTCAGCCTGGCGACCCTGAAGCGCGATGATTTCCCGGTGATCGCCGAAACCGATCTGCCGGTGCGCTTCACGCTTTCGGCGGGCGAGCTGAAGGAATTGATCGACGCGGTGAAGTTCGCGATCTCCACCGAGGAGACGCGTTATTATCTGAACGGCATCTATCTGCATGCCACCACCGGGCCTAGTCCGAAGCTGCGCGGTGTGGCCACCGATGGCCACCGCCTGGCCCGCATCGAGCTGGATCTGCCGGATGGCGCGGCCGACATGCCGGGCGTGATCGTGCCGCGCAAGTGCGTGAACGAAGTGCGCAAGCTGCTCGATGAAATGGCGGCGGATGCGCCGGTGGAAATCGGCCTGTCGCCTGCGAAGGTGCGGTTCCGTTTCTCGGCCGATTCCACACTCACCAGCAAGCTGATCGACGGCACCTTCCCGGATTATACCCGCGTGATCCCGACGGCGAACGACAAGCTGCTGAAGATCGATGCCAAGGTGCTGGCCGAAGGCGTGGACCGTGTGGCCGCCATCGCCACCACCGAAAAGACCCGTGCGGTGAAGCTGGCGCTGGGCCGGGACAAGGTGACATTGTCGGTCACCAGCCCGGAAAACGGCACGGCTTCCGAAGAAGTGCCGGCCGATTATGCCGCCGCCGATATCGAGGTTGGCTTCAACTATCGCTATCTGCTCGACATTCTCGGCCAGGTTGGCAGCGATCTGGTGGATGTGCACCTGGCTGATGCCTCGGCACCAACGCTGATCCGTGAGAATGACGAGGCCAAGGCGCTTTACGTCCTCATGCCCATGCGTGTGTGAAGCGAGCGACGAGCGAGCGAAAAAAAGGGCGGCCCCAACAGGCCGCCCTTTTTCGTTTCGTTTGACGGCGCGGCTTTGCCACTGGCCGTCCGGCTCACTGCGCCTCGGTGCGCTCTGCCAGGATATGCTGAACCGTCGGCTGCATGCGCGCGTTGTAGCGGGCCAGCACCGGGTGTTCGCCGCCGGCGCAGAAATGGCTGATCAGGTCGCGCCCAGTCCAGTAATGCAGCGCAAAGCCAGGCGGCTCAGCCACGATCATGTCGCGGCCATCGGGATTTTCACCGTCGATCTCGCGAAAATCGATGGCGACTTGCGGTGCCGATGAGGGGCACACGGCGAGCGTGGTGCCGTGCCAGCCGGTGACGATGGCGCGATGAAGGTGCCCGGTGATCATGCGGATGATCTGCGGGTGGCGGCGCACCACTTCGGCCAGGCGCTGTACCCAGGGTGCATGCAGATCCTCGGTCATCCAGCCGTTGCCGCTCTCGATTGGCGGGTGATGGAGGACAAGCACGGTCGGCCGATTGTCTTCCAGCAGCGTTTCATCCAGCCAGGCGGCCTGTTCGGCAGACAGCGCGCCGCCGTGATGGCCTTCCTCCAGCGTATCGAGCACGACAAAGCGCAGCGGGCCGTGCACGACGGCATATTGCACATGGCCGGTGCCGCACACCGGCACTTCGGGAAAGACGCTGCGGAAATTGTCCCGGAGGTCATGATTGCCCAGCGCGAAATGCACCGGGAACGGCAGGCGATCGGCGATGGTTTTCAGGGTCTGATAGGAGGCGATGCTGCCTTTTTCGGTGAGATCGCCGGTGGCCAGCAACAGATCGGGCTGCGGGGTGAGCGCTAGCAGCGATTCCACCACTTCGTCGAAACGCTTGCGGTTCATTTCCGCCGGATCATCCGGTTGGAAACCAAGGTGGATATCCGTCACCTGGGCAATCAGCATCTCGCGCCTCTCTGCGTCGACTCACAACGCGCGGGCTGCCCCCCAGATGGCCGTTGCCTGAGCAGATACGGCACGAAGGCAGCAACTGACGCAACGATGTGGCGATGGTAAGGGGCGCCGCGCATCAGGCCGGAGTCTGCCGGCTGCGGCCAGCAGGCTGCCGGCCGGCAACCCGGGCGGGTTGGACATGGCCGGCGGGGAGCGCACCAGCGGGCGCAACCCCATCGTGATAGCCATGGCAGGTGTCGCAGCTGGCGCCAGCCTTGGCCGTGGTGCTGAGCAGGGTCTTGGCCGGAGCGCCGTGGCATTCGCGGCAATTGGCAACGCCGGGAATGTTCACGTCGGTGGAGACCTTGGATTTCGTCACGCCGGTGTGGCAGGCGACGCAGGCGGCCTGGCCGGTCTT
>JAIXPM010000069.1 GCA_027486275.1 Sphingomonadales bacterium | reverse complement strand
TTGTGCCAAACCTGGTTCCCCCACTGTCGCCAGACCTGAGAGCTTTGACCGGACAATGTCCGGCTTACCCCTTCGGTGGGGTGAAGGCGTGAGCCCGCACCCGCTTTCCAGAGTGTCGCGAATACGCCGGCGCGGTCCTTTTGCCTGAGAGATTCCGGGGGCGGCTTGCTCCTTCGGCGGTGAAACTTGCGCTTCACACTCTCCCGCGCGCGGCGCCAGAGTTGCCCCCGGCGACAGCTGCCGATTGGGCGAACCTCGCGCCTGAGTCAACTGCCCGAATGACCACCAGGATGCCGCAACCCCGGCGGCCGGCGGCCGTAACTTCAGGACATGATTGCTAAACGACTGCCCCTGATTGCCTTGCTCGTCGGCCTTGCCATGGCGTTGAGCATCAACCGTGCCGGCAAAAGCGCAGTTGCGGCGCGGCCAGTGGCCAAGCCAGGCGAATCGGCCCAGCTGGGCCCGCCCAACTAAGTCCGCTTACTTGGCGATGTTGTAGGCCAGCGCGCGATCGTCGAGCTGGAAGCCGAGCAGCACTTCAAAGCTGGCGGCGCGCAGGGCAGCCTTCACTTCGGGATCAGCCATCGGATCGGTGGCCGCATCCAGTTCACCCGGGCGGCGCTTGCGGTTGATCTTGTCGAGAATGGCCTGCGGCACGGCGGCCGCGGTGCGCGACACGGCGGCCGTGGCCGTGCCCTGTGCAACGGCCCGTTCCTGGCCGGCAGCAAAATTCACCGTCACCTGTGAGATCTGCTTGGCGTTCACGATGTTCCCGGCCTGCACCACGGCGGCAAATACCGGCAGCACGAACTGCCGGGCTGGTGCCGCGTCGGTGCGGCGGACGATCACGTCATAGTTGATGCGCGAAACGAACTGATCGGTCGTTTCGGCGCAGTCATCGCGCACGTTGGTGATGGTCGCCACGGCGTCCATGTTGGCCGCATCGGCAACAGTGCCTGCCGCGCCCGGCCGGAACAAGGTCATGTCGCCGGCATAGGCCGCCACTGCGACGGCCGGGCACGAGGAGCGCCGCACCACCAGAGGATTGCGGTCGCACGCGGCCAGAAGCAGCGCCGGCACGGCAACAGCGGCCAGAGCGATGGAACGGCGAAAAGCAGGGCTCATCATGCCCCTTCTCCTATGGGGCAAAAGGCGTCACCGCAAGCGCCAACAAACTGTGGCGCGGGCCGGCCCAATCGCGTATCAGCCGCGGCATGAGCAACGTCGCCCCCGCCATGGATTTTGTTCCTGCCGAACTGCCAGCCCTGAACGTACTGGTTGCCGCTCCGCGCGGCTTTTGTGCCGGGGTGGATCGCGCGATTCACATCGTTGAACTTGCGCTCGAACGCTGGGGCGCGCCGGTTTTCGTGCGGCATGAGATCGTGCACAACAAGTTCGTGGTGGACAGTCTGAAAGCCAAGGGCGCCATCTTCGTCGAGGAACTGGACGAAGTGCCCGACGGTGTGCCGGTCGTGTTTTCCGCCCACGGCGTGCCCAAGGCCGTGCCGGCCAAGGCCGAAGAGCGCGGGCTGACCTATGTGGATGCCACCTGCCCGCTGGTTTCCAAGGTGCATCGCCAGGCCGAACGGCTGGTCGCCGGCGGCTGCCACATCCTGTTCATCGGCCACCAAGGCCATCCGGAAGTGATCGGCACCTTTGGCCAGGTCCCCGATGGCGCCATGACCCTGATTGAAACGCTGGAAGACGCAGCAGCTGTGCAGCCGCCCAACAGCGGCAAGCTCGGTTTCCTCACCCAGACCACGCTGAGTGTGGACGACACTGCCGACATGGTGGCTGAGCTCAAGCGGCGCTTCCCGGATATCGAAGGCCCGCGCGGCGACGATATTTGCTATGCGACGTCGAACCGCCAGGCCGCGGTCAAGGCGATGGCGCCACGCTGTGATCTGGTTCTGGTGATCGGCGCCGCCAACAGCAGCAACAGCCAGCGCCTGCGCGAAGTAGCCGAGCGCGAAGGCGCGCGCAGCTGGCTGATCCAGCGCGCGGCCGAGATTGATTGGGCTTGGTTCGAAGGTGTGACCACGGTCGGGCTGACCGCCGGCGCCTCGGCCCCGGAAGTGCTGGTGCAGGAAGTGCTGGCCGCGATGAACGAACGCTTTGCCGTGACGACCGAAAATATCACGACGGCGGTGGAAGAAGTGGTGTTCAAGCTGCCGCGTTCGCTGACCGCCTGATCCGGGTTGCCGAGCGATGGCCGTTTACACCCCGGTCAGCGCCGATGATCTGACGGCCTTTCTGGCCGGCTATGATGTCGGTGCCGCAGTCAGCTTCAAGGGCATCGCCGAAGGCGTCGAGAACAGCAATTTTCTGCTCGAAACCACACGCGGGCGCTTCATCCTCACCCTGTATGAAAAGCGCGTCGATGCTGGCGATCTGCCCTGGTTCCTGGCGCTGATGGGCCATCTTGCGGCCAAGGGCCTGCCTGTCCCCGGCCCGGTTGTCGATGCCCGCGGCCAGGTACTGCAGGTGCTGAACGGCCGCCCGGCCTGCCTGATCGAATTCCTGCCGGGTGTGAGCGTTACGGAAGCCACGCCGGAGGCCGCCCGCGAGGTTGGCGCCGCACTGGGCCAGATGCACCGGGCGCTCGCCGATTTCACCGCCCCTCGCCCCAACACGCTTGGCCCCACGGCCTGGCCGCCGCTCGCCGCCCGCTGCAATGGCCGGCTGGGCGAGATTGACGCCGGCCTGCCCGATGCCGTGGCACGCGGGCTGGCCGCCGCCGCCGATTGGCCGGCTAGCCTGCCGCAATCGACCATCCATGCCGATCTGTTTCCCGATAATGTGCTGATGCTGGATGGGCGCGTCACGGGCCTCATCGATTTCTATTTCGCCTGCACTGATGCCCGCGCTTATGATGTCGCCATCACCCACGCCGCCTGGTGCTTCTCTGCCGATGGCCGGCAGTTCTTCCCCGAACGCGCCGCCGGCCTGATGCGCGGCTATCTGGCCGAAGTCGGGCTCTCGGTTGCCGAGCGGGCTGCCCTGCCGCGGCTGGCGGCCGGTGCCGCTCTGCGCTTCACGCTCACCCGCGCCTATGACTGGCTGAACACGCCGGCCGATGCGCTGGTCACCCGCAAGGATCCGATGGCCTTTGCCCGCCGCCTGACCTGGTATCTGGCAGCGACGCCGGAGATGATGGGTGGCTGATGACAGCCCGGCGCGCCCGCGCGTAGCGATCTTCACCGATGGCGCCTGCAAGGGCAATCCCGGCCCCGGCGGCTGGGGCGCCATCCTCCGCGCCGGCGGCAAGGAACGGGAACTGAACGGTTCCGAACCCCACACCACCAACAACCGCATGGAATTGCAGGCGGCGATTTCGGCCCTGAACGCCCTCACCCGGCCCTGCAGCGTCGATCTCACCACCGACAGCGTCTATGTGCGCGACGGCATTTCGAAATGGGTGCACGGCTGGCAGAAGAACGGCTGGAAGACCGCCGACAAGAAACCGGTGAAGAACGACGATCTGTGGCAGGCCCTGCTTGCAGCCGCCCGCCCGCATGTCGTGCGGTGGCATTGGGTGAAGGGCCACGCCGGCCACGCTGAGAACGAACGCGCCGATGAACTGGCCAACGAAGCCATTGTGGCAATGAAGGAAGGCCGGCACGCAGGGCGTCATTGAGACCCCTCATTGAGCCCATTGCCAATCGGCCCGCAATCCGCTTTGAGGCAAAGGGTCCAAACCCAATCAGGATAGGGGTCGTCACGTTGTCAGGAAGGCCGATAGAAGTGAGCGAGTGCAGCCGGGTAGCAGCGCTACCCGGCAATCGAGCGAGCGCGCTATCGGCCTTCCTGACAACGCCCGCAGGGTGGACCGGAGCGGCGATATGGCGTCGTTGCGGTCGCTCGCCGGGGGGCGAAGCCCCGCCAGCGCGCCCGCGCCTAGCCATATCGCCGCTCCGGCCCATGCCGACCCCTATCCTGATTGAGTTTGGACCCTCAAATGGCTTCTGAACCCACCGCAAAGGGCATCAACGCCCGCCTCACCAAGGTCTGGATGACCTGGGGTGCCCAATTCCTGCCGTTCGCCGATGTCGCCAGCCCGGAATTGCCGCTGTCGCGCCTGCTGCGGCTGTCGCTGATCCAGGTCAGCGTGGGGATGAGCCTGGTGCTGCTGGTCGGTACGCTCAATCGCGTGATGATCGTCGAACTTGGCGTGCCGGCCACACTGGTGGGCGTCATGCTGGCGCTGCCGCTGCTGGCCGCGCCGTTCCGCGCCTTGATCGGCCACAAATCCGATACGCACAAATCGGCGCTGGGCTGGCGGCGGGTGCCCTACATCTATATCGGC
This sequence comes from Sphingomonadales bacterium, assembly GCA_027486275.1. The sequence continues at coordinate 1,467 of JAIXPM010000069.1, read as the reverse complement.
ACGATGGTGCAATTCGGCGGCCTCGCCATCATGCCGTTTGCGCTGCTGGTGCTGGCCGGCGCGCAGGAAGCCTATGACGAACGCATCTGGCTGGGCCAGCCGGCCGCGGCATTGGCCTTCCTGCTGGTCGGCGCCGGCATCCACACCACGCAAACGGTCGGCCTGGCCCTCGCCACCGATCTCACCAAGCCCGAACAGCAGCCCAATGTGGTTGGCCTGATGTATGTGATGCTGCTGCTTGGCTCCATTGTCGCCTCGCTGTTCTTTGGCTGGGCGCTGGAGGATTTCAGCAACGGCCGCCTGATCCAGGTGATCCAGGGCAGTGCTGTTGTGACCATCTTCCTGAATTTCATCGCGTTGTGGAAACAGGAAGCCCGCGTGCCGCATTACATGCGCACTGAACCGGCAACGCCCGACCCGACGTTCCGCCAAAGCTGGGACCTGTTCGTGGGCAAGGAAAAGACCCTGCTGCGCCTGATCGCGGTCGGGCTGGGCACGCTGGCCTTTTCGATGTCGGATATCGTGCTGGAACCTTACGGCGGCGAAGTGCTGAAGCTGGGCGTGGGCACCACCACGCTGCTCAGCGCCATCATGGCGTTCGGCAGCCTGATGGGCTTTGCCTATGCCTCCTACATCCTCAGCCTGGGGGCCGATCCGTTCCGCATGGCCAGCCTGGGCGCCGTCATCGGCCTGCCGGCCTATGGCCTGATCATCATGGCCGCCGGATCCGACACGCCGGAACTGTTTACGCTGGGCGTGCTGCTGGCCGGCATCGGCACTGGCTTGTTCGGCCACGGCACGCTGACCGCCACCATGCGGCTGGCGCCAACGGGCCAGATTGGCATCGCCATGGGGGCCTGGGGCGCGGTGCAGGCCACCAGCCAGGGCATCGGTGCCACCATCGGTGGCGTCATGCGCGATGCGGCCCGCGGCCTGTCGCTGGGGCTGGATGTACCGGCGGCGGCCAATGGCTATGTGTTGATCTTCGCTCTGGAACTGGCGCTGATGGCCGCCACGCTGGCAGCGATGTGGCCGCTGTTGAACCACGACGCCCGGGATTAACGCGTCGCTGCAACCGGGCAGCAGCATAGCCGCGCATCACCTGCCTTCACCTGAAGAGGCGCCCGGCACGCAACTGCCGGATGTCACCTCCAGGCTTGCCCAGCCGCTGGCCTGATTCACCCGCGCGCGCCACCAGTTTCCAATGAAAAAGGCCGGCATCCCCTTGGGGACACCGGCCCGTTTCAGTCTGCCCGGCAAGGCCGGGACAAAGATTTACTTGGCAGCTTCAGCCGGAGCGGCTTCGGCCGGAGCGGCTTCAGCAGCCGGCGCCATGGCGTCAGCAGCGGGAGCAGCGGCTTCGGCAGCCGGAGCCGCCATTTCAGCGGCCGGGGCAGCAGCAGCGCCCTGCCAGAAATCGGCGAACCAAGTGGTGTTCGTGAGGATGGAAGCATGCACGAGCAGCGA
>JAIXPM010000344.1 GCA_027486275.1 Sphingomonadales bacterium | reverse complement strand
TTCCGGGCGGCGATGGAGAGCAGCAGCGATCCGGAGGTGCGCGAAGCAGGTGCGCTGATGCTGTCGTTCAACGGCTATTATGAGGATCGCGACGCCGATCAGCGCTATGACAATGCCGGGCTGACGCTGTTCCGCCAGTGGCTGACGGTGGCGCCGGCGATGATCTTTGGCGACAGCATTCTCGACTGGTGGAGCCAAGTCGATGAGGACCGGTACCTGCGTTATCAGACCAGCCTGTTGCTGCGCGCCTTGCAGGGCGAGAAGGCGGGCGCGCCGTTGGCGTTCGACTGGTTCCACGGGCGTGATCGCACCCTGCTGCTGGCCGATACGATCAAGGCGACGGTGGAGCAGTTGCGGGGCCAGTTTCCCGGCAAGGCGATGGCTGACTGGAAGCGGCCGATCTTCTGGAAATATTATGATCCGGCAGCTCAGCGCCCCGATCGGCCCGTGCTGCCGGACGATCCGGATCCGCCTCGCTTGTCAGCCGTGCTGAAACTGGGGCCGGTGATGGCGCCGCACAACGGCGGCGAAGGCTGGGTGGGATTGATGGAGATCGATTCTGCGCACCCGGCGATTTACTCCGTGGTGGATGCCGGCGGGCAGAACCTGTTCATCGACCCGCAGGGCAGGGGCAACCCGCATCTGACCGATCAGACCATGATGCACGAAAGCAACGAGCTGAAGAAGATCGAGATGAAGCCGGAGGATGTGCGGGCCGGTGCCGCTTCGATCCAGGTTCTCGACTATGTGCCCGCGAAGCCCTGAGCGTCACACTTCCAGCAGCAAGGCTTCCGTCTCGCCGATGCTGGCCGGGGTGCCAACGTGGAACCACAGGCCAGGGTGGCTGATGCCGAACATGCGGCTGGATTCCAGCGCCTTGTTCCAGGCGCGCCACATGGTGAAGGGTTCGACCGGTTCGCCATCGAAAAGCGTGCGGCTGATGATCTGCACGCCGGAATAGACGAAGGGGGCGACCTTGAGCCCGGTGCGGGGCGTGAGATGGCCGAGGCCATCCATGTGGAAATCGCCGCGACCTTCGTAGCCGTGGGCGCGCGACAGCGGCACCAGCAGCAGGAGGGCGTCCATGATTGCCGGGTTCCAAGCTTGCGCGATCAGGCGCAGTGTGTCGACCGGGCCGTCGATCCACATATTGTCGGCGTTGATCGTGTAGAAGGCCTCGCCTTTCAGCAACGGCAGCGCCTTGGTGATGCCGCCGCCGGTTTCCAGCAGAGCTGCGCGTTCATCGGAAATGTCGATGGTGGCGGGCGATTTTCGGGCCTTCACCGCCGCCTCGATCTGATCGGCGAAATAATGGGCGTTGACCACAGCGTGTTCGATGCCGGCGGCAGCGACGCCATCCAGCGCGCGATCGAGCAGGCTGCGGCCGGCGACATCGATCAGCGGCTTTGGGCGGGTGGCGGTGAGCGGGCGCATGCGCTTGCCCAGTCCGGCGGCCATCACCATGGCGCTTGTGGGCAGCACGCATTCGATGTGCGGTTTGAGGCTGAGCGGGGCTTTGCGCATCACTTCACCTCGACGCCCTGGCGGGCGCTGGCCGGCACATGGGCATCGAACCAGGCCCGCACCGGGGCCAGCGCCGGATGGTCCAGGTTGGCATTCACCAGTTCCCACAGGCGCGGGTGGAAGCGCGGATAGGCCGGCTTGCCGTCGCGAACATAGAGGCGGGTGAAGACGCCCAATATCTTGATGTTCCGCTGGGCGGCAAGGATGGCATAGGCGGTACGGAAGGCAGCTTCGTCGATACCGGGCCGAGCGGCGATGTAGCGGGCGATCATGGCGGCTTCCAGTTCGGGCGACACCACGCGGCGGATATCCTGCAGCAGGCTGGCCAAATCATAGGCCGGGTGGCCGGCGAGCGCGTCCTGATAATCGAGCAGGCCGAGGCGCTGGAGGCCGGGCCGATCGAGCAGCATCAGATTATCGGCATGATAATCGCGCAGCACCAGCACCGGCGGGTGGGTGAACAGGGCGGGCCACAAGGGTGCCCATGCTTCGTTGTAGCCAGCCGCTTCGGCGAGGCCGACGGCGGGCAGATACCAATCGGGGAACAGCCGGGCCTCGCGCAGATACTCTGCCTCGGTGTAAGGCGGTACGTCTGCTGGCGGATGCCGGTGGAGAGCGGCAAGGATATCGACGGCGGTGGCGTAGATCTCATGCTCGGCGCTGGCATCTTCGGCCAACACCGGGTTCACGCGGCCATCGCCATAGTCTTCGAGCAGCACCAGGCCCTGATCAAGATCGGTGGCCAGCGCTTGGGGCGCCGAAAAGCCCAGACCATCGAGATGCTTGCCGATCGCCAGAAACGGCCGGCTGTCTTCCTTGTCGGGCGGGGCGTCCATCAACACGGCGGTATGGCCCTGCAGTTCTACCCGGAAATAGCGGCGGAAACTGGCGTCCCCGGCCAGCGGGCGCACGGCGGCACCGCCCCAGCCATGGGCATTCAGGAACGCCCCGGTGCCGGGCGGCGGAATCATCTGGGAGAGGGAGGTGGCCACCGGCCTTCCCAAGCCGGGGGCGTGTCCCAAGTCAAGCGGCGTGGTGTGTCGCCGCTGCCGGAAAATGCCAAGCGAAGGGCTTCGGGTGGCAATCGGTGTCCCAATCGTTCCGGCCACTCGATCAGCAGGGCCGCATCGGTTTCGAACAGGCCCAGTGCATCGGCTTCGCGTGGATCGTCCAGCCGGTAGAGATCGACATGCCAGACCGGCACCGGCAGATCGTCATAGGGCTGCACCAGCGTGAAGGTGGGCGATGGCACCTCGCCGGCCCAGCCCAGCGCCTGCAGCAGCCCGCGGGCGAAGGTGGATTTGCCGGCGCCCAGATCGCCGTGCAGCGCCACCACGTCGCCGGGGCGCAGCACGGCAGCGAGGCGCGCAGCCAGTGCCGCGGTCTCGGCCGGGGTGGCGAGGTGGAGTTCAGAAATCGATGGTGACATAGGCCTGGGCCAGTCGGCCAGGGATGGGGCCATAGGCGCCGGCGCCGCGCAGATCATGACCTTCGACGTCGAACAGGTTGGTCACCTGCACGCGCAGCAGGGCGTTGTTGCCGGCCAGCTTGAAGCGATAGCGGCCGCCCAGATCCACGATGGTCCGCGCCGGGATGGCGACGCTGTTGCTCACCGTGGCGGTTTCCGAACTGCGATAGGCGATGCGGGTATCGAAGGAGACACCGGGGGCGAAGGGTGGCCGCCAATCGGCGCTGAATTCGACACGCTGGCTGATGGCGCCCACTGGGCGTTCGCCGATGCGGCCTGGTGCGGCGCCGGGGGCGGTCACCGTCGGCCACAGCCAGACGCCGCCGGCGACGACGCTGAGCGTGGGGGTGAGCGGCCCGGCGACGCTGGCTTCGACGCCGCGATTGG
>JAIXPM010000013.1 GCA_027486275.1 Sphingomonadales bacterium | reverse complement strand
GTCAGCGCGCGCGCCAGCGGACAGGCCGATGTGCGAATCGCCGGTTCTGGCGATGTGCGCATCACCGGCGGCGCCCGCTGCATCAAGAAGGTCGCCGGCAGCGGCACCGTGCAGTGCAGCTGAGGCGGTTCAGCCGCGCCAGTGACTGGTGATGGCGGCAAGGTCAGGCCGCGGGCGTTCTTCCAGCGGTTTGCCCTGGCTGCCGATGAAGAAGAAGCCGGCGATGCGTTCCGGGGCGACGCCGCCCAGCAGCGCCAGCACCTGATCGTCAAACGCCGCCCAGCCGGTCAGCCAGTTGGCAACAAAGCCATGGGCGTGTGCGGCCAGCACCAGATTCTGGCAGGCGGCACCGACTGAAAGCTCCTGCTCCCAAGCCGGGATGTGACTGGGCTTGGGGCTGGCGATCACAACGACAAGGCAGGGCGCCTGGGTGGCGAACTGGGTCACCGCCTCGCGCTCCAGCCGGCCGGCGTCGGGCTTGCCTGCCAGATAGATGGCCATCAGCGCGTCTGCAAAGGCGGCGCGATTGTCGATCACCACGAATCGCCACGGGTTCAGCTTGCCATGATCGGGCACGCGAGCGGCTGCGGCCAACATAGCCTGCAACTGGCTGGCATCGGGGCCGGGTGCAATCATCTCACGCGCTTTGCCGGAACGGCGGCTGGCGAGCAGGGCGGCGGTGCCGGCGGTGTCGTTGAACTTGTCCATGGGGGTCGGCAGTAATGCGGACCGTCTGAATTGCCAAATCGGATGACTGACTGTCGGTCCAGCGAAAGGGCTTCAGGCTTGCCAGCGCCGCCCGGCAGCGCGCGCCTGTAGGTTACAAAGGTTATAGTTTTTCCTCGTGTGCGCGAGGCTATTCGGGACTGTAAATTGAGACAGAGCGGCGGTTGAACCCGATCCGGATGATAAGCGGAGTCGTCCCCTGTAGGACAGCCGCCGGCTAATCGGCCCGTACCACCGCCCCGCCCTTCATCACGAATCGCACCCGGGTGACGGCTGCGAGATCGGCAACCGGATCGCCCGTCACCGCCACAAGGTCGGCCAGCAGGCCGGGGGCGACACGGCCGCGATCGGAGAGGCCGAAATAGCGGGCATTGCCGGCCGTGGCAGCGGCGAGCACGGCGGCATTGGCCATGCCGGCCTTGGCCATCAGCAGCATCTCGCGGGCATTTGTCCCGTGGGTGTATACGCCGACATCGCCGCCCATGCAGATCGGCACGCCGGCTTTCATCGCCAACTGGAAGGCGGCGCGATCCTGTTGCACATCGGCCGGTGCCGGTTCCTGCCCGTTCCAGCCGCGATATCGCGCGATGGCATCGCCGGCGGCGAGCGTTGGGCACAGCGCCGTCTTGTTCTTTGCCATCAGCGCGAAAGTGGCGGCATCGCCCTCGCTGCCATGTTCGATCACCTCCACCCCGGCGGCGCTGGCACGGCGCATGGCTTCGGCGGTATTGGCATGGACGGCAACTTGCCGCCCGGCATCATGGGACGCGGCCACCGCTGCGGCGATTTCACTTTGCGAATAGGTGGGCCGGCTGCCTTCGCCGGGGCGCCAGCGATAATCGCCATAAAGTTTTACCACGTCGGCCCCGGCGCCGATCTGGCGGCGCACGGCGCTCACCAGATTCGGGCCATCGGCTTCTTCGGCACCCTGCGGCACCGCCCAGGCGTCGTTCTTCGGTGCATAGCTGCCCGGCGCGACAAGGGCGCGGGTGGCGATGATCATGCGGGGGCCGGGAACATGGCCTTCATTGATGGCGCGTTTCAGCCCGACATCGGCATTGCCGGCGCCTTCGGTGCCGAGATCCCGCACGGTGGTGAAGCCCGCCAGCAGGGTGGCCTTGGCATGCACCACTGCGCGGGCAACACGATAGGCCTCGCTTTCCTTCAGCACCTGATCGTCCCACGGCACCTTGTCATAGGGGTGAAGCAGCAGATGGCTGTGGCCTTCGATGAAGCCGGGCAGCAAGGTCTGGCCGGGCAGGGCGACGCGCTGGGCATCGGCTGGGGCGGCAAGATTCGGCCCCACCGCCACGATGCGCCCATCATCGACCAGCACCTGCCAGCCCGCGTGCATCGCCTCCCCATCCCACACCCGATCGGGCGTTATCAGCATGGGCGCGGCCACGGCAGGCAGTGGCAACAGGGCGAGGAGAGCGGGGAGCAGGTGACGGATCATGGCCCGAACAGACTCCTGCGGGCGGCCAAGGTCAAGTCGGCTTGGCGGAACCGTTGCTGCCCGCTATCACCGGTGCCAGAAATGGCGCGTCTGGGTCTGGCGTGCGAGGGAGAGACATTTTGAGCGAGAACGCGAGCGCGGCGGCGGCAGATACCCGCCCGCAATGGTTCGGCCACCCGGCGCAGCTGGCGCGGCTGTTCACAACCGAGGCCATGGAGCGGTTCGGTTATTACGGCATGCGGGCGCTGTTGACGCTCTATCTCGCCAACCATTTCCTGTTTTCCGACAGCACGACGACCAGCCTCTATGGCGGCTTCACCGCGCTGGTCTATCTCACCCCGCTGGTCGGCGGTTTGCTGGCCGACAATTATCTGGGATCGAAGAAAGCCGTGAAGTTCGGCGCCATATTGATGGCCCTGGGCTATTTCACGCTCTGTTTCGGTGGTGAGGCGGCCAAGCCCTGGGCCAAATTCGATGGCCAGCAATATGCGGTCAGCGTCGAAACCAAGGGCAATGACAAGGCGCAGTTCGTCACGCTCGAAGGCCAGAAACTGCAGATCAAGGGCAATGAGGATGGCAGCGTCTCGCTGCTGGCTGGCGACGGCTCGGAAGCCCGCCATATCGACAAGGGCGGTTTCGAAGCCGGCGGTGAGCGCGATGCGCTGTTCGTCACCATCATGCTGATCGGCCTGTCGGCGGTCACCATCGGCAATGGCTTCTTCAAGCCCAATATCTCCACCATGGTTGGCAGCCTCTATGCCAAGGGCGACAGCCGGCGGGACGCGGGCTTCACCATCTTTTACATGGGCATCAACCTCGGCTCGCTGGGCAGCCAGCTGGCCTGTCCGTTTCTGGCCGATGCCTATGGCTGGTGGGCGGGCTTCCTGCTGGCGGCGCTGGGCATGGCGCTCAGCTGGTATCTGATCCAGTTCGCCGGGCCGAAGCTGGAAGGCTATGGCGAGCCGCCGGTCGGCGCACCCAACCGCGACATTCCGATCTACTTGGGCGCCATCGCCTTCGTGCCTTTGGTGTGGTTCCTGTTCACCAACCTGATGGCGGCGCCACCGCCGGTGGAAGGCGCAGGCTTCATGGGCTATCTGATGGGCTTGCCGATCCTGGGAAAGGTGCTGTTTGCCACCTTCCTGGCCTGCGTGGTGCTGATCCCGATCTGGTCGATCGTCTATGGC
>JAIXPM010000170.1 GCA_027486275.1 Sphingomonadales bacterium | reverse complement strand
TTCCAGCGCGGCGCCTGTTCCGGCTGGCCGCCCAGTGTCTTGGAATACATGTCGAAATTGGCATCGACAAAGGCCTTGGGCAGGAAGGCCGCGGCATCGCGGATGGTGTGGAAGGCCATATAGTCCTTCAACACCGCCAGATCGGCAGCGGCGATCACCTTGGCGGTGCCTTCGATGGCGCTGGGCGTGGCAATGATCACATCGCCCTGCACCGGGATGCTGCTGCCGGCGATCATGCGGCTCCAATCAACCCCGGCAAAGCGGGTCGGCAGCTCTGCGACGGGCACCGGATTATAGGTCTTTTCGGCCTGACGGCGCTCCACGCGGGTCCAGTGGGTCTTGGCGATGGCGGTTTCCAGCGCAAAGATGCCTTCGGCACGGGCCGCGGCATTGTCGTAACCGGCCAGGCCCAGCATGGTGGCGATATACGCCTTGTACTTGGTGCGGGCGGCCACGAACGATGGGTTCTTGTCGTCCAGATAATAGTCACGATCCGGCAGGCCCAGGCCCGACTGGCCAGCCTGCACGACGAAACGATCCGGATTCTTGCGATCCGGGCCCACGCCCATGAAGATCGGGCCGGGCACGCCGAGCTTGAAATTGCGGCCCACCAGTTCGGCATAATCGGCCTTGCTCGCGATGGCGGCGATGGCCTCAAGCTGCGGCTTCAACGGGGCGATGCCCTTGGCTTCGATGGCGGCTTCATCCATGAAACTGGCGAAGAAGTCGCCAACCTTCTGGGCTTCGCTGCCCGGCGCACCGGCGCTGGCGGCGGCCTTTTCGATGATGGCGCGGGTGCGTTCCTGGGACAGGTCACGCAGCTTGGTGAACATGCCGAAATTGGTCTTGTCGGCCGGAATTTCCAGCGCGGCCATATATTTGCCGGCGGTGTGACCCACGAAATCGTCGCCAGCCTTCACGTTGGTATCCATGCCGGCAACATCGAAACCGAACGTGCCGATCTGCGGCTTGGTATCGGCAGCCAGCGCCGGAACGGCAAACATGGTCAGGCCGGTGGCCAGCGCCAATATGGTCTTGAACGTCACGCGTCATTCTCCCCAACAGGTCGGTTGCCGCGCGGCTTAGCCACAGCGGCAGGCATACGCAACGGGCTGCGGCAGTTGATGCCACAGCCCGTCAGGCTGCACGTGTGTTAGGGGAACCATACGCAATTGGCAAAAGCGAAAATGCCAACGGGAAATGGATGCCAGGCGTCAGCCGTCCACAGCAGTGGCGTGACGGAACGCCTGCCGCCTGGCATCCAACGGAACCAGCCGGCCATCGTCGTCCTCGAAGTGCCAGAAGGTCCAACCATTGCAGCTTGGCAGGCCTTGCGCGGCCGCACCCATCTTGTGGATGGATCCGGTTGTACCGGCCATGTCCAGGCTGCCATCAGCTCGTACGCTGGCGCCCACACGCCGCCCCGGACCCCACAGGCGTGTGCCAGGGCGGACGTAGCCGCTCTCGACGAGACTGCCAAACGGGATGCGGGCGAGGCTGCGATTGCCTTCGCTGATCTTGATGTCGCCGCCCTCAAGCGGCAGCAGATTGTTGATACGCTCACTCGCCACTCGCACATATTTCGGCTCGCGCTCGATGCCGATCCAGCGGCGGCCGAGCAGCTTGGCGACAGCGCCGGTGGTACCGGTGCCAAAGAACGGATCGAGCACCACGTCACCTGGCTGGGTGCAGGCGACGAGAATGCGATAGAGCAGGGCTTCGGGCTTCTGCGTCGGGTGGGCCTTGGACGCGCCGTCCTTCAGCCGCTCACCGCCGGTGCAAATCGGGATCGTCCAGTCCGATCGCATCTGCAGATCGTCGTTCATGGCCTTCATGGCGTGATAGTTGAAGCAATAGCGGCTGTTTTCGCCCTTGGCGGCCCAGATCATGGTTTCATGGGCGTTGGTGAAACGCGTGCCCTTGAAATTGGGCATCGGGTTGGCCTTGCGCCAGATGATGTCATTGAGGATCCAGAAACCCTCGTCCTGCAGCGCGGCGCCAACGCGGAAGATGTTGTGATAGGAACCGATGGTCCAGATCGCGCCATCGGGTTTCAGCAAGCGGTGCGCCGCCTTCAGCCAGGCGCGGGTGAAGCGATCATAGGCTTCAAAGCTGGAAAACTTGTCCCAATCATCGGTAACGGCATCGACATGGCTGCCATCCGGGCGGGCCAGATCGCCACCCAGCTGCAGATTGTAGGGCGGATCGGCAAAGATCAGATCGACACTGCCGGCGGGCAGGCTGTTCATCATTTCGATGCAGTCACCCACCAGGATGCGATCGGTCTCCAGCTTGGGCGCGCGGGCCTTGCCGGCCAGGCCGGTATCCACCAGCAGCCGTTCGGCATCACGATAATCAGATGACCGGAAATGTTTCATCACACGCGCTCCAAAAGACAATGCGGTGATGATTCAGATGGGATTCACGGTCAAGAATCATTTGGAATCAATGAGATTCCTCGATTCGTCAAATTCCGGAATCAAAAGGGGAACAAACCCACATCTTGAGTCCGGGCGGGACACGCAGACTCAACCCCTAGTGGTGTGACTCAAAAGACTCACCCCGCAGTTTCTTCGCGCAGTCGCTGCAGAACGGCGCGCACGGGCGCAAAACTGGCGCGGTGATGGGGTGTTGCGCCAAGCCGGATCAGTGCTTCGGCATGGGCCGCGACACCATAACCCTGGTTGGTCGCCCAGCCATAGCCGGGGTGCGCGGCATCCAGTTCCGCCATGATCCGGTCGCGCGTGACCTTGGCGATAATGGACGCGGCCGAAATCACGGGCTCGCAGCCGTCACCGCCCACGATGGCCGTGGCCGGCCAGCGCCATTTGGGCAGGCGGTTGCCATCAACCAGCACATGGGCGGGCGCTTCCCCCAGCGCGTCGACGGCGCGTGTCATCGCCAAATATGTCGCCTGCAGGATGTTGACCTGATCAATTTCGGCCACGCTGGCCTGGCCAACGCCGATCAGGCAGTCGCTGGCCTGCAGCGCATGGAACAACGCCTCGCGCCGCTTCGCGCTCAATTTCTTGCTGTCGTCCAGCCCCGCGGGCACGACGCCGCGCAGGATGACGGCCGCAGCCACCACCGGCCCCGCCCACGGCCCGCGCCCGGCCTCGTCAACCCCGGCGATCAGCATCAGGGCAACGGATAAAAGCCCAACGGCCCGTGTCCCTGGCCGAGCCCCGGCGCCCGTTCCAGTCCCTGCCGCACAAATGCCCGTGCGCGTTTCACCGCTTCGGGCAAG
>JAIXPM010000346.1 GCA_027486275.1 Sphingomonadales bacterium | reverse complement strand
GCCGTCAGCGTTGGGGTCGGCTGGCCATCGGACGTGCGGTGATTGAGGGTGCGCGAAGTGGAAAAGCCCATCGCGCCGGCGTGCATCGCCGTTTCGGCCAGCGCCGCCATCTGCGCGATATCGTCCACGCTCGCCTGTTCGCGATTGGCACCGCGATCGCCCATCACGAAAACACGCAGCGCGGCGTGTGGCAGTTGCAGGCCGATATCCATGTCGAACTGGCGGCTGGACAAGCTGTCGAGATACTCCGGGAAGCTCTGCCAATTCCACGGCAGGCCGTCCTTCAGCACCGGGAAGGGCAGATCCTCCACGCCTTCCATCAGCCGGATCAGCCGGTCCTGATCTTCAACCCGGCACGGCGCGAAGCCCACCCCGCAATTGCCGGCAATCACCGTGGTAACGCCGTGCCAGGATGACGGCTGCAGCCGCTGATCCCAGGTCGCCTGCCCGTCATAATGGGTGTGCACATCGACGAAACCGGGGGTGACAAGCAGGCCCTTGGCGTCGATCTCCTCGGCCCCGCCCCCGCTCACCATGCCAACGGCAGCGATGCGGCCATCCTTCACTGCGACATCGCCTTCGAACCCGGGGCTGCCGCTCCCGTCGACAATGTGGCCCTTGCGGATGACGAGATCGAAATCGCTGCTCATCTGAGGAGCGTCTCGCGAAGGTGGGGCAACGTCAACCTACCGGAAAGCGCAACAGCCGATCCCCGTCGACCACAAGCGCCGTTACCGGCCCAGCCAGCGCCGCCTGCAGCGCGGGATCGGCGATATCCAGACCGCCGGTGAAGGAACCATAGGCCGGCAGGATCAGCTTGGTCGGGCCGTGCGCGAAGCAGCGCCGGGCAATGTGGCGGCCACGGTGGCGGATCACCAGCTTGGGGTGAAAATGGCCGGACAGTTCGGGCGTGGCATCGGCCGGATCAGCTTCGTGGCGCAGTACCAGCGGGCCGATGCGGCCTTCCACCATGACGCGGCCGCCCAGCACGGCGGCGGCATCTTCATCGTGATTGCCGGTGACCCACCACCAATCGAGACTTCGCGTCATCGTCATCAGCGCACGGCGGGTTTCGTCCGACAATCGATCGGGGCCGGCTTGATCGTGGAACGAATCGCCCAGGCACACCAGCCTCTGTGCCCCCGTGGTTTCGACTGCGCTGATCAGATTGGCGAGCGTTTCGGCCGTGGCATGCGGCGGCAGCAGCCAGCCTCTGCCAGCGAAATGGCTGGCCTTTTCGAAGTGCAGATCGGCAACAAACAGCGTCGATTCCGCGGGCCACCACAGCGCGCCACATGGCAGCGGCTGGACGTCTTCACCAGCGAACGAAAAGGAAACAGACATGGTGCTGCGTTAGGCCCGCGCGGCCCTGCAGGTCAATCCACCCGCATCGCTTCGGCGATCAGCGCTTCGGCTTCGAGCAGCAGCGCCGAATCAGCACTGTCGCCCACCCGTTCGCGCCCGATGGTGAGCAGCGACGGCACTGCCAGCGGCGTCACATGCGCGGCCCTCACGTGGCTCAGCCCCGCATGCGCTTGCTCCAACAGCGCGGCCAGCCGGGCAATGTCCGTCAGCTTGCCGCGCGCATCTGTCCAGGCCGCGGTGAGCAGCAGGTGATCCGGTTCGTGGCGGCGCAGCACGTCGTAGATGAGGTCAGACGACACGCTCATTGCCTTACCGCTCTTGTGCACGCCGGGCTGCACCCGCTCGATCAGGCCGCCGATGATGGCGACCTCGCGAAAGGCGCGGCGCAGGAACGGCGAGGCGGCAAGCCATTCGGCCAGTTCCTCCTCCAGCACGGTCGGGTCGAACAGCGGCCTGGGATCATCCACCGGCTCAAGGCTCCAGCAGGCCATGGCGTAATCCGATGCGACAAAGCCCAGCGGTTTCAGCCCCGCCCGCTCCATGCGCTGCGTTACCAGCATGCCCAGCGTCTGGTGCGCCGGGTGGCCGGCAAAGCCATAGACGACCATATACCAACGATCATCGCGCTGGAACGTCTCCACCAGCACCTCGTCCACGCCCGGCAATCGGGAAACGCGATCCTGGATTGCCAGCCATTCGCGCACATCATCGGGCATCCCCGGCCAGCGCGCGCGGTCGTTCATCAGGCCGCGCACGCGGGCCGCCAGCCGGGTCGTCATCGGCATGCGCCCGCCGGCATAGACCGGCACTTTCGGGCTGCCGCGCCCCATCCGCACATGAATATCGGCGCCTTCAAAGCCGGTGACTTCCAGCGTCTGCCCGGCGAACATGAAACTGTCCCCCACGCGCAACTGGCCGGCGAAATACTCCTCCACCTGCCCCAGTTTGCGGCCGTGGCGGCTGGATTTTCCGCTGCCAAAGACAACGTTCATCGCAACGGCTTCGACGATGGTGCCGCTGTTCATCCGCCACTGCCGGGCCAGCGCTGCCGAGCGCAGCCGCAGCCGGCCGTCCGGCATCGTCACCAGCCGCTGGTAACGTTCATAGGCCTTCAGCGCATAACCACCGGTCGCGGCATAGCCGAGCACAGCATCAAAGCTTTCACGTGTGACGCCGGCATAGGGCGCAGCGCTTTTCACTTCGTCGTACAGTTCATCGGGGAAGAACGGGCCGGCAGCGGCGCAACCGACGACATGCTGGGCCAGCACATCGAGCGCGCCAGGTCGAAATCCGTCCGGGTCCAGCTCGCCGGCCTGCACGGCATCGCGGGCGGCCAGCGCCTCCAGATATTCAAAGCGGTTGCCCGGCACGATCAGGCAGCGGCTGGCTTCATCCATGCGGTGATTGGCGCGCCCCGTGCGTTGCAGCAGGCGCGAGGCGCCCTTGGGCGCCCCCATCTGGATGACGAGATCAACGTCACCCCAATCCAGCCCGAGATCGAGGCTGGCGGTCGCCACGATGGCGCGCAATTTTCCGGCCGCCATCGCCGCCTCCACCTTGCGGCGGGCTTCGGGCGCCAGGCTGCCGTGGTGGATGCCAATCGGCAGCGATTGGTCATTCTCCGCCCACAGATCGCGGAACACCAGCTCGGCCACGGCGCGGGTGTTGACGAACACGATGGCCAGCCGTGCGCTTTCGATGCGGCGCATGACAGCGCGCGCCGCCCAGCGGCCATTGTGGCCACCCCAGGGGATTCGATCATCAATGACGAGAATGTCGATGGCGGGATCGGCACCGCCTTGCGCCACCACGATCTCCACCTGCGTGGAGTCGGCATCGGGCGCCAGCCAGCCGGCCCAGCTTTCCGGATCGGCGATGGTGGCCGAAAGGCCGACACGCTGCAGGCTTGGCGCCAGCTGTTGCAGGCGGGCGAGACACAGCATCAGCTGGTCGCCGCGCTTGGTGGTGCCAAAGGCGTGGATTTCATCGATGATGACACGCTTCACGCCGGCCATCATCGCCGCAGCCTCGGGGCTGGAGAGGAGATTGGCGAGGCTTTCCGGCGTCGTCAGCAGGACGTGCGGGGGCACTTCCTTCTGCCGCGCCTTGCGCGCTGCCGGCGTGTCGCCAGTGCGGGTCTCCACTCTGATATCCAGGCCCATCTCGGCAATCGGCGCGATGAGGTTGCGCTGAACATCCACCGCCAGCGCCTTCAAGGGCGAGATGTAGAGCGTGTGCAGGCCCTCGGCGGGATTGGTGGCCAGATCAGCCAGTGTCGGCAGAAACCCCGCCAGCGTCTTCCCCGCCCCGGTCGGCGCAGTGAGCAGCGCGTGGCGGCCCTTGGCTGCGGCATCAAGCATCGCCAACTGATGCGCACGCACCTGCCAGCCGCGTGCAGCAAACCAGCTGTTGATGATGTTCGGCAGTTCCACAGCTGCGACCCATGGCAAGGGTGACAGGGCAAACGCAAGCCGGCATCGTGGCCCGCATGGCACCTGACTGGATCACGCCCCGGCCTGAAGGGCTCTACCTGCCCGGCATCGACGCATGGGTGGACCCATCGCGCCCGCAAGCCCGCGCCATCATCACCCACGGCCACGCCGATCACGCCCGCGCCGGGCACGGCCATGTGCTGGCGACGGCGGAAACGCTGGCAATCATGCACCAGCGCTTTGGCCCGCAGCCGGGTGGGCAGGCTTTGGCCTATGGCGAGCGGCTGGCGCTGGGGGATGGGTTGACCTGCATGCTGCTGCCGGCCGGCCATGTGCTGGGTTCGGCGCAGGTGGTGCTGGAAAAGGCCGGCAACCGAATCATCGTATCGGGCGATTACAAGCGCCGCGCCGATCCGACTTGCGTCGCGTTCGAACCGCTGGCCTGCGATATCTTCATCACCGAAGCCACCTTCGGTCTGCCGGTGTTCCGCCATCCCGACACGGCTGGCGAAGTGACCAGGCTGCTGGCCGCGCTCGCCGCCAATCCGGATCGCTGCGTGGCGGTGGGCGCCTATGCGTTGGGCAAGGCGCAGCGGGTGATCGCCGAACTGCGCCGCGCCGGCCATGACGCGCCCATCTATCTGCACGGCGCGATGACGGCGCTGTGCGCGCTTTACG
>JAIXPM010000250.1 GCA_027486275.1 Sphingomonadales bacterium | reverse complement strand
ACCGGCTTTGCCGATTGCGGTTATTGTGATCGCCGCTTCATCCTGGCGGGCGGCCCGGCCGATAAGCGATGAAGGCGCTCGCGCCGCTGGCGTGCCTGCTGCTGGCTGCGCCCGTGCAGGCGGCCAAGGTCGCCACGCCGCCGGTGTTCACTCTGCGCACCAGTGACAACGGCAATCCCTATCTGCCGGTCATGGTGAAGAATGCCACGCTCAACATCCGCATGGCGCTAAGCTTCGATCAGGGGTTGGTCCTCAACGAACCGGCGGCCGCGCGCGCCGGGCTGAAGCCGTTTCCCCTGATCGGCAAGGGCAGTTTCAGCAACGCGATGATCCCCGGCGGCAAGGCGACCTTCCGGTTCAACCTGCCCACGGTGACGCCGGCGGGCCTGCCATCGAAGAAAGTCCCGGCAATCTGGGTGAGCATCCCCGTGGCCGCTGATGCGGATGGCATATTGACCATCGCAGCCTTGAAGGCGGATCGAGTGGACGTGATCCTGCGCGAAACGCCGGCCGGCAGCCGCGAGTATGTGATTGCCAAGAAAGGCAGTGGCGAAACCGGCATCAAGACCCGCATCGGTACCGAAGCGGTGAATCTCAGCCTTGAACTCAACAGCCCGACTACCGTGATGAACGCCCGCGCCGGTGAGGCCTTGATGGCGGCCGGCCTGGCACGGCGGGCCAACAGCATTGGGTATTGGCGGCCCTTCCCGGGTGTGGCGCTGCCCATGCAGGGTTTGACTCCAAAGGTCGGCCTCACCATCGCCGGCCTGCCGATGCGCCAGATGAGCGTGCGCGTCTCGGAAGCCGACGCGCGCCGCATCGATGCCGCCGCCAAGGGCACATCCAGCGAAAGCGACGATGAGGACACCATCACCGTTTCGGCTGACCGCAAGAAAAAGCGCGGCCGCGACCCATGGATCCTGATTGGCCGCGATGTGCTCGATGATTGCAGCCGCATCAGCTTTGATCGGGCGGGTGAACGCTGGCTGCTCACCTGCAAGTTCGGCTGATTGCGGCGGCTGCGGCGACTGACCTCTTTCCCTTTGGCCATGGCTGGCCCATATCTTCGCCATGACCACACCTGATGCCACCCAGCTGTTCTACACCGATACCGGGCTTGATCCCGATCGCACCGCCGCGCAGGTCGCTGACGCGCTGAACGGCTGCGACGATGGCGAACTTTATCTGCAATATGGTGTGTCCGAAAGTTTCGCCTTTGACGATGGCCGGCTGAAATCGGCCAGTTTCGATACGGTAAAGGGTTTTGGCCTGCGCGGTGTGGCTGGCGAGATGACCGCCTTTGCCCACGCCAATGATCTGTCGCACGCCGCCATCGCGCGCGCTGCCGACACCATCAAGGTGGTGCGTGATGGCCACGGCGGCACCATGGCGATGCCGCCTATGCCCACCAACGCCCGGCGCTATACCGATGCCAATCCGCTGGCTGGCGTGGATTTTTCCGCCAAGGTGGCGCTGATGCAGCAGATCGACGCTGCCGCCCGCGCCCGCGATCCGAGCGTGGTGCAGGTGTCGGCCAGCCTGCTCGGCAGCTGGAACGTGGTCGAAATCCTGCGCGGTGATGGCACCCGCGTGCGCGACGTGCGTCCACTGGTACGGCTGAACGTGCAGATCGTGGCGGAAAAGAACGGCCGCCGCGAAACCGGCTTCCACGGGCTGGGTGGGCGTTATCTCTATGACGCGCTGTTCCAGGACGCCGCCTGGGAAGGCGCCATCGATATTGCGCTGGCGCAGGCGCTGGTGAACCTTGATTCCGTCGATGCCCCGGCCGGCGAGATGACCGTGGTGCTCGGCCCCGGCTGGCCTGGCATCCTGCTGCACGAAGCCATCGGGCACGGCCTGGAAGGCGATTTCAACCGCAAGGGCACCAGCGCCTTTTCGGGCCGCATCGGCGAACGCGTGGCCGCTCCCGGCGTCACCGTTGTGGACGATGGCAGCCTCGATCAACGCCGCGGCAGCCTGACCGTGGACGATGAGGGCACCCCCACCGGTCGCACCACCCTGATCGAGGACGGCATCCTGAAAGGTTACATGCAGGATCGCCTCAACGCCCGCTTGATGGGGGTCGCCCCCACCGGCAATGGCCGCCGCGAGAGCTATGCCCACGCCCCGATGCCGCGCATGACCAACACCTTCATGCTGGGCGGCAGCGAAGACCCGGGCAATATTCTGTCGAGCGTGAAGAAGGGCATTTTTGCCAAGAGCTTCGGCGGCGGCCAGGTCGACATCACCAGCGGCAAGTTCGTGTTTTCCTGCACCGAAGCCTATGAGATCGAAAATGGCCGGCTGGGCCGCCCGCTGAAGGGCGCCACGCTGATCGGCAATGGCCCCGATGTGCTCACCCGTGTGCGCGCTATCGGCAACGACATGGCACTGGATGAAGGCGTTGGCATCTGCGGCAAGGGCGGGCAGAGCGTGCCGGCCGGCGTTGGCCAGCCGACCCTGCTGGTCGATGGATTGACGGTGGGCGGTACCGCCGGCTGAGGGAGGACTGCATGTCGGAATTCTTTGATCAAATTACCGCCGATCACGCCGCCTTCATCGCCCGCCAGCCGGTGTTTTTCGTCGCCACCGCCGCAGAAGGCGCTCGCATCAACCTTAGCCCCAAGGGCATGGACACGTTCCGCGTGCTCGATGGCGGGCGGCAATGCGCTTATCTCGATTTTGGCGGCAGCGGCAATGAAACTCACGCGCACCTCGCCGCCGATGGCCGCATCACCATCATGCTCTGCGCCTTCGACCAACCGGCGCTGATCTACCGCATCTATGGCCGCGGCCGCTCGGTGCTGCCGCAGGATGCGGAGTGGGCCGCGCTGGCCGCGCAATTCACCATCGAACGCGGTGTGCGGCAGATCTTCGTGATCGATGTGGACAGCACCCAGACCAGCTGCGGCTGGGCCGTGCCGAAGATGGCACTGGTGGAAGAACGCCAGACCCTGCGAAAATATTTCGTGCAAGATGATCCGGCCGCCCGCCTCACCAAATATCAGGAGCGTAACCGTTCCATCGACGGCCTACCGGTGACGCCGCCCGCCGTGCTGCCCTACTGCTGATGGGTCTTGCCTGCGTCGATACGCTCTACTCGCCCGTGGAAGCCGAAATCATGCGGAGCCGGCTGGAATCCGCCGGTATCCCGGCCATATTGTTCGATGCTGGAATCGCCAGCCTGATCGGCCCCGGTGTTTCGGGCATCCGCCTGATGGTGGATGAAGACGATCTGGATCTCGCCCGAACCGAGTTAGCCCGCCCGTTCTAAGGCCGTTCCGGCCTGCCCATTCGTCGCAACCGGCAAACGCCTTATGTTGCTACCAATTCGCCTGCGGCAGGCTTTATGCCATGACGCTCGGGGACAGAAAAACAGCATGAAGCTCATCACGGCCATCATCAAGCCGTTCCGGCTGGAAGACGTGCGCGAGGCCCTGATGCAGGCCGGCGTGCAGGGCATGACCGTGACCGAAGTGCGCGGCTTCGGCCGCCAGCAAGGCCAGGCCGAGGCCTATCGCGGTGCCGAACATAATCTCAACCTGGTACCCAAGCTGCAGATCGAAGTGGTGGTGGACGATGACGACATGGCGCGCGTGACCGATGCCATCGCCCATGCCGCCCACACCGGCACCGTGGGGGATGGCAAGATCTTCGTTTCCGCCATTGCCAATGCCGTGCGCATCCGCACCGGCGAAATCGATCAGCTGGCGCTCTGATCGACCGCAGGCGCGGTGAATTGAGGGGCTGGCAACGCTGCCCGCGCCTGCTAAACCGCGCCCATGCCAACACTCGTCCTTCTCCGCCACGGCCAAAGCCAGTGGAACCTTGAAAACCGTTTCACTGGCTGGTGGGACGTGGGCCTCACCGATCAGGGTGTCGCCGAAGCCAGCGACGCTGGCCAGCGCATGGCGGCCGCCGGCCTCGATTTCGATGTCGCCTTCACCAGCGTGCAGAGCAGGGCGATCAAGACGCTTAATCTCGCGCTCGAATCCATGGGCCGGCTGTGGCTGCCGGTCACCAAGAACTGGCAGCTGAACGAGCGCCACTATGGCGGCCTCACCGGCCTCAACAAGGCCGACACCGCCGCAAAATATGGCGAAGACCAGGTGAAGATCTGGCGCCGCAGCTTCGACGTGCCGCCGCCGCCGCTGGAGCCGGGCGGTGAATTCGATCTCGCTGCCGATCGCCGCTATGCCGGCATCGCCATCCCGACCGCCGAAAGCCTGAAAGACACGATCGCCCGCGTGCTTCCCTATTGGGAACAGGCCATCGCGCCCGAACTCAAGGCCGGTAAGCGCGTCATCATCGCCGCCCACGGCAATTCGCTGCGCGCCCTTGTCAAGCACCTCTCCGGCCTGTCGAACGACGAGATCGTCCACGAGGAAATTCCCACCGGTCAGCCCATGGTCTATGACCTGGCCGACGATCTGACGGCGATTTCGCGGCGCTATATCTGAGGCGCGCGCCAAAAGCTTGACGGCCGTCCAGACTTCGCCAGACTGTCTGCCTCAACCGGGCAGGGGGCAGACGATGATTAGGCATTTGATGGCAGCAACGGCGCTGCTGGCAACATCCGCACTGGCGGCACCCGCCGATACCGTCCTCCTCCGCGGCCGCATCATTACTGCCGATGCGAAGGACAGCGTGGTCCAGGCGCTGGCCATCAGCGGCGGCAAGATCGCCGCGGTGGGCAGCGATGCCAGCATCAGCGCCTTGATCGGTCCGAAAACCAAGGTGATCGATCTGAAGGGCCGCGCCGCCACGCCCGGCCTGATCGATACCCACGCCCACATCCTCTCCACTGGCCTTGGCGAACTGAACCAGATCGCGCTGGGCGGCGCGCGTTCGGTGGAGGATATGGTGACCGCCGTGAAAGCCCGCGTTGCCACCACGCCCAAGGGCCAATGGGTGCTGGGCGTCGGCTGGGACGAAGGCAAGTTTGCCGACGGCCGCTACCCCACCGCCGCCGAGCTTGATGCCGTCAGCCCCGACAATCCTGTCTGGCTGGAAAACACCACGGGCCACTATGGCGTCGCCAACGGCCTCGCGCTCAAAATGGCCGGCGTCACTGCCACCACCCCAACCCCCACCGCCGGCACCATCGAAAAACTCCCGGATGGCCGCCCCGCCGGCGTGATGAAGGAAACCGCGCAGGAACTGATCACCCGCCTCATCCCAGAACCCACCGTGGAACAGCGCAAGGCCGCGCTCTCCCACATGATCCGCCGCCTGCACGAAGAAGGCATGACCGGATTTAAAGACCCCAGCATCGGTCGCGAGGATTGGCAGGCCTATCTCGGCCTCGCCAAGGCCGGCAACTTCCCGATCAACGCCTGCGTGCTGTTCTCTGGCGGCCGCTCCATGGCCACCGCCACCAAGGCCCTGGCCGAAATCCAGCGTGCCAAGACCGAAATTGCCCCCGTCGCGGGCGGCTCGCTCAGCGTGTGCGGCGTCAAACTCTTCATGGATGGCAGCGGCGCGGCGCCCACGGCCTGGATGTATGAAGACTGGAACCACCACCGCACCGAAATCGCCAAGGGCAACAGCGGCTATCCCCAGATCGATCCCGCCGAATATCGCCAGATGATCGCCATGTTCATCAACGCCGATATCGGCATCGGCACCCACGCCATCGGAGACAAGGCGATCGACTGGGTGGTGGATGGCTATGCCGACGCGCTGAAAACCCACCCGGTGAAAGACCTGCGCCTCTCCATCATCCACACCAACACGCCCACCGATCACGCCATCGCCACCATGGCCGCCCTGCAACGCGACTATGGCTCCGGCTATCCCGAAACCCAGGCCACCTTCACCTGGTGGATCGGGGACATCTACGCCGCCAACCTCGGCCCGGCCCGCTCCCTGCGCCTCAACCCCTATGCCACCTATGTGAAGAACGGCATCCTGTGGGGCGGCGGCTCTGATACCGGCGTCACACCATTCCCCGCCCGGCTCGGCCTGTGGTCCTCCACCGCCCGCGAAACCAGCGGCAAGGTGTGGGGAGACGCCCCCTTTGGCACCGCCGAAAGCGTGGACATCCACACCGCCCTGAAAAGCTACACCAGCTGGGCCGCGCCCCTGATCCGCGCCGACGGCTCCGGCGCGCTGGCCGTGGGCAAAGCCGCCGACATCGCCGTCTGGGACCGCGACCCCTATTCGGTGCCTACCGCCGCCATCAAGGACATGAAGGCGGATATAACGCTGTTTCGGGGGCAGGTGGTGTTCGAGCGCAAGCCCTGATGGGGAGGGCAGGGGGCTTTAGATGCAAGGACTTATGCCTGGACTGGGTTGAGCTGCGACAGTCGTGGTTTTTCACGAGCAGCCTCGGGCGCGACCTGGGCTGCATTTGCCATCGGCGCGTAGCGGACTTTCGGT
>JAIXPM010000052.1 GCA_027486275.1 Sphingomonadales bacterium | reverse complement strand
GACCGCGAATACAAGGTGATCACCGCGCTGTTTGCGCAGGGCTTCCCCGTCGCGCGCACCTTCGGCCTGTGCCAGGACAATGACGTGATCGGCACCTGGTTCTACATCATGGATTGTGTGGATGGCCGGGTGATCTGGGACACGACCTTCCCGGGCGTGTCCAAGCCCGAGCGCCGCGCCTATTTCGACGCCATGAACAAGACGATGGCCGATCTGCACATGATCGATCCCGTCGCCGCCGGGCTCGGCGATTTCGGCAAGCCGGGCAATTATTTCGCGCGGCAGATCGGTCGCTGGTCCAAGCAGTATCTCGAAGACGTCGATGCCGGGCGGTACGGCCCGATGGACAAATTGGTGGAATGGTTGCCGGCCAATATCCCGCCGGGCGATGAAGTGTCCGTTGTCCACGGCGATTATCGTTGTGACAACATGATCTTCCACCCCACCGAGCCCAAGGTGCTGGCGGTGCTGGATTGGGAACTTTCAACGCTCGGTCACCCGCTCGCCGATTTTTCCTATCACCTGATGATGTATCGCATGCCGCCCAGCACCACGACGGGGCTGGTGGGCAATGATCTGGAAGCGATGGGCCTGCCTTCGGAAGCGGAATATATCGACGCCTATTGCCGCCGCACCGGCCGCGATGGCATCCCCGACATTGATTTCTATGTTGCCTACAACATGTTCCGGCTGGCCGGCATCATTCATGGCATCAAGGGCCGGGTGATCCGCGGCACCGCCACATCGGCCCATGCAAAGAAAAGCGCCGAAGGATTCGAGGCGCTGGCTGATCTGGCGTGGGCACAGGCGCAGAAACTGGGAGCCAAGTAGCGCGTGAGCCGTTGGCCGCTTTTCTTGGCTACCCTGGCGGCCGGGCTGCTGCTTGGCTGGTGGACAATCCAGACGCCGACGCCGGTTGATGCCAATGCGCCCGCTGATCAGTTCAGCGCCGGCCGTGCCATGGCCGATGTGCGGGTGCTGGCGCGTGAACCGCACCCCACCGGCACCCCGGCCAATCTGGCGGCCATTGCCGAAATGGAACGCCGGCTGGCCGGGTTGGGCTTCACCACCCGCCGTGTCGTCACGCCGCTTGCCGAAAAGCCGGCGCAGCGGCTGGCGAAATGGGGCGGCAACCCCGCCGCATCCGCCATCAGCCTTGTCGCGGTGCGCGCCGGCAAGGACGCGGCTGCACCGGCCGTTGCGCTGCTGGCCCATCATGATTCGGTTTGGGCCTCGCCCGGAGCGGCCGACGATATCGCCGGTGTCGCCGCCGCGCTGGAAGTGGCGCGTGCCATTCCGCAGACCACGCAGGCCCGCGATCTGGTGCTGCTGTTCACCGATGCCGAAGAACTGGGCCTGGTCGGCGCCCGCGCCATCTTTGCGCCGGGTGCGGCGGCCGATCCGATTGCGGCGCGCATCGGCGTGACGATCAATCTGGAAGCGCGCGGCGGCGGCGGCCGGGCGATGATGTTCCAGACCGGGCCAAAGAACGGCGATCTGGTGCGCCGCCTCGCTGCCGTGGCGCCGGGCGCATCGGCCAGCAGCCTTGCCGTCACCCTGTATGAAAGCCTGCCCAACGATACGGATTTCACGCCGGTGAAACTGCGCGGACAGGCCGGATTGAATTTTGCCTTCATCGGCGATGCCTGGGGCTATCACAGCCCGTTGATGACCGCAGAGCGCCTGGACCAGGGCGCGCTTCAGCATCTGGGGGACAGCGCGCTGGCTATCACCCGTGATCTCGTCGCTGCGCCCGAACTGCCCGCCCGCAGCGAAAACGCCGTGTTCGCCAGTGCGCCCTTTGTGGGCATCATCGTCTATTCCCCGGCCACTGGCTGGGTGCTGCTTGCGGGCATTGCCGGCTTGCTGGTGCTGGCGGCGGTCTGGCGGCGGGGCGAATGGACCCTGGGCGGCATGCTGATGGCGCTGGGCCAGGCCGTGCTGGCACTGATCATCGCCGGGGTGCTGATGTTCGGCCTCAACCTGCTGTCGGGCAGCGTCGGCGCCGAATATTATGACCGGCTGGCCGCCCTGCCGCGGCTGGAAGTGGTCGCGGCGCTGGCGGCGCTGGCGGTGCTGTTGTTCCTGGCCGCCGCGCCAGCCGGCAGCCTGTGGGATCGCTGGCTCGCCTGGGCGGCGCTGTGCTTTGCAGGCGCGCTGGTTGCGCAGATCGTGCTGCCCGGTGCCGGGCCCGTGCTGGCCTGGCCGGCGCTGCTGGCGGCCATTGCTGCGGTGCTGGGCGCTCGGCCCGGTGCGTCTGGTATGGCGCAGGTCGCCCCGGCGGCACTGCTGGCCATTCCCGGCTTGGCGCTGGGGGCGGAATTGTTCCATTTTGCCTTCCTCGGCATCGGCGGGCCCATGCCCTATGCCACCGTGCCACTGCTGATCCCGGTGTTGGCACTGCTGGCGCCGATGCTGCCTGATGGCCCCGGCAGCCTTGGCAACCGCCGGCCGGCGCTGCTGGCGGGCGGCATTGCGGTACTGCTGGCAGCGTGCCTTGCCCTGTGGGTCAATCTTGACGAACGCGCGCCCTCGGTCCCGCCTTATGCCGGTACCGAAAAGAGCCAGGGCTGAATCGCTGACGCGCCGTGTCGTCCTCGGCATGTTCGTGTCGCTGGATGGCTTTGTCAGCAGCGGCACCGGCAACGAGGACTGGATTTTTCGCAGCGGGGATGATGCGACCGATGCCTGGGTCGTCGCGCAACTGGACCAGGCCGGCCTGATCGCCATGGGCAACCGGTCCTTTGGTGACATGGCGCAGTACTGGCCCACCGCTGAATCGCCGTTTGCCGCCGCGATGAATGCCACGCCCAAGTTGGTGTTCAGCCGCAACCGCCCGGCCGCGCCGGATGCCGATGGATCATGGGCCACCCCCTTCGTCGCCAGCGGAGAGCTGGTCAACGTGATCGCGCACTGGAAGGCGCAGCCCGGTGGGGACATCAGGGTGCTGGGCGGCGCGCTTTTCGCGCAGGCACTGGCTGCAGCCAAGCTGGTTGATGAATTTCAGCTGATGGTCTGCCCGGTGGCGCTTGGGTCCGGTGTGGCGCTGTTCGCCGGCCTGGCCCAGCCGCTGGATCTGCAACTGGTGAGCGCGCAGCACTTCAGCGGCGGTGCCATGGCGCTGGTCTATCGCCCGACCCCTGCTGAGATCACGGCCTAGAGAAACACGCAGACCGTCTGCCCATCGGGCGGTGGGCAGCGCCGAGAAATGCGGAAGGCGATTGCATAATGCACGGTGCCCGGCACTTTCTTGCCAGCCGCATCGCGGGCCGGCAGGAACTTCCAATTGGCCCTGGCCAGCGCGCAGGCATCGGCGGCAAGATTGGACGGATGATCGGCGCCCTTGGTCACCGTGCAACCGGTGATGACGCCCTTGGCGTCGATGGCCAGATCAAAGGCGATATCGCCTTCCACCCCGGCGTTGCGGGCGGCTTCGGGATAGGCGTCCTGATCCAGAATCAGCTTCTTCGGCTGTGGCGGTGTGGCGGCGATCACGGCCTGTGCCAGCATCAGTAACGCCATCAGTTTCATGCCGCCCCTCCGTTACTCCCCCGGCTGGCCAGCAGCTTGTCGATCTTGCGGCCATCCATGTCGATGATCTCGAACTGCCACGGCCCCACCCGGAACTTTTCGCCGGTTTGCGGCAGGTGGCGCAATTGTTCCAGCGCCAGGCCAGCCACCGTCTCATAATCGCGGTCTTCGGGCAGTGGCACGCCCAGCCGGTGGGCGAGTTCATCCACCGGCAGCGCGCCTGATATCAGCCAGCTGCCGTCATCACGCTCCACGGCGGGCGGATCATCATGATCATCAACATCGCTGCGGAAGGCGCCGGCAATGGCCGACAGCACGTCAGACGGCGTCACGATGCCTTCGAAATGGCCATATTCATCATGCACCAGCGCCATCGGGATATCGGCATCGCGCAGCGCATTGAGCGCTTCGACGGCATCCACCACATCGGGCAGCACCGGTGCCTGCCGCGCCAGCGCCGCCAGATCAAGCGGCTTGCCTTCGATCAGCGCCTGCACCACGTCGCGCGCCTGCAGCACGCCGATGATGTTGTCCACGCCGCCGCGCGCCACCAGGATGCGGCTGTGCGGGGTGGCCGCGAGGCGCGCGCGCACCACGGCTTCATCGGCATCGGCATCGATCCATTCGACTTCGCCGCGCGGTGTCATCACGCCGCGCACCCGCCGATCGGCCAGGCGCATGATGCCGGAAATCATGTCGCTTTCCTCGGCGTCGATCACGCCGGCGGTGGTGGCTTCGGCCACGACGGAGCGCAGCTCTTCTTCCGTCACCGTCTGGTCGCCCTCGCGGCTCTGGCCCAGCACGCGGAAGACGAAATGGCTCGACCGGTCGAGCAGCCACACGAACGGCGTGGTGACGCGCGCGAACAGCACCATGATCGGCGCGACCCGCACGGCAATGGCTTCGGGGCTGCGCAGCGCGAACTGCTTTGGCACGAGTTCGCCGACAATCAGCGACAGATAGGTGGCGATCACGATCACCACGGCAAAGCCGGTTTCTTCGGCCAGATGCGCCGGCAGGCCAAACCACAGCGCCAGCCGATCGCCCACCGGCACCGCCAGCGTGGCACCGGAATAGGCACCGTTGATGATGCCCACCAAAGTGATGCCGATCTGCACGCCCGACAGGAAGCGGTTCGAATCCTCGGCCAGCGCCAGCGCAGTTCGGGCGCCGCTGGAGCCCCGTTCAGCCAGTCCGCGCAGCCGCGGCCGCCGGGCCGAAACGATGGCGAGTTCCGACATGGCAAAAAAGCCGTTGAGCAGGATCAGGCCAGCGATGATCGCGGCGTCCAGCCAGGGGAAGGGGGCCATCGGCTCCGGGCACGTTACGCGGGGCCAAGGTGCCCGCTCCGCCGCACCATAGGGCAAAGCGCCGGTGCAGCGAAAGGGGGCAGCAAAAGCGGGTTCAACCCCGCAAGGACGCCCCCAGCTTGCCGGCCGCCGCGATCACCTTGGCCGAAACCGCTTCGATCTCGGCTTCGGTGAGCGTGGCGGTGGTGGGCTGCAACGTGACTTCCACCGCAAGGCTGAGCTTGCCCGGTTCGATGCCCGGCCCGGCATAGCGATCGAACAGGCTGACGCCGGCGATCAGCACCTTGTCGGCACCGGCCACGGCGCGCAGCAGGCTGTCGGCGGGCAGGGCTTCATCCACCACGAAGGCGAAATCGCGGCTGAGCGGCAAGAGCGGGCTGGGCGCCCAGGCCTCGCGCTTGCGGCTGCGCGGCGGCAGTGCATCGAGGTAGAGTTCGACGGCGGCAACCGGCCCCTTCACGTCGAACTGGGCGGAAACGCGCGGGTGGATGATGCCGAAATCGGCGAGCGGCACCTTGCCCAGCACCAGCCGGCCAGCGCGGCCAGGATGCCACCAGCCGTCCGCCGGGGCGACGACCTGGAGGCGCTGCACGGG
>JAIXPM010000380.1 GCA_027486275.1 Sphingomonadales bacterium | reverse complement strand
TGGCTGATCCCGGCCTCGCCTGCGCCCGCGCCCCGCGCTGTGCGGCCGATTACCAGAGCAAGCTCTCCGGGCCATTGCTCGATCGCATCGATCTGCATGTCGAGGTGCCGGCGCTTTCGGCTGCCGATCTCACCTTGCCACCACCGGCCGAAAGCAGCGCGCAGGTGGCGGCGCGGGTGGCCGCCGCCCGCGCCCGGCAGACGGCGCGCTATGCCGGCACCGCCACCCGCATGAATGCCGAAGCCGATGGCGAAGCCCTCTCAGCGCATTCCACCCCAGATGCCGAAGGCCAACGCCTGCTCACCCAGGCCGCCGACACGCTGCGCCTGTCGGCGCGCGGCTATGCCCGGGTGCTGCGGGTGTCGCGCACGATTGCGGATCTGGCCGGCTGCGACGGCGTGGCGCGTATGCACGTTGCAGAAGCACTGTCTTACCGGCGCCGCCCGCCAGTGAATTGACCGCGCCTATTCGGCAGGTTTCGCCGCCGTCACTTCGCCCGCATCCCACTTGGCGATCACGGCGGTGGCAACCGCGTTGCCGATCACGTTGGTGGCGCTGCGGCCCATGTCGAGGAAATGATCCACCGCCAGGATCAGCAGCAGGCCGGCTTCGGGGATGTTGAAATAGGGCAGCGTGGCTGCGATCACCACCAGCGACGCGCGCGGCACGCCGGCGATGCCTTTCGACGTGATCATCAGCAGGCCCAGCATGGCGATTTCCTGACCCAATGACAGATCGATGCCATAGGCCTGCGCAATGAAGATGCTGGCAAAGGCGCAGTACATCATCGAGCCATCAAGATTGAAGCTGTAGCCCAGCGGCAGCACGAACGAGGCGATGCGGCCGGGCACGCCATAACGCTCCAGCGAGGCCAGCAGCTTGGGATAGGCGGCTTCCGACGACGCGGTGGCGAAGGTGATCAGGAACGGCTCGCGGATTTCAGGGATCAGGCGCCGCACTTCGCCAAAGCCGAGCACGAAGGCGCCGGCGCCCAGCAGGAACGCCCACAGCACCGCCAGCGCCAGGTAAAATCCGCCAACGAACTTGCCGAAGGTAACGAGGATGCCAAGCCCTTCCACCGCGATGGAACTGGCAATGGCGGCAAACACCGCGAACGGCGCCACCTTCATCACATAGCCGGTGATCACCAGCATCATGTGCATGATGGCATCGAGGCCCTTGTTGATCGGTTCGGCCTTATCACCCATCTGGATCAGCGCGACGCCGGCA
This sequence comes from Sphingomonadales bacterium, assembly GCA_027486275.1. The sequence continues at coordinate 1,316 of JAIXPM010000380.1, read as the reverse complement.
AACAGGCTGAAGATGACGATCTGCAGCACTTCGTTGGTGGCCATCGCTTCGATGATGGACTTCGGGAAGATATGCCCGATGAACTCCTTCAGGTCGAAGGCCTTGGTGGCCACACCCGATGCCGCATCGACGGCTGGCAATGGCAGTCCAACCCCAACGCCGGGCGCCAACAGATTGACCATCAAGATGCCCAGCCCAAGGCTGAAGATCGATGCCGCGATGAACCAGGCCAGCGTGCGCACGAAGGTGCGGCCCACCGCCCCGCCCGAACCCATATGGGCGATGCCCACGGTGAGCGTCGCCAGCACCAAGGGTGCGATGATCATCTTGATCAGCCGCAGAAACACATCGGTGATGATCGACAGATAACCGGCGATCTCCTTGGCCTGCTCCGCCGCCACGCTGGCATTGATCGCCCAGCCGACGCCAAGCCCGGCCACAAGGCCGATCAGGATCCAGCGGGTAAGCGAGTTTGTGGGCTTCATGGCCGCCTGACTTCGGGCAGCGCCTTGGCGCCGTCAAGCCGGAAACCGCGCGCCAAGGCTTGCAGCCGGCGCGCGCGCGGCGCAGTCTCGGTTCATGATCCGCACCCTCGCCGCCATCCTCGCCCTGTCCTGCACTGCCCTGCCCGCGCATGCCGCCCCCGGCGACGCCGCGGAGGCCAAGCGGCTGTTGATGGACAGTGTTGGCATCGCCAGCGTCAAGGGCCGCGGCCAGACCCCGGCACTGGCGCGTTTCTATCGCGCGGCACTGGTGCAGGCCGGCTTCAACGCCGCCGACATCCAGATCGACGAACTGGCCGGCACCGCCAATTTCCATTTCGTCTGGCGCGCAGCCTCGGCCAAGGCCAAACCGATGGCACTGACTGGCCATCTGGACGTGGTGGAAGCCAATCCGGCCGATTGGGAACGGCCGCCGTTCACTGCAATCGCCGAAAACGGCTACATCTTCGGCCGCGGCGTGCAGGACAACAAGTTCGATGTCGCCATGATGATCGCCACGCTGGCCCAGCTGAAGGCCAGTGGCTGGACGCCGAAACGCGACATCCACTTCTTCCTGTCGGGCGACGAGGAAACCGACGGTATCGCCAGCGCCGCACAGGCCAAACAGGCCGCGGCCTTCGGCATCGAGGTTATGCTGAACAGCGATGGCGGCGGCGGTGGGCTGGACGCGCAGGGCAAACCCTTTTTCTACAAGCTACAGGCGGCCGAGAAATCCTATGCCGATTTCCAGCTGACCATCACCGATCCGGGCGGCCACAGCTCCACCCCCACCGCCAGCAACGCCATTGCCCGCATGGGCCTGGTGGCCGCACG
>JAIXPM010000117.1 GCA_027486275.1 Sphingomonadales bacterium | reverse complement strand
CAGAAGTTTGTGACCATGGCGCGCGACGATGGGCGGTTGCTGCTTGATCGCGATGGCGGATTGGATGGCGCGCGGGGGCAGGCGGCGCGGGTGCTGTTGTATCTGTTCGAATGGGATGCCGGTGTGGCATTGTTGCGATCAGGATGATGAACGCGGCTGACATGGGCCTGTTGCAACAGGCGTTAGGGTTGCTGCGGGCAGGGCGGTTCGCCGATGCCGGCGGCACGCTGGCGCGGCTGTCGCCGGCTGGGCAGCAGCATCCCGATGCGCTGTATCTGGCGGCGCTGGCGGCGGACGGGTTGGGGCGCGTTGGTGATGCAGAGCAGCTGTTCCGCGCCGGTATCGAGCGCGCGCCTAACAACGCCGGTTATTGGAACAGCTATGGGTTAATGTTGTCCCGCCTTGGCCGGGATTTGGAAGCCATTGCAGCACTGGAACGCGCGGTGGCGGCAGCGCCGGGCCATGGCGAGGCCTGGTTGAACCTGGCCCTGCTGCGGCAGGAACGGGGCGATCTGGCCGGAGCCGCGTCGGCGCTGGCCAAGGCCGAAGCGTTGGCGCCCGATGCACCGCGCGTGCTGGCGGCGGTCGGGGCGCTGGCACAGACGCAGGGCGATGCCGTGCGGGCGCGCGCGGCGTTGAGCAGGGCTGTGCAGACGTCATCGGGCGATGTGCAGGCTGTCGTGCGACTAGCCAAGGCGTTGGGGCAACAGGGCGATTTTGCAGCAGCGTTGGCTGCGTTGGCAGCGGGGGACGATCCATTGCTGGCGACCATGCGGGCTGATCTGCTCGCCGATGCCGGGCGGATGGAGGAAGCGGTGGCGGCCTATCGTGCGGTGGTGGCCCGCTGGCAGCATCATAGTGAGGCGCTCACCTCGCTGGCCTTCCTGTTGCCGCAACTGGGGCAAGGCGATGCGGCACTGGATGGCTATCGGGCGGCCTTGGCTGGCAACGCCCCCGCGCCGCTGTGGCAGGCGGCGCTGGGTGCGGCGCGCGGGGCCGGCGATGGCGCAACGTTGCTGGCATGGGCGACCGAGGCCGAACGGCGCTTTGGCCTGGCGCCGGATTGGCGGCTGGCGCGGCTGACGGCGCTGCGGATGCTGGGCCGGTTCGACGAAGCACTTGGCGAAGCGCGGGCGGAGCAGGCGCGGTTTCCGGGGGAAGCGGCGTTTGCCAATCACCGGGCGTGGCTGGCGCTGCGGATGTGCGAACTGGCTGAAGCCGAAACAGCGGCGCTCATTGCCAGCCGCATGATCCCGCTCGAACAGACGGCATGGGGCCTGCTTAGCGTCATCTGGCGGCTGAAGAATGATCCGCGTGAGGATTGGTTGATCGATTACAGCAAGCTGGTGATGACTTGCGACCTGGTGGTGCCGGCGGGCTGGGCTGATCGCGGGGTGTTCCTGAGCGATTTGAAATCCGTCCTGGAACAACGGCACGTGATGCTGAATGCGCCGCCGGAACAGACTTTGCGGGGCGGCACGCAGACGCGCGGTGAACTGTTTGCGACCACCGAACCCGTGCTTATCGCCTTCCGCGACGCGCTTCGGGCGACGGCGGAAGCCTGCCTGTCGGGCCTGTCGCACCAGCCCGGCCATCCGTTCCTGGGCCGCCTCACTGGCAAAGCGAAGCTGGCGGGCAGCTGGTCGGTGCAGCTGCAGGGCCAGGGATTCCATGTAAACCATATCCACCCTCAGGGGTGGCTCAGCTCGGCTTTCTATGTGGCGTTGCCGCCGGAAGTGGGGGTGTATGGTGACGCCGGCAAGCTGACATTCGGGGTGCCGGATGCCGCGCTGGGCTTGCAACTGTCACCGCGCCACGTGGTGACGCCGGTCCCAGGGCGGCTGGCGATTTTCCCGAGCTATGCCTGGCATGGGACGGTGCCGTTCACGAGCGCGGTGCCGCGGTTGACGGCGGCGTTTGATGCGTTGCCGGTTTAGGGAGGCCAGCGGCGGAGCCGCGGATACCGTTGGTCGTTCAGAATAGAAATAAGGAAGATCGTGGCGGAGCCACGCCGTCGAAGCTGCTCGTCTGGCCTTCAGGCCAGACGAGCAGCCCGGCCGATCCTGCCTGAGTCGGCCCACAACGCTTGCGCGTTGTGGGCCGACTCAGGCTGCGATACGCCGTCTATAAGCCGGGTTCTGTCCAGGGTTTGCACCCCTGGGCGACCATTCCTCTCGGACGGCGGTTAGAGGTGGCTCGGTTTGTCTGAACAGCCCCGCGCGATTGCTAAGTAGAGCGGCTGCCGGTTTCATGCCGCTGCGAGAAGCGGTTGGTTGAAGTAGACGTGATCGGGGGTCTTGCGGTCAAGCGATGAGTGCGGGCGCCGGCCGTTGTAAAATGTCAGATAGCGGCCGATTGAGGCCCGGGCTTCGCTCACCGAGCCGTAGGCTCGCGGGTAAACCTCCTCGTATTTGACCGAACGCCACAGGCGTTCGACGAACACATTGTCCCGCCAGGCGCCGCGGCCGTCCATGCTGATCGCGACATTCTCGCGGTGCAGGACCGACGTGAATGCCATGCTGGTGAACTGGCTGCCCTGGTCGGTGTTGAAGATCTCCGGGGATCCGAAGCGCGCCAACGCTTCCTCCAACGCCTCGATGCAAAAATCCGTCTCCAGCGTGATCGACAGCCGCCAAGCCAGAACCCGGCGGCTGAACCAGTCGACGATGGCGATCAGATAGACGAAGCCGCGCGCCATCGGGATGTAGGTGATGTCGGTGGCCCAGACCTGGTTGGGCCGCGTCACCGCCAGCTTGTGCAGCAGATAGGGATAGACCTTGTGTCCCGGCGCCGGCTTCGACGTGTTCGGCCGCCGGTAGATCGCCTCGATCGCCATCTTCTTCATCAGGGTCGACACGTGCAGGCGGCCGACCTTGACGCCGTCGGCGGCAAGTAGGTCGCGCAGCATCCGGCTGCCCGCGAACGGGAAATCCATGTGCAGCTCGTCGAGCCGCCGCATGATGACCAAATCAGCCGCCGAGGTCGGCCGTGGCCGATAGTAGACGCTGCCGCGGCTGATCCCCAGCTCCCGCGCTGCCGGGTCACCGGCAGCGCGTGCGTGCGATCGATCATCGTTTTGCGCTCGGCAACAGTCCCGCCTTGCCGAGCGCCCCGGACAAAAAATCGTTCACCAACGTCAGCTCGCCGATCTTGGCGTGCAACGTCTTCAAATCGATCGCCGGCTCCGCCGGTTCAGCATGGCTGTCCGATCCGAAAACCCCGGCAGCGCCTTCCAGCAACTGCCCACGCCAGGTCGTGATCTGGTTCGGGTGAACGTCAAACTGCTGCGCCAACTCGGCCAGCGTCTTCTCGCCCCTCACGGCAGCCAATGCCACCTTCGCCTTGAAAGCCGGACTGTGGTTCCGGCGTGTGCGCTTCGTCATCTGATCTCCTGTTCGGCAGCCACCTTGGCCGCCTTCAGGCAGAAACTCCACTTAGCCGACTGTGCAGATTAGCCGAGCCACCTCTGATCGCCGCTAAAGGTCGGATCGACGTGGGTTTTCGGCAGGGCAAACAGCTGGTTGGCATAGCCCGTTGCCAGTGGCCAGCCGCCGGGCACCGATGGCGCCGCAGAGAATGACCAGGTCGCACCGTGGGCGCGCAGCCGGCGCCGATCGGTGAAGGCCTTGCCGATCAAATCCTGCACGGCCTTGGCGCTGGCCCGCATATCGGACAGGCTGGCGGTGACGGCGCGGTGCAGTTCGTATCGCCCGGCAATCGGCACATCACGCTCGGTGAAATGCCAATTGTGCCAGCTGCGATCATCAAATTTCAGGATGCGCGCCACGCTGAGCTCCTTATTGTGGAATCTCGCCCTCACCGGTCGGCAGCTTGCCGCAGCGATAGCGGATGTGGGACGGCTGCCAGAAGCCAAGGGTGAGCACCGTGGCCAGCGACTGCAACAGCGACGTGCGCACCTGCACATTGCTGTTGCTGTTGGTCCCCACGCACGCCTCAGCCTTTTTCGGATCCTCCAGCGCACCCCAGGCGATGGCGTTGCTGTCCACGGGATGCAAATTCTGATCGCCCCGATTGGGCACCGGCACGGTGAGGCTGTGATAGGCACAGCCCGGAAGTGCACAGGCGATCATCAGTGCAGTAAACGGGCGCAGCATCATGTTCCCCCAGAGAGGCCGACCCAAAAGCCATGATGGCACGAAGCCATCGTACTGGCCAGCGCTCTGGTTTCGTTGATGCATCTGGTGCACAAGCGCTGGCATGACGCACGAATTCGAGCTATATGATCTCAAGGTGGAGGTGATTGCGCCGCCTGGCGCGAAACTGTGGTGCAATGCGCAGCCCGGCGATTGGTTCGAACTGCGCGGCGAACTGCTGTTTCTGCCGCCGGGCCAGGGCTT
>JAIXPM010000305.1 GCA_027486275.1 Sphingomonadales bacterium | reverse complement strand
TGGATGCCGAACTGTTCCGCGCCGCCCGTCTGGTGACCGATACCGGCATCCACGCGCTCGGCTGGACCGAGGAAGAGGCGGTGAAGTATCTCAACGAAACCGGCCGCGCTCCGCCCGAAATGGCGCGTTCGGAAGTGCGCCGCTACATCACGCTGCCGGGCCAGGCCACCGGCTACAAGATCGGCATGCTGAAGATCATGGAAGAACGCCGCAAGGCCGAGAAGGCGCTGGGGCCGAAGTTCGATATCAAGAGCTTCCACGACCTGCTGATCGCATCAGGCTCGCAGCCGCTTTCCATCCTGGAACGCCGGGTGGACGATTGGATTGCGGCGCGCAAGTAATCGCCAGCTTTACGGCGGCGGGCGGGGCAGATAGCGTTTCTCCAAACGAGGGGAAATGACATGATCCGCAAACTGCTCGCCGCCAGCCTGTTGGCGTCTGCCGCACCAGCCTTTGCCGCTGCGCCGGCACCATTGAAGGACGCAGCGGCCGCCGCCGTTGACGCCCGCGCCGGCGAACTGGCGAACATGATCGATTCCGTGTTCAGCTTTGCCGAGCCGGGCTTTCAGGAAGTGCGGACCAGTGCCTACCTGACCGGGATTCTTGAGAAGAACGGCTTCACGGTGACACGCGGGGTGGCGGGCATCCCGACGGCGTTCACGGCCACCTGGGGCAGCGGTGGCCCGATGATCGCGCTGGGCAGCGATATCGATGGCCTGCTCGGCCTGTCCCAAACGCCGGGTGTGCCGGGGGCGAAGCCGCTGGTGGCCGGTGCGCCGGGGCATGGCGAAGGCCACAACAGCGGCATGCCGATGATGATCGTCGCCGCCATCGCGGCCAAGCAGGTGATGGAAAAGAACGGCATCAAGGGCCGCATCATGCTGTGGCCGGGCGTCGCCGAGGAGCTGGTGGCGACCAAGGCCTATTATGTGCGCGCCGGGATGTTCAAGGATGTGGACGCCAATCTGTTCGCGCATGTGGGTGACAGCCTGGAAACCACGTGGGGGCCAATGGCCTACACCGCCTCGCTCAGCGTGGAATACACGTTTGCCGGGCTCACCGCGCACGCCGCCGGCAACCCGTGGGATGGCAAGAGCGCACTGGATGCCGTGGAACTGATGAACGATGGCTGGAACATGAAGCGCGAGCATCTGCCCGTCACGCAGCGCAGCCATTATGTCATCACCGGCGGCGGCAACCAGCCCAACATCGTGCCCGACAAGGCGAGCGTGTGGTATTATTTCCGCGACACGCAGTTGCCCGCGGTCAAAGCCATGTATGACGCCGGCAACCGCATTGCGGCTGGCGCGGCGATGATGACCGAAACCAGCGTCACCCGCCGCGTGCTGGGCCATGCCGCCACCAACTATGGCAACAAGCCGATTGCGGAAGCGGCCTTTGCCAACATGAAGGCCGTGGGCCTGCCGCAATGGAGCGCGGCCGACCAGAATTTCGCCCGCGCCGTGCTGTCGGGCTTTGGCCGCAAGGACAAGCCGCTCGCCAGCGACGGCCCGAAACTGTGGTCGCCTGAAAACCCCAATAGCGATCGCAACGGCGGATCGGATGATATCGGCGACATCATGTGGACGGTGCCGACCATCACCATCTCCTATCCATCCAACGTGCCTGGCATTTCCTATCACAACATCATGGCGGCCACGGCGATGGCGACGCCGATTGCCCACAAGGGCGCCGTTGTGGGTGCCAAGGTGGCCGCGATGACATTGCTCGATCTGATGACGACGCCGGAACTGGTAGCGGGCGCCAAGGCCTGGCAGCAGGACGTGCAGTTCAAGACCGAGAAATATGCGCCACTGCTCGGCCCGGATGACCAGCCGGCCATCCACCTCAATGCGGATCTGATGGCGAAGATGCGCCCACAGATGGAGAAATATTACTTCGATCCGAAGAAGTACCGTTCGTACCTGGAACAGCTCGGCATTGATTACGAAAAGGCCGGTTTGAAAAACTAGCTTCCACTGCCGGCGGAACGGAGTCACCATCCGCGCCATGGATATCGCCTTCAAACCGCGCCACCCGACGCCAGGCCAGCGGGCGCTGGCGGCCGGCGTTCCGGCGGCGGCGGGCAAGCCGGCCAGCGGGGTGATGCGGGAAATCCCGGCCAGCGCCTATACCTGCCCCGATCATTTCGCCCGCGAATGGAGCCATGTCTTCAAGCGGCTGCCGGTGGTGATCGCGCCGTCGGCCTTGCTCCCGCAGCCCAACATGGCGGTGCCGCATGATGGCTTTGGCCTGCCGCTGCTGATCGCGCGCGATGGCAAGGGCGTGGCCCGCGTGTTCATGAATGTCTGCCGGCATCGCGGCACGCGGCTGGTGGAGGGGTGTGAGCTGGTGAAATCACCCGCGCTGGTCTGCCCCTATCACGCGTGGAGCTATGGCACTGATGGCAAGTTGAAGGGCCTGCCGCGGCCGGAGACGTTCGCGGGGCTGGACAAGAGCACGCGCAATCTCGCCGAGATGCCGAGCGTGGAAGCGGGCGGGCTGATCTGGGTTGGGCTGGACCGCGATGCGCCGCCGGATTTCAGCCTGGC
>JAIXPM010000334.1 GCA_027486275.1 Sphingomonadales bacterium | reverse complement strand
GCAATTTTTCCGCCGCCATCCACGGCCGCGCCGCGCATGCCGGGCGCAACCCAGAAGATGGCCGTAACGCGCTTCTGGCGGCGGCCGATCTGGCGCTGCGGCTGGCCACACTGGCGGGCCACGATCTGTCGGTGAATCCCGCCAGGATTGACGGTGGCGGCCCCAATAATGTCGTGCCCGATAATGCCGTGCTGCGTTGGAACATGCGGCCGCGCAGTGCCGCCGCACAGCTGCGCGCCGAAGCCGGCATCAATGAAATCGTGGCCGCAGTGGCGAGCGCGCACGACGTCCACATCCACGTGCACGGCAGTTTTGCCCGCCCGCCCAAGCCATTGGACGCCAACCAGCAGCGCCTGTTCGATCTGGTGAAAAGCTGCGGGACCTCGCTCGGCCTCGCCATCGGCTGGCGTGACACTGGCGGCGTGTGTGACGGCAATAATCTCGCGGCGACGGGCCTGGCCGTGGTCGACACGATGGGCCCGCGCGGCGGTGCCATCCACAGCAGCGATGAATTTCTGTGCGCCGATTCGCTGGAGGAACGCGCCCGGCTGGCCGCCTTGGTGCTGATGCGCGTGGCGCAGCACGGGTGGCAACGATGATCGCGCCCAGCGTCTTGCCGGGTGAATGGCGCGTGCGCCCGGCGCGCAGTTCCGATCTGCCGTCCGTGCTGGAACTGGCGAAGCTGACGGGCGGCGGTTTCACCAATCTGCCGCAGGATGAAGGCGCGCTGGCTCGCCGCCTCGCCTGGTCAGACGCCAGCTTTGCCCGGGCTGACGCCGGGCCGGAAAACGAGCTTTACCTGCTGCTGCTGGAAGAAGTCGCGACCGGGCGGATCGGGGGCACCGGCATGGTGTTCAGCCGGGTGGGCGCGGAGTGGCCGTTCTACAGCTACAAGATTTCGACGCTGACCCAGACCAGCAAGGAACTGGATCGCACGCTGCGCATCGAGTTCCTGTCGCTCACCAGTGATTTCGATGGTGCGTCGGAAGTGGGCGGGCTGTTCCTGCACCCCGATCTGCGCACCGGCGGGCTGGGGCGGCTTTTGGCCCGCGCCCGCTACCTGTTCATCGCCCAGCACCGCGCGCGTTTTGGCGACCGCGTGATTGCCGAGTTGCGCGGCGTTATGGATGCAGAGGGCAACTCGCCGTTCTGGGACGCACTGGGCGCCAAGTTCTTCGGGATTTCCTTCCCGGAGGCCGACAAGTTCAATGCCGTGCATGGCAACCAGTTCATCGCCGATCTGATGCCGCGCCACCCCGTCTACACCAATCTGCTCACCGACGACGCCCGCGCCGCCATCGGCCAACCGCATGGCAGTGGCTGCGCGGCACTGGCCATGCTGCTGGCGGAAGGCTTTGGCTTCGACAATTATGTCGACATCTTCGACGGCGGCCCCACCGTGAGCGCCCGCATTGACGATCTGAAGTCCATCCGCGGCGCGCGCGAAGCCGAAGTGGCGGCGCTGGCCGATGCGGTGGAAGGGCCGGCGAAACTGGTGGCAACCGGTACGCTGCACGATTTCCAGGCTTTTCTGTCGCCGCTCGCTGATGCGGGCCGAACGCTGCCCGCCGCCGTCGCCGCGCCGCTGGGCCTCACGCCCGGCACGAGGATCCGCCATGTCGATTGCTGAACTCGTCTCCACCGATCCCTGCACCGGCGAAGCGATCTGGAACGGGCCGGTGGGCGGCGTGGTGGCGGCCGTGGCGCGTGCCCGTGCCGCTGCTCCCGGTTGGGCGCGCACCTCACTGGCGGAGCGGATCGCCATCGTTCGCGCCTTCAAGGCGGCAGTGGAAGCCGACGCCGACGAATTCGCCCGCCTGATCGCCCGTGAAACCGGCAAGCCGCTGTGGGAAACCCGGACCGAAGTCGCCAGCGTGGCGGCCAAGGTGGAGATCAGCATCACCGCGCAGGCCGAGCGGGCCGGCGAGAAGGGCAGCGAAACCGGCGGTGTGAAGCAGATGCTGCGTCACAAGCCGCACGGCGTGCTGGCCGTGCTGGGGCCGTATAATTTCCCGGCGCACCTGCCCAATGGCCATATCGTGCCGGCGCTGCTGGCCGGGAACGTGATCGTGTTCAAGCCGTCCGAACAGACGCCTGCCGTGGCCGATCTCATGGCCGGGCTTTGGGCGAAAGCCGGGCTGCCGGAAGGCGTCTTGAACCTCGTCCATGGCGGCGGCGATGTCGGCCGTGAACTGGCCGGCGCGGAGATTGACGGCCTGCTGTTCACCGGTTCGGCGCATGTCGGCGCGGCGTTGGCGCGACAGTTCGCCGATACGCCGCACCGCATATTGGCGCTGGAAATGGGCGGCAATAATCCGCTGGTGGCGTGGGATGTGGCCGATATCGACGCGGCGGCCGCGACCGTGGTGCAATCGGCGTTTCTGTCGGCCGGGCAGCGCTGCACCAATGCGCGGCGGCTGATTGTCGGGCCGGGGAGCGACGCGCTGGTCGAAGCCGTGCTGGCCTTGGCCGACCGGCTGATCGTTGGCGGCCCGTTCGACGAACAGCCGCCGTTCATGGGCCCGGTCATTTCCAACACCGCCGCCGATGGCCTGGAGCGCGGCTGGGTCGGGCTTGTTGCTGCGGGTGGCCGCGTGCTGCGCCCGCTGGTCCGCGCCCGGGCTGACCGGCCGTTCCTGTCCCCCGCCGTTATCGACATGACCGGCCATGCGCCGTCTGACGATGAACTGTTCGGCCCCGTATTGCAGATCATCCGCGTGCCCGATTGGGATGCGGCCATCGCGGCGGCCAACGCCACGCGTTTTGGCCTGGCGGCGGGCCTGATCGGTGGCGATGCGGCGCTGTTTGACCGCTTCTGGGCCGAAAGCCGCGCCGGGATCGTCAACTGGAACCGGCCGACCAACGGCGCGTCGTCGGCCGCGCCATTTGGCGGGATCGGGGCCAGCGGCAATCACCGCCCTTCCGCCTATTACGCTGCCGATTATTGCGCTTTCCCGGTGGCGACGCTGGCCGCCGATGCGCTCGGCGGCGGCATCACGACAGGCCTGAAGCCATGATCCGCGAAATCAACTTCGACGGCCTGATCGGGCCGAGCCACAATTATGCGGCGCTCTCGCTCGGCAACCTGGCCAGTGCGCGCCACGGCGGGGCAACGTCGCGCCCGCGCGCCGCTGCCTTACAGGGCATCGCCAAGATGCGCTTCGTGATGGGGCTGGGGCTCACACAGGGTTTCCTGCTGCCGCTGGATCGGCCGAACGTCGGTTTCCTGCGCCAGCTGGGGTTTGTCGGGACGGATGAGCAGGTGATCGCCCGCGCCGCCGCCGAAGACCCGCGCCTGTTTGCCACCGCGGCATCCGCCAGTTCGATGTGGACGGCAAACGCTGCCACTGTCTCGCCGGCGCCCGACACTGAAGACGGCCGCTGCCATATCAGCGCCGCCAACCTGTCGCGTATGGCCCATCGCAGCATCGAACACCCGGAAACCCACGCGCAATTGGCCATCGCGTTCGCCGATCCGGCGTTCGCGGTGCATGAAGCTTTGCCGGCCGCATTCGGCGATGAAGGCGCGGCCAATTTCATGCGCCTGTGCGCTGCCCACGACGCGCCCGGCCTTGAGATCTTCGT
>JAIXPM010000312.1 GCA_027486275.1 Sphingomonadales bacterium | reverse complement strand
TTGTCCATCGCCGCAAACACGGTGCGGATGCGTTCGGAGGCAATCGGGCCGGGATAGAGCTGGTTCACCCGGATGCCACGCGTGCCCAGTTCGCGCGCCAGACCCTTCGACAGGATATTCAGCGCGGCCTTCGGCACCGTGTAGGCAGCACGGCCGAAATAATCGGTGCGGCTGAAGATGGTGGAAACATTGATGATGCTGCCACCTTCGCCCATTGCCGAAGCGGCGGCGCGCACCAAATTCCAGGCCACCACCATGATGTTGCGGGCGGCATCGCCCACCGTTTCGCTGTCGGGCGTGCCTTCCAGCTCTTCGGGCAACAGCGGCAGGTCGCCCAGCACCTGCTTCGGCCCAGCCGAGCCGGCATTGTTGACCAGCACGTCGATGCGGCCATGGCGGGCGACAACGTCGGCAATGCCGGCGCGCACGGATTCAATGTCGGCACCGTCCATCGTCACGATGCTGGCGGTGCCGCCCACGTCGGCCACAGCCGCATCCAGCGCGGCCTGCGTGCGCGCCGCATCACGCCCGCTCATCACGACGATGGCACCTTCGGCCAGGTAACGGCGCACGATGCTGCCGCCCAGATTGCCGGCGGCCCCGGTGATCAGCGCCACCTTGCCGGCAAGGCGGCCGGTCGCGCTGCTCTTGGTCTTGGCCATCGCGTTCATTCCCCCTGCCCTTTGTCCGTGCTCAACGAAGCCCAAGCTTCGTACAGCTCATCCTTGCCGCGCAGGCCCATCGCCGGCAGCGCGTGGTTGACGATATAGGTCGCGCCTGTGTGGCGGTTGTCCCACATACTCTGGTGCGCTTCCGGCAGGCCTTCCCACGGCACCACCGTCGGTTCGGTCACATCCAGGATGCCGGCCGCGATCATGTCGTTCATGCGGGTGACTTCGTAGGCGTTGCACAAGTGTGTGCCGCGGATTTCCGCCATCGGCATCACGATCCGGCGCTGGCGCGTCCACACCTGCGGTGCGTAGAAATTATACCGCTGCCCGGCCATGTCCTCGCAGTAAACGACGCGGCCGGTGAACGGCTTCACCAGGGCCGTCGTCACACCCAGCGTGTCCTGCCCGGCGCGTTCCAGCACGATATCCGGATTACCGCGCGGATTGTCCGGCGAACGCAGCAGCTTGCCGACAGCATTGCCGAACGGCTTCAGCGTCTTGTCCTGGAACTGGCGCACGGCCTCGCGGAAATTCTCGATATCCTCGCGCGCCACCGGCAGGCGCGGCATGGTATCGGGCCAGTCGAAATTGGCGCCTTCACGCCGCTTGATGCCTTCCAACGACACAACGCCCGCCACCGCATCCTCGAAACCGAGCGACAGGATGAACTCGCGCTGGCCATCGGTGTTGGTCACCACCACGATGCGGCAACCCAGCCCACGCGCCGCCTCGATCATCTCCAGGCCGGTCTCGTCGGCCAGTTGCGTGGTGCCGGGGCCATAGAAGATCAGCACGGCTTCCCCGCCACGCGCACCAGCGCGGGCCAGCATGGAGACCGGATCAGAACCGCCCTTCTTGCCCATGAAGCTGAGGTGATAGCCCGACGACGCACCATAGAAGGCGAGCACGCCGCCATCGCCCAGCAGCTGGAAGCTGCGCGGGAAGGCGGTTTCACCGGCATGGCTGACAGCATAATCCGCCAGCTTGCCGCCGTTCAGCGCCTTGTATTCGGCCACCAGCGCCTCGCCGGCCTGCTCCCACGCGGCCCAATCCGCCTTCGTGCCATCAGGCACCGAGGTGAACAGCGACTTGAAGCGCGGATCGGTGCGATCGAGCGCGCCCACGGCGCCCTTTGACTTCACGAACTCGGCGCGGGCCGGGCTGGAAACCAGGCCTGTCACCTGCAATCCGCTGGCCTTGGCCGATTTCAGCGCATCAAGCCCGGTGCCGGTGGCCGACCCTTCGATGAAGATGGTCTTGCCGCCGATGATTTCCAGCGTGGTGTAGAGACAGCGCCAGATGGTGCCGAGGTTGAGGATATAGCTGCCGGCCTGTTCCAGCGTCAGATCGCCCGGCACCGGGTGGAGCTGCGGCGCCTGCACGGTGAGGAACTGGGCATGGCTGCCCGATTTCGTCTCATAGCCCTGGATGGAGAAATCGGCATACATCGGGTCGCGCCCGGCCTGCGGGCTGAGCAGATCGGATGTGCCGGAATAGACCGCCACCATGTCACCCACCTTCAACCGGCCCTGCCCGCGCACTTCGCTGCCCAGCGCAGCAACCAGCGCCAGACCGCCGGAACCCGTCAGCTGCACATCTTCCTCGTGATTGTCGAACGGGGAAACGGGAATGCCGGTCAAGGCCCAGATATCGTTGAAGTTCACTTCGCTGCTGAGCAGATAGACCAGCGCCTCGTTCGGCTCTGGCTGCGGCGTCGGCACGATCAGCTGCTTTTCATGCGTTTCCGGCGGGCCGAACTGCGGCGCGCCGGTATCCGGGCTGCGCGCGATGCCAAAGCCATATTGATGGCCGGGAATCGGCGTCACGCCGGGGAAGAAAGGCGCACCAACCGGCAGCAGATCGCCGGCTGCTTCCAGCCGCGCGGCCTTGGCGTCGAACTCGGCTTCGATGTGCACGCCGTTGCGGCGCACCGGCAACGGCGGCGCCTTCTTGTCCATGAACAGGCGGATGCCGGTCTTGCCGCCATCGGGATCGACCACAGCTTCGCTGAACAATTCGGCTTCGCGGGCGAGGCCGGCGGCCATGCCCTGAGTCCAGCCGGTGCGGATCGCATCGATGGCGCGCTCACCGGCCTTGCCGCGGCCGGCCCAATCGAGCTGCTTCAGGATGCGCTGCACGAACGGATCGGCCAGTGCGTGATCCAGATCGACATGGCCTTCATGTTGCCAGGCGCTCTTGGCAGCCTTGCGGCGTTCCGCCCAGGCACGGCCCAGATGGCTGGTGTCACCGAGGCGCACGAATTCACGCACGGCGGCATGAGCGAGGCTGAGCGCATCATTGGCACCATCGGCGATGGCATCGATGGCGCCCATGTCCAGCGCATCCGCCGCTTCAACGCTGCGGCCACCGAGGATCAGATCGAGCGCATCCAGCATCCCTTCCGGGCCCCGCCGATCAGTGAGCAGGCGCGGCAAACGCTGGGTACCGCCATAGCCCGGCAACAGGCGCAGGCGGATTTCCGGCTGGCCGAA
>JAIXPM010000073.1 GCA_027486275.1 Sphingomonadales bacterium | reverse complement strand
GCCGTCACCTTGTAGCCGAACTCGCGGCTCATGCTGATCACATTGGCCATTTCATCGGCTCTGTAGCAGTGGTTCTGCACCAAGATCTCGCCGTTCAGCACGCCCATCAGCGTGTCCAGCGCCAGTTCGCGGCGCGGCGCATCGGCGGGCTTGGCGCTGCCGGCTTCGGCGCGCTTGGTATAATCATCCCAGCGCCGCTTGTAGATCGCCGCGTCCGACCAGAGCTGCCGGGCATAGGCGATATTGCCCATGCGGGTGGCCGGCAACTGGTTGCGGCTGCCATAGACGCGCTTCGGATTCTCCCCACAGGCCATCTTCAAACTGTAAGGTGCGCCCGGAAACTTCATTTCCTGCACGCTGCGGCCATAGACGGGTTTGAGCGTCACCCCGCGCCCGCCGAACAGATTGGCTGATCCCGGCAGTGCGTGCAGCGCCGTGATGCCGCCAGCCAGCGCCCGCGAAAAACCCGGATCCTGCGGCCACACACTGTGTTCAGCCCACACTTCCGGGCGGGCCGGGCTGGTCGCCTCGTTGCCGTCGCTGTGCGCCTGCACGCCGGGGCTGGGATAGACGCCCAGGTGGCTGTGAATGTCGATGATGCCGGCGGTGACATATTTGCCCTGTGCCTCGATCAGCTTTGCGCCCTCCGGCACGCTAACGCTGGCGCCGATCTCGGCAACCTTGCCGCCTTCCAGCCTTATCATGCCATTGTCGATGCGGCGCCCGGCGCCGTCATAGATGGTGGCCCCGCGGATCACCGTCACCTGGCCGGGATAGGGCCGGTACTGGCTTGGCCAGGGGTCCTTGCCCACGCGCACCACGTCGGGCGGTGAGGCAGGTACGTCTTTCGGCTTGTCCTTTGCGACGGCGACAGAGGCCAGCGCCACACCGGCGATGCCCAACAACAAAATAGCCCGCATGTTCAATCAACTCCCCTGTTGGCCCTACGTTGGGCCAACAGGCACGCAAGCGCAAATTACCCTACCGCCACTATTTCACGCCGTGCATCAGGCGCTTGAGCAAGGGCGAGATCAGCAGCAGCACGCCGCCAATCGCCGCCGAAGCGAGGCCGATGGTTTCGAACACCCCGGCATAAGTATCGAGGCTGACCTTGAGATTGGTCACCTGCCCGCCCACCGTCTCAACGCTGGCCACCTGCGCCACAAGACCGCCCACATATTGCGCGCAGGCGATGGAGACGAACCACAGGCCCATCATCAGGCCGACGATACGGGCGATGGAAAGCTTGGTGACCATCGACAGGCCAACCGGCGAGATCATCAGTTCGGCCATGGAGTGGATGAGATAGAGGCCCGCCAACCACCAGATACCCACCTTGAAATCATCGCCGGCAAATTGCGTGCCCCACACCAGGAACAGGAAGCCACCGCCAACGCCGGCCAGCGCCATGCCGAACTTCACCGGAATGCCCGGTTCCAGCCCGCGCCGGCCCAGCGCCTGCCACAACAGGCTGAACAGCGGCGCCAGCATGACGATGAAGATGGCATTGAAGAACTGCGTCTGCCCCGGCGAGATTTCAAACAGGCCAAAGATCGACAGATCGGTGTTGCGCGCGGCAAACAGTGTCAGGCTGGAACCCGCCTGTTCGAACAACGTCCAGAACACGACGTTGAACACGATCAGGATGATGGCTGCCAGCATCATCTGCCATTCAGCGCGGTTGCCATAGACGATCGACCAGATCGGGATCAGCACCACGCAGGCCAGGAAGGTGGCAAACAGCACCTTTCCCAGGATCGGCAACCCCATCAGATAGCCCATGAAGCCAGCGCCTTCCACCGGCGGTGGCGCCGCCATCAGGTTGGTGAACAGGAACCACACCAAGGGCACGAAGGCGATGGCGCCCATATAGATGGGAATGTCGCGGTTGGGTGCGCCGACCGGCGGCTCGCCATAGCCTTCCAGCTTTGGCCCGGCGAACTGGATCAGATACCAGCTGAGCGCCATGCCCAGCGCCGCCAGCAGGAAGCCCGCCCACCAGCCATAGGCATCGGCCAGAAACGGACAGGCGAGCTGGCTGCCCAGCGAGCCGAGGTTGATGCCCATGTAGAAGATGGTGAATCCGGCATCGCGGCGGCTGTCGCCCTTGGCATACAGGCTGCCAACCATGGTCGAGATGTTGGGCTTGAAAAAGCCGTTGCCAATGGTGACGGCGGACAGACCGATCAGCATTATGGTGACGAACAGCGCATCGCGCTCCCCGCCGGCTTCGAATCCGCCCTTGTCGATATGGCGGGCTTCGGTACCGTCGGCACCAAGCAGCGAGACGCTGCCATCCTCATTGCCCTTGATCTGCAGTTTCTGGCCGTCGAGCGTGACGAACTGCGCCTTGTCATTGCCCGTGGTTTCGACGCTAACCGCATATTGCTGGCCGTCAAACTTGGCCCAGGGCTTGGCCGCCTCGCCGCCAAAACAAAGCGTGAAATAGCCCAGCGCCATCAGGATGGCGCCAAACTTCACGGCTTTCTTCGAACCCAGATAATTGTCGGCCAGCAAGCCGCCGACCAGCGGGGTGAGATAGACCAGCGCGGTGAAGCCGCCATAGAGGCTGGTGGTCGTGCTGTCGGAAAACAGGAAATGTTTGGCGAGATAGAGCGTCAGCAACGCCCGCATGCCGTAATAACCGAACCGCTCCATGGCTTCGGTGGTGAACAGCCGCGCCAGCTGCGCCGGGTGGCCGAACCATTGCGGGCGGGTATCTGCCGCCGCCGCGCTCGCGTTCTCGCTCAAAATGTCTCTCCCACGCACGCCAGACCCAGGCGCGCCATTTCCGGCACCGGTGATAGCGGGCAGCAACGGTTCCGCCAAGCCGACTTGACCTTGGCCGCCCGCAGGAGTCTGTTCGGGCCATGATCCGTCACCTGCTCCCCGCTCTCTTCGCCCTGTTGCCACTGCCTGCCGTGGCCGCGCCCATGCTGATAACGCCCGATC
>JAIXPM010000178.1 GCA_027486275.1 Sphingomonadales bacterium | reverse complement strand
CGAAGGCGTTTCGCGCCTGCTATGCTTTTTCCATGAGGCGCGTGGCGATTTCCCAAGCCGGCCAAACTGCTGGGCTGGCAACCCTGCTGCTGGCGGCATTCTGGATCTTGTGGACAGAGCTGCGCCCGCCGGCCACCGCCGCCAACCAGCCCCGGCACAGCATCGCGATTGCCGCCGCGCCGCTGGCCGGCGCCGGTAGCAAGATCGGCCCGTTCCGCCTGACGAGCGCGGCTGTGCTGACCAGCCCGGAACAGGCGTTCGGCGGCCTCTCCGGCCTTGCCGCGCTGCCGGATGGCCGGTTGCTGGCGGTGACCGATGCCGGGGATTGGCTGCTGTTCCAACCGGGCGCCACGTCGGGCGAAATCGGCAGCATCAGCATGCCCGGCGACGTAAAAAGCGATCGCGATGCCGAAGCCATTGCCTTCACGCCGGATGGCCACACGCTGGTGAGCCTTGAGCAGCAGCATCGTATCCTGGGTTTTGCCGGCCACGGCCCGCCGCTCACGCCGGCCGGCGCACCATTGTATCGCACCGATACCATGGGCTGGCCGCCCAACGGCGGCGGTGAATCGCTGGCGGTTCTGGGCAATGGCAGCCTGATCTGGATTGCCGAAAATGCGGCCACAGCCGATGGCGCGCGCACCGCGCTGCTGGTGGCGCCCGCCGGCCTGACGCGCCGGATCACGATCGATGCGGTTGATGGCTTTGCGCCCACCGATGCGGTGGCCCTGGACGAAACCCACCTGCTGGTGCTGCACCGCCGCTTCACCGGTGCCGAAACCGCCGCGGCGATCAGCATCGTCGATCTGGCGCCGGTGCTGGCTGGCGGCAGCGCCGCGCCCGGCCGGCTGCTGGCGCGCTGGGGGCGGGGGGATAAATGGCCGGTGGACAATATGGAAGGCATCGCGCTGGTGCGCCGCAAGACCGGGCCGTCGATCCTTTATCTGGTTTCGGACGATAATTTCTCGGCAGCGCAGCGCACGTTGCTGCTGCAACTGGAGATCATTGCGCCGCTGCGCTGACGCTGCCGGGGTGCCACATCGACCAGAAATTCGGCGCGTCACCATGTTGCCATTCATTGCGCACGGCAAAGCCATGCGCCTGATAAAGGCCGACGTTGGATGGCGTGGCGGTTTCGAGATAGCAGGGCTGGTCCGCCGCTTGGCGCAGCCCGGCGCGCAGCAGGGCGCCGCCAATGCCCGTTCCCTGTGCTTCAGGGGCGACACCGATGAACTGCAGATACCAGTGCGGGCGGCGATCATGCTGATGGTCCATGGCGCCCATCAGGCCCAGCGTGCGCGGCAGGGCGGTGGTGAAGGTGGCGACAAGGCGCGGCAGGTTGGCGATCAGGCTGGTGGTGGGCAGCCCCCAGGCCCCCGGCGGTCGCCACAGCGCAGCGCCGATGATGCGGCCGTCGCTGGCGCAGGCGACATGGGCCAGGGGCAGCCGGCCATCGGCGCGGGTGATCAGATCAAAGAATCGGGTCAGCCGGGCGGGGCGCCGGGCGGCATCGGGAAAGATCCACGCCAGCGCCGGATCATCGATGAAGGCGGCGGCCAGCACGGCGATGATGGCCGGGCGGTCTGCCAGGGTGGCGGGGCGAATCACGGGGTTGGGGCGCATGGCCGGCAGCATAAGTGATGCCGACACAAACAAAAGCGGCCCAAACAAAAGCGGCCGGGCTTGATGCCCGGCCGCCTTGGCGAATCACAAGAGCAGCGCAGCCTCAGGCGGCGGCGGTCAGCTTCTTGTTGATTTCCTTCTTCAGCTTGACGCAGCGGTCAGACAGAAGCTCGTCCTTGGTCTTGACCAGCCAGTTATCCAGGCCGCCGACATGTTCGACCGAACGCAGGCCATTCATGGAAACGCGCAGACGCACGCCCTTGCCCAACGCATCAGAGAGCAGCGTCACGTTCTGCAGGTTGGGCAGAAAGGTACGCTTGGTCTTGTTGTTGGCGTGGGACACGTTGTGGCCAACCTGGCGGCCCTTGGCGGTCAATTCGCAAACGCGCGACATCGTTCAATCCTGTCATCAAGAATTTCGCAAATGCCAGCCCGTACGGACCAGCAACAGACCGGCGCGCATAGCGGAGGGGCGGTGCGGCGTCAACTGTTGCGCGGCCTTTCCCCTCGGCAGCCCGGCCATTTCAGCGCCTTGGCCAACGCCGTGTGCGGCAGGCCGGGCCGGGTCGCCGCGAATCGCTGCCCGGCACGCGCCCGGTTCAGGCCGCCCCCAATCGGGCACATGGCCCTTTTCTCACCGCTTTTGCCGGGCTAAACCGAAATCAACGGTGGCGAATCAACGGCGCCGGCAGGTTCGATTCATGCCCTGGTTTGCCATTCATTGCATCGACAAGCCCGACAGCGCCGAACTGCGTGTGCAAACGCGGCCTGATCATCTGGCCCATATCAACGCCTTCAAGGATCAGGTGCTGGTTGGTGGGCCGCTTTTGCGCCCCGATGGCCGGGCGATGGGCAGCCTGCTGATCATGGAATTCGATGATCGCGATGCGGCGATCGCCTTTGCCAATGCCGATCCCTATCACCTGGCCGGGCTGTTCGAGAGCCGGTCGGTAACGAACTGGCACAAGGTGCTGCCCTAGAAGCTGAGCCCCTGCCGCTTCGCCGCGCTCGACAGTTCGGCGCGGATGTTGACGCCCGGCTTGGCCAGCCACTCCTGCATGGCCTGCGACAGCGGCTCCAGCGT
>JAIXPM010000107.1 GCA_027486275.1 Sphingomonadales bacterium | reverse complement strand
CCCACGGCGGCATTCACCGTGTAATCCAGCGCCGGCTTGCCGTCGGCCCAGCCCATGATGCGGGCGGTGATGATGTCCGGCCGGTGCGCGGCCAGCGCCGCGTGGGAAAGGAAGCCCTCCACCGGGAAATTGGTCAGGAACAGGCCGGCTTCATCCCCCGGTGCCGTGGCCAGCGCGACGGCCAGTTCGCGGCCTTCCGGGCGAGACAGGTCGATCTGGATGGAGCGTTTGGCCTTGTTCAACCCCTCCCAATAGAGGCTGTCGCCATGGTCAGTAAGCGGCCAGCGCCTGTAATCCGGGCCGCCGCCGATCTGATCGATGCGGATCACGTCGGCGCCCATCTGGGCCAGATAAAGCCCGCCGGTCGGCCCGGCGACAAAGGCCGCCGCTTCAACAACGCGCAGGCCGGAGAGGAGCTGGTACATCAGCCCCTCCCCCGCCCTGCAATCACATGCGCTCGATGATGATGGCAGGCGCCATGCCGCCGGCAGCACACATGGTGATCAGGCCGCGCTTGAGATCGCGGCGCTCCAGTTCGTCGAGCACGGTGCCGATCAGCATCGAACCGGTGGCGCCAATCGGGTGGCCAAGCGCAATGGCGCCGCCGTTCACGTTCACCTTGTCGCGATCCAGCTTCAGATCACGGATGAATTTTTCCGCAACCACGGCAAAGGCTTCGTTGATTTCCCACAGATCGATATCGTCCACGGTCAGGCCGGCCTTGGCCAGCGCCTTGCGGGCGGCCGGCACCGGCGCGTTGAGCATCAGGGTGGGGCAATCGCCCATGTTGGCCATTGTCACGATGCGGGCGCGCGGCTTCAGGCCGTTCTTTTCGGCATAGGCTTTGCTGGCGAGCAGCACGGCGGCCGCGCCATCGACCACGCCCGACGAGTTGCCAGCATGGTGCATATGCTCGATCTTCAGATCCGGGTATTTGGCATTGATCAGCTTGCGGAACGTGGTGCCCTGCGCATCCAGCGGCATGTCGGCGATCTTGGTGAAGCTCGGCTCCAGCGCCGACAGGCCTTCCATCGTGGTCTGCGGCCGCGGGAACTCTTCATGATCCAGCGCCAGCGTGCCGTCTTCGCGGTAAACCGGGATCACACTCTTGGAAAAGCGGCCTTCGGCAATGGCTTGCGCGGCGCGCTTCTGGCTTTCCAGGCCCAACGCGTCAACATCGGCGCGGCTGATGCCTTCCATGCTGGCGATGGCGTCACCGCACACACCCTGGTGGCTTTGCGGGTGGTGCGCCTGCAGGCGGGCGTTGCCGCTGCCCATCATCATCGGCGGCAGGCCGGCCGCACGCTCTTCCTGGGCCATGGTGGCGGTATAGCTCATCATTTCGGTGCCACCGGCGATCAGCAGATCTTCCAGGCCGCTCATGATCTGGGCAGAGGCCAGGTTCACTGCGGTGATGCCGCCGCCGCAGAAGCGATCCAGCGTCATGCCACTGGCCTTCAGATCATAGCCGGCATCAAGCGCGGCCATGCGGCCAAGATCGCCGCCCTGCTTGCCCTTCTGGGTAGAGGTAGACCAGATGATATCATCAACATCGGCCGTATTCAGATGGTTACGTTCGGCAACAGCCTTCAGCACGGCGGCAGCGAGGTGCTGCGGGTGCATGTCAGCCAGGCTGCCCTTGCCCACCTTGCCAATGCCACGCGGGGTGCGGACGGTATCGATGATATAGGCTTCGGCCATTGATCTTCTCCCTTATGGAACCACCATACCCTACGCTTGTCGGCGGCCCCGTCGATTGCGGTTTTTGGCAGTCTCAGTAACTCTTCGGCAAGCCCAGCACATGCTCGGCGATATAGGCGAGGATCAAGTTGGTGGAGACCGGCGCCACCTGATAAAGTCGTGTTTCCCGGAACTTGCGCTCGATGTCATACTCGGCGGCAAAGGCGAAGCCACCCAGTGTCTGCATCGCGGCCTCGCCGGCCTGCCAGCTGGCTTCGGCCGCCAGCATCTTGGCCATGTTGGCCTCCGCCCCCGCCACTTCGCCGGACTCGTAACGACGGCAGGCATCGGCGACGACCAACTTTGCCGCGTAGGCGCGGGCGTGGGCCTGGGCGAGCGGGAACTGGATGCCCTGGTTCTGGCCAATGGGGCGGCCAAACACCTGGCGTTCCTTGGCGTAACTGGTTGCGCGATCAAGAAAAAAGCGCGCGTCGCCAATACATTCGGCAGCGATCAGGATGCGTTCGGCATTCATGCCCGACAAAATGTAGCGGAAACCCTGCCCTTCCTCCCCGATGCGGTTGGCGGCGGGGATCTTCACATTGTCGAAGAACACCGCCGTCGTGCCGTGATTCATCATCGTTTCAATGGGTTGGATCGAAAGACCGGGACAGTCCCGCATGTCGAGCAGGAACACCGACAGGCCTTCGGTGCGCTTGGCGACCTGGTCCTTGGGCGTGGTGCGGGCCAGCAGCACCATCAGATCGCTCTGCGCCGCCCGGCTTGTCCAGATTTTCTGACCATTAATCAGATAGTTGTCGCCATCCCGTACTGCTGTCGTGCGCAAGGACAGGGTGTCACTGCCCGACGTCGGCTCGGTCACGCCAAAGGCCTGCAGGCGCAGCTCGCCCCGCGCAACCGCCGGCAAATACTGGGCTTTTTGCGCCGCCGAACCATGGCGCAGCAATGTGCCCATCACATACATTTGCGCATGCGCCGCCGCGCCGTTGCCGCCGCTGGCGTGGATCTCCTCCAATATCGCGCAGGCCGCCGACAGCGGCAGGCCAGAGCCGCCAAACTCTTCCGGAATCAACGCCGAAAGCCAGCCCTCGCGCGTCAACGCTTCCACAAATTCAATGGGATAGCTACTGGCCTTGTCCTTCGCCCGCCAATATTCGCCGGGGAAGCCAGTGCAGAGTTTCGCCACTGCGGCGCGGATATCAGGCCAATCGTTCATGCCGCCATCAGGCCCTGCCAGCGCCTTGTCTGCAAGCCCTCCTGATGGGCAGGGTTGCGGGCCCGCCCAAGCCGGGGCAGCGTGGCGGTATGGACGCCCTGCCCCTGCTCCTCGATTGGCTAAAACCCCGGCTGAACGGCACGCCGCTGATCATCGGCCTGGCCGGCGCGCAAGGATCGGGCAAGTCCACATTGGCTGCGCAACTGGCGCAGCGGCTGCCGTTCTGTACCGGCGCGCTGCCAAACGGTGCCGGCGCGCTGCCGGACGCTGGCGGCAGCGCGGTTGCCGTGTCCCTCGACGATTTCTACCTCTCCAAGACCCGCCGGCAGGCGCTGGCCGCCCAAATCCACCCGCTGTTCGCCACCCGCGGGCCACCCGCCACGCATGATCTGCCGCTGCTGCTGGATGCGCTGTTGCGCGTCCGTTCCGGCCGGCCGGTTTCGCTGCCGGTGTTCGACAAATTGGCCGACGATCGCCTGCCCCCGCAATACTGGCGCCGCTTCGATCGGGTCGACGTGCTGATCCTGGAAGGCTGGTGCATCGGCGCTCGCCCGCAACCCGCCGCCCTGCTCGCCGAACCAGTGAACGCGCTGGAAGCCGCCGAAGACCCCCACGCCCTCTGGCGCACCCACATCAACCAGGCCCTGGCCGGCCGCTATGCCCGCGCCTGGGCGATGCTCGACGCCCTCGCCTTCCTCGCCGCCCCCGATTGGGAAACCGTGCCGCGCTGGCGCGCCGGGCAGGAAGCCGGTCTCACCCGCGCCACCGGCCGGAAAGGCATGTCTCCCGCCGGCATCGCCCGCTTCTGCGCCCACTACGAACGCCTCACCCGCTGGCAACTGGCGGATACGCCCCGTCACGCCGGGTTCACCCTGCGGCTGGATGGGCAGCGGCGGGTGATCGGCGTGCGCTGAACGGAAAGAAGCAAAAGTGGCATCCGGCGGCCAGGGTCGCAGACCCTGGACCCGCTTGTTTTCAGGCAGCCTCTATCCGCGCAGCCGCAGGGGCGGATAACGAAAGCGGGTGCAGGGGCTCAGCCCCTGCCCGCCGGAGGCCTCTTGTCCGACTTCACGAAAACGCTGGCGTCT
>JAIXPM010000168.1 GCA_027486275.1 Sphingomonadales bacterium | reverse complement strand
GGCGTGTTCACCGCCAAGCCGGGCGTGCTGACCAATGATTGGTTCGTGGGCCTGCTCGGCATGGAAACCAAGTGGCAGAAGTCCGCCACCGAAGGCCTGTACGACGGTGTTGACCGCACCACGGGCGCGACGAAGTGGACGGCGACCCCGGTGGATCTGCTGTTCGGCAGCCATTCGGAACTGCGTGCGGTGGCCGAAGTCTATGGCGCCGCCGATGGCCACAAGCAGATGGTGGCCGATTTTGCCAAGGCGTGGACCAAGGTGATGAACCGCGATCGCTTGAGCAAGTAAGGATAGGTCCGGGCCCGCAAGGGCAGGATCGGAGCGGCGCTTCTCCCCCGAGAAGCGCCGCTTTTCTTATGCGCGGCCCGAATAGAGCAAATGGCCGGGGCCGAGCCGTTCGAGCACCAGTTCGACGTCGCTTTGGCTGAAGGCAAAACAGCCTTCGCTGCGGCCCAGCTTGCCGGTCTGCTTCAGCACCTGCGGCTCGCAATACCAGGCGCCGTGGATCACGATGGCGCGGCTTTCCGCCGTGCTGTTTTCCGGTTCGAGCCCGATCAGCCGGCGCGAGCGGCCATGCTGGCCCACATAAGCCGGCCCGGTGAGATAGGCACCGGCGCTGCTGGCGGCGGAGCCAGGCTGGGCGGAGAAGCGCTGCAGATAGCCACTGTGCGCCGGATCGGAGCCGCGGCCGTGCGAGACGCGCAGGGCCGTCACCTGGCCGCTTTCGGGCGCAAACAGGAAAAAGCGCGGGAAGGCGCTGTGCAGGCTGTAATCGGCAATGGCGACGACATCGCGGGCGCTGATGCGGCTGCTGTGGCGCGCAAAGGCATCGCGGGCGCGTTCAAGCAGGCGCGGATGCGGGGCGGCGGCGTGGGGCAGCGAAGCGAGCGCGGGGCCGGCGGCGGCAAGGGCCGCACTGCCAAGCGCTGCGCCACCAAGGACGGCGCGGCGGGAGAGGGGGTTTTCACGGATAGCCATTGACCGGCAACATAAGCCACCATTTGGCGTATTACAGTGATGCATCGCCAAACTGCCCCGAATCGTCGGCCAATTGTCGCCTTGGCGGCCTTTGCGGGCTGTCTTGCGCTCTCAGCAGCCACTTGTGCCCAGCCGGCCGCACCGCCGCCTGCATCGCCAGCGCAGCGTCTGGCCGCTGTCGATACCGCGTCGCTGGTCGCCGAAGCCCGGCTGAAGGTGGCGGCCAGCCTGGCGCGCTGGCAGTCGCTACCATCACCGCCAGCCGGCCGCTGGCTGCTGGTCAATATCCCCGCCTTTGAGATCAGCCTGTATGACGGGCAGCTGCGCACGGGCACGTGGCGGGCGATCGTGGGCAAGCCGAAAACGCCCACGCCGCGCTTTGCCGGCAGTGTGACTGGGGTGATCCTCAATCCGTGGTGGGAGGTGCCCAAAAGCATCGTGGCGGAAAGCGTGGGGCGCATGGTGGCGCGCAATCCGAAGAAGGCCGCGGCCCAAGGTTATGTGCGCGACGGCGATCGTTATCGCCAACGGCCGGGGCCCCACAACCAGTTGGGCCTGATGAAACTGGATTTTCCCAATCCCTATAGTGTTGGCATCCACGACACGCCGTCGCGCCCGTTGTTTGAAAAGGAAACGCGCGCGTTCAGCCACGGCTGCATCCGGGTGGACGACCCCTTCGCCTTCGCTGCGGCCTTGCTTGGTGAGCCCACCAGCCGCGACAGCCTGAACACCGTGCGCGAGATCAACCCTGACACCCAGCGCCTGCCATTGGCGGAACCGCTGCCGGTGATCGTCGGTTACTTCACCGCCGAAGTGGCTGATGATGGCACGTTGCGGTTGTTCGACGATGTCTACAGGCTGGATCGCCGGGAAGCCGCGACTGCTTCGGCGACGGGCGCAGGCGACGATTGTTCGCGCTGAGGTGGTCGGGCTTCAGTGCTGAAGCCTGGCAGGGCGTTTGGTCACGTCCCTGACATAGGTATTCAACCACGGAACCCAGAAGGATTCGAGGCGGACCAGCGGCATGCTGAACACGGCCGTTGCAGCCAGCGTGACCGCGAACGCCACCAGGATCATCATACCATAGCTGATGCCCAGCCGAGCAGACCCCTGGAAATTTGGGATGCGGGTATCATCGAGTCAACCGTGCCGCGACGACCCCAGGCCTGCAATTTGCAGTAATTCCTTAGTACCTTGTTCACAGGGTGCGGTAGATTCCGGCGCTGTCTGCGGCAGCCAGGTCAGGCCACGATCATGGATGTTTCCGTCATTCTGGCGGAGCGGCAGCCAAGGGGCTTTCTTTATGGGACCATTTCGCAACATCGCCGGCGCGGCGCTCGCAGCCACCCTGCTTGCTGCACCGGCCCTCGCTGTCAACAGCGATTCAGTGACGTTTGCGCAGTTCACCCAGCAGTCCTCCACCAAGATTGTTCGATATGGTTCGATCACTGGCGGCAACAGCCTGACCATCACGGAATCGCCGATCTTCTTCGTGATCAGCGCCTTCGGCCCGCTTGGCTTCTATCCGACCACGATGACGATGGCGGCAACCTCGACGGCCGCGGTCACCAATATTGGTCCGCAGTTCCAGCAGCTCGGTTGGTCCGGCAACATCCGCTTTGGCGATCTCTCCACCGCCTATCTTGACGTCAATTTTGTCAATGCCACCTTCAGCTTTGATGGCACCGGCGGTTCGGCCAGCCTGATCTCCACCGATCCCAGCAATCCGATCAGCTACTCGTCCAACGTGCTGACCCTGCCGGCCTTTGACTTCAGGGATTTCTCGCTGGCGTTCACGGCGCTGTCGCCGGCGTTCACCGTCGCGGCCAATGGCTTCGGCACGCCGTTTGATGCCAATATCGCCGGCTCGTTCGCCGGTTCGGATGGTGAAATCGACCCCGATGCGGTTCCCGAGCCTTCGGCCTGGGCCATGCTGCTTGTCGGGTTCGGCCTGGTTGGCATCACGGCGCGTCGCCGTTCCGGCCGGGTTACAGTTGCTGCCTGATCTGTATTCCCCCCGCCCCCGGGCGTCTACGCGGTCAAAGCCTAGGCGGCATGGTGGTCGTCGGTCCCGGTTCCGTCAGTTTCTGGCGCCACCGGGGTCGGCGGCCATCGCCAGTCGCGCCAGTTCCGGCAGGGATTTGCAGCCGCTGCGGTGCATGATTTCGGCGCGGTGATTTTCCACCGTGCGCTGGCTCAGATTGAGATCGGCCGCGATATTCTTGCTGGGGTGGCCATCCAGCACCATCATCATCACTTGACGCTGACGCGGAGTCAGTGTGGCCAGTCGCGCGGTGGCTGCCAGCCGTTCGGCGCTCATGCTGGCATCACCCGTGGCACCGGCACTGGCCAGTGCGCGGCGGATGCTGGCGAGGATGGCATCGCCCGATGCCGGCTT
>JAIXPM010000384.1 GCA_027486275.1 Sphingomonadales bacterium | reverse complement strand
CCGGGGTGACCGGGTGGTGCTGGTTTCGGAAAACCGCCCGGAATGGTGCCTGGCCGATCTCGCCGTGATGGCCGCTGGCGCCATCACCGTGCCGGCCTACATCACCAACACTGAAGCCGATCACACCCATATTCTGACCAACAGCGGCGCAAAAGCGGCGCTGGTATCGGGCCCGAAGCTGGCCAAGGCGCTGCTGCCTGCTGCCATGGCCACCGACAATTGCCGCACCATCATTGCGCTGGAACCGGTGCAGGACGTGCAGGGCCTGGCCATCCACGACTGGAGCAAATTGATCGCGGGCCGCGCGCCCTTGCTGGACGAAGACCGCGCTGCCCTCAAGGCGCGCGCCACCATGAAGCGCGAGGATCTGGCCTGCATCATCTACACCAGCGGCACCGGCGGCTTGCCGCGCGGCGTGCGCCAGCATCATGGCGCGATCATGCGCAACATTGCCGGCGCCATCACGGTGATCGAACAGGACTTCTTCCCCGGCGACGTGCCCGGCGAGTTGTTCCTGTCCTTCCTGCCACTGTCACACAGCTATGAGCACACCGCCGGGCAGTATATGCCGATCGGGATGGGCGGCCAGATCGCCTATGCCGAAGGGCTGGAGAAGCTGGCGAGCAACATCGAGGAAGTGCGACCCACCTTCATGGTGGTGGTGCCGCGCCTGTTTGAAGTGCTGCGCATGCGCATCGCCAAGCAGATCGAAAAGCAGGGCGGGCTGGCGATCACCCTGCTCAATCAGGCGCTGGCAATCGCCCGCAAGGAAGCCCGCGGCGAAAGCCTGAACCTCGCCGAAAGGCTGATCGATCAGGCCCTGGAACGCACCATCCGCAAATCCATCCGCGCCAAATTCGGTGGCCGGCTGCGGGCGATGGTGGCCGGCGGCGCGCCCTTGAATCCCGAAGTCGGCATCTTTTTCACCGCCATCGGCATCCCGATCCTGCAAGGCTATGGCCAGACCGAATCCGGCCCGGTCGTCAGCTGCAACCGCCCGCGCGCCAAGTTGAAGATGCATACGGTCGGCCCGCCGCTCGACCAGGTCGAGGTGAAGATCGCCAGCGATGGCGAGA
Source organism: Sphingomonadales bacterium (assembly GCA_027486275.1). The sequence goes on along the minus strand of JAIXPM010000384.1, from coordinate 7,019 downwards.
TCCTCGTGCGCGGCGAACTGGTGATGGACGGTTACTGGATGAACGACGCCGAGAGCCACAAGGCGCTGAAAGACGGCTGGCTCTACACTGGCGACATCGGCCATCTCGACAAGGATGGCCATCTGGTGATCACCGATCGCAAGAAGGACATCATCGTCAACGACAAGGGCGACAATGTCGCGCCGCAGCGCGTCGAAGGCATGCTCACCCTGCAGGACGAGATCGCCCAAGCCATGGTCTATGGTGACCGCCGGCCCTATCTGGTGGGCGTGGTGGTGCCGGAAGCCGAATGGGCGCTGGCCTTTGCCCGCGACAAGGGTTTGCCGGCCGATCTGCACAAATTGAAGGACGAGCCGGAATATGTCCGCACCCTGCAAGCAGCGGTGGACCGGGTGAACCAGAAGTTGAGCGTGATCGAGAAGGTGCGCCGCGTGATCATTGCCGATGAGGCGTTCAGCACCGACAATCAGCAGCTGACCCCGTCACTCAAGATCCGCCGCCATGTGCTGAAACAGGTCTATGGCGAACGCCTGGACAAACTTTACAAGGATTGAGGCGCGCCCTGCGGCGGTTCCGGCGGCGGTGGCGGCGCGGTCACGCTCTCGTCAGGAATGTCGATGATCGCTGGCGGGTTGTTGGGTTCCCCGTTCAGGTCGACGGTCATGCCTGCCATGTCGGCGGCCAGCGCCTCCATATCGACTTCCACAGGGGCGACTTCCGCCTCGACCTCGAGCCGGCCTTCGGCCTGCAGTGCGCGTTGCATAAAGCCTTTCCACATCCGCGCCGGCAGCCCGCCACCCACGATGCTGGCCGCCATCGGTGAATTGTCGTCATTGCCCACCCAGATGCCCACGACCAGATCGCCGGCAAAGCCGATGAACAGCGCATCGCGGTGATTCTGCGTGGTGCCGGTCTTGCCCCAGGCCGGCATCGGCAGGCGCGCCGCATTGCCGGTGCCGTTGCGCACCACCGATGAGAGCAGCTGCATCATGTCGGCGCGCACCGGCCAGCTGGCCTTGGTCTCTTCCGGCGGCGTCACTTTTTCCGGCCAAGGGTCAGCCCGCCACAGGCCGGTGGCCTTCACCGGGGCCTTGCCCGACGCCACGGCGGCAAAGGCGCGCGTCATGTCGATCAGCGGAATCGGGGTCGTGCCCAGCGCCATCGCCGGATAGATGCTCACGCCGCCTTCGATGCCCAGTTTCTTCACCTGCTTGGCCACGGCAGAAACGCCCACCTCCTGCGCCAGCTTTACCGCGGCAATGTTGGAACTGGCGGCAAAGGCGGTGGCAAGGCTGATGGTGCCACGGAAGCGCAGATCATCGTTCTTGGGCGCATAGCATTCACCCGGCTGCTGGCCCGGTTCGCACAGTTCGATGGGTTCATCGACAATGGTGTCGCCCGGCTTCTTGCCGGCTTCCAGCGCCGCCAGATAGACAAACAGCTTGAACGAGGAACCCGGCTGGCGCTGCGCCTGGGTAGCGCGGTTGAAGCTGCTGGCCTTGTAATCGGTGCCGCCAACCATGGCGACCACGCGGCCATCCAGCCGCATGGCGACCAGCGCCGCCTGGCTCACATTCAGGCCGCCGGCACGGGCGAGGCCGTCCTTGATGATATCCTCGGCGATCTTCTGCAACTTGGGATCGAGCGTCGTCTTGACGACAATCTCGCCATAATCGGCCTCGGTCGCTTCGCGCGCCTGCGGCAGCACCCAATCGGCAAAATAGCTGCCGGTGGGCAGGTTCTTGCGGCCGGGGCGATAGGTGGCCGGGCGCGCCGCCTTGGCCTGCGCCGCGGTGATCGCACCGGTATCCACCATCGCCGCCAGCACCTGCGCAGCGCGTTCGTTGGCCTGTTTGAGGTGGCGCGATGGCGCCAGCCGCGACGGCGCCTGCACCAGGCCCGCCAGCAAGGCCGCTTCACCCAGCGTCAGCTGTTCGGGTGCCTTGTCGAAATAGGTGCGTGCCGCCGCTCGGATGCCGTACGCGCCGTCACCGAAATAGACCGAGCTGAGATAATTCTGCAGGATCTCGTCCTTGCTCAGCCGCGCCTCCAGATACAGCGCGATGATGATCTCCTGCAGTTTGCGCTTGATCGACCGTTCCGAAGACAGGAAGCTGGTTTTCGCCAATTGCTGGGTGAGTGTCGATCCGCCCTGGCGCACGCCGCCGGCCTGCGCGTTGGTGACCAGCGCCCGGAAAATGCCGATGGGATCAACGCCCATATGGTCCTTGAAACGGCGATCCTCGATGGCGATGAAGGCCGCCGGCACGTGCGCGGGCAGCTGGGCGATCTTCACCGGCTCTTCCTTGTAATCGCCGCGGCGCGCGATCGGTTTGCCGTTCATGTCGGTGATGATCAGGCTGGGCTGCTTGGCCGGCTCCAGCGCGCGGCCCAGCGGCGCGGTGGCGACCAGCCAGGTAAACAGCAGCGCGAACAGGCCAACGATGCCGCCCGCGATCCACCAGCGATACGGGCGCACCTGCCCCCACAGTGTACCAAGACGGACGGCAATGCCGGCCATCAGGCGCGTTCCCGCGTCGCGGAGAATTTGATGTCCGGAAAGCGGCCGGTCACGAAGTTCAATTCCCAATTGTCCCGCGCCAGGAACACCGGGGCGCCGTCGCGATCTTCGGCCATGGCGCTGCGATGTTCATCCACGAATGCCTTCATGGCCGCAGGCGTGCCAGAAATCCAGCGCGCGGTTTCGTACGGGCTGGGCTCGAAACTGGCCGCCACCCGATATTCGGCGTCGAGGCGCGAAATCAGCACTTCCAGCTGCAGTTGGCCAACCACGCCGACAATCCACTGGCTGCCGATCGCTGGCTTGAACAATTGCGTCACGCCCTCTTCCGCCATGTCGGTGAGCGCGGTTTTCAGCTGTTTCGATTTGGTCGGATCATCCAGCCGCACGCGGCGCAGGATTTCCGGGGCGAAATTGGGGATGCCGGTGAAGGTGACATCGTCCTTCTCCACCAGGCTGTCGCCCACCCGCAGCACGCCGTGGTTGGGGATGCCGATGATGTCGCCGGGGTAAGCCTCATCGGCAATCTCGCGGTCCTGCGCGAAAAAGAAGATCGGCGAGTTGATGGCGATCATCTTGCCGGTGGCCATCTGCTTCAGCTTCATGCCGCGCCGGAAGCGGCCGCTGGCCAGCCGCAGGAAGGCGATGCGATCGCGGTGCTGCGGGTTCATGTTGGCCTGCACCTTGAACACGAAACCGGAGACCTGGGTGCCATCCGGGTCCACCGCCGCCGGCAGCGCCGGTTGCGGGCGCGGGCTTGGTGCCATGGCGGCAATCGCGTCGATCAGATCAACCACGCCGAAATCCTTCAGCGCCGAACCGAAGATCACCGGGGTAAGCGCGCCGGCGCGATATTTCTCGATATCGAGATCAGAATAGCCGCCCTCAGCCAGCTCGGCCTGTTCGCGCAGGCGGCCGGCCATCGGCCCAGCCAGTTCGTCGATGCGCGGGTCATCCAGGCCATCCACCTGCACCACGTCGCCGGCAAGCCCGGTGGCGGTGCCGTCTGGTTTGTGGAAGCGGCGGCGCTTCAGATCGTAAATGCCCTCGAACTCACCGCCCATACCGGCCGGCCAGTTCATCGGCGCCACGTCCAGCGCCAGCATGTCAGCCACTTCATCGAGCAGATCGAACGGATCGCGGCCTTCGCGGTCCACCTTGTTGATGAAGGTGATGATCGGCACGTCGCGCAGGCGGCAGACCTCGAACAACTTGCGCGTCTGCGCCTCGATGCCCTTGGCGGCATCGATCACCATCACCGCGCTGTCGACAGCGGTCAGCGTGCGATACGTGTCTTCGGAAAAATCCTCGTGGCCCGGCGTGTCGAGCAGGTTGAAGGTGACGCCACCCCGCTCGAACGTCATCACGCTGGAGGTGACGGAGATGCCGCGCGCCTGCTCGATCTTCATCCAGTCCGACCGCGCCCGGCGGTTCTGGCCGCGGGCGCGCACTTCGCCGGCGGCATGGATGGCGCCGCCGAACAGCAGCAATTTCTCGGTCAGCGTGGTCTTGCCGGCATCCGGGTGCGAAATGATCGCAAAGGTGCGGCGGTTCCTGACCGGGTTCTTCGACAGGGAAAATGGTGCGTTCATCAACTGTGTCGCCGGCAATGTTTGGGCGCGCGGCGCATCGCACGGGCAGGACCAAAGGGCAAGGGCAGCGCCCATCTGTTGCAATCGGGAGACAGGCCGGGGCTGCGTCGCTGCGCCACCGTCATTCGCCCCTTCCCTTGCCTGTGCCAATCAGGTTAATCTTGATTTCTGGGCAGGAGAGGAAACTTCGCTTTGCTGATCAAGGCTCTGGCACGAACACTTCTGACTCTTTTGGCGCTTGCGGCGCCATCTGCCTTTGCCGCCAGCCTTTATTCCGCGCCGCGCTATGCCGCCATCCTGATCGACAACAGCACCGGCGAAGTTCTGTATGCCCGCCGTGCCGACGAAATCCGTTATCCGGCTTCCATCACCAAGGTGATGACACTCTATGTTGCGTTCGAGGAAGTGGCCGCCGGCCGGCTGAAGCTGGACGACGAACTCCGCATCTCGCGCCGCGCCTGGGGCCAGGCGCCATCGAAACTGGGCCTGCGCGTTGGCGCCACGATCAGCGTGCGCGATGCCTTCGGCGTGATCGCCACAAAAAGCGCCAATGATATTTCGGTCGCGCTGGCCGAACATATCAGCGGCAGCGAAGCCGCTTTTGCCGAGCGGATGACGGCGACGGCCCGCCGGCTCGGCATGATGAATACGCGTTTCTACAACGCATCGGGCCTGCCCCACGCCGATCACACCACGACAGCGCGCGATATCGCCGTGCTGTCGCGCGCCATGTTGCGCGATTTTCCCACCCAGTATCCGCTGTTTTCCAAGGCACATTACCAATATCGCGGCATGGCGGTGGCCAATCACAACCATCTGCTGCGCACCATGCCCGGCGTTGACGGCATCAAGACCGGTTTCACCAACGCCGCCGGCTTCACCCTGGCGGCTTCGGCCGTGCGCGGGGAACGCCGCCTGATCGCCGTGGTGCTGGGCGGCCCCAGCCGGCTGGGGCGTGACAACAACATGCAGGAACTGCTCAACATCGGCTTCGATGTGCTGGAATCGCGCCAGCGCGGGCTCCCCTTCACGGTGGCCAGCCGCTTTGCCGAGCCCGATGATCTGCCCGATGCCGTGATGGACAGCCTGGCCGGCGATGTCGCCGCCATGGACGGCGCTGTCGAGCAACCCACCCGCGCCGTGCAGGCCGTGGACGTGGCCAGCGCCATCACCGCCCTGGGCGATGCCGGCGTCAACAGCGCCACCCTGGCCAGCGTACGCAGCGGCGGCGGCGGTCGTTCCCGCAATTGACATGACCATCACCCGGATTGCCAGCGGCGCGCCGTGGGAGGTGCTGGTGGGCTATTGCCGCGCCGTGGTCGCGCCGCCCTTCGTGTTCGTTTCAGGTACCGTCGGCCGCAATCCGGACACGGGGGAATTGCCGGTCGACGTCGAAAGCCAGTGCGCCAACGCCCTCACCATCATCGGCCGCGCGTTGGCAACGGCGGGCACCGATTTCGCCCATGTCGTGCGCGTCACCTACTATCTGGCCGATCGCGCCGATTTCGAACCCTGCTGGCCGCAACTGCGTGCCGCCTTCGGCGCTCACCCGCCGGCCAGCACGGTGATCTTCGCCGATCTGCTCGATCCGGCGATGAAGATCGAGATCGAGGTAACGGCGGCGCTGCCGGCGTCCTGAAGGGAAAAGAGGCCTCCGGCGGGCAGGGGCTGAGCCTCTGCACCTGCTTTCGTTGTTGGCCGCGCTAGAACGGCAAAGGTGCACGATCAGGCGGCACCCAGTCTCGCCGCGCCGCCGGGCTGAACAGCGTGTCGCGGTTCCAATGCACCAGCAACCAGTCTGATCGGCCCTGCGGTGATGACATCAGTGCGGCCAGCACTTCGTGCAGCGGCTCATCGGGCGCATGGCGGCCCAGCTGATGCGCCGCCGCTCGCAGGGAGGCGATGGTGATACTGTGATGATAGCCGCTGGCGTCCGTGTTCGGCGTAGTGGTGGCATCGTTGTAGCGCATGATCAGCCTGCGCATTGCATCTGGCGTCGCCAAATGCGCCCGGTGCCGCAGCAGCCACAACGCGGCGGCGAAATGGCCTTCATGGGTCCATTCTGCCTTGGGCAAGGTGCAGGCGATCATCGCCAGCGCCAGGCGTTCGATATCGCGATCACGGCTCAGAGCCATGGGCTCAAGGCCGTCCGGTCAGGGTTTCACGAAGCGATAGTAGAAGCGGCTGGTCTTGCCGCGCAGGCTGGGATCAAACACCAGCTTGGCGGGATCATCGCCCGCCATTTCCAGGATCGGCACGCTGCCGGCGAAGCGAAAGCCGGCACGGACCATGTCGGCCTTCACCACGTCGGCGTCGATGCGGTGAGTCTTGTCGGCCTGGGCGCGGCTGTCCATGCCGGGCACACCATAATGATCGATGATCAGCACCACGCCGCCGGGCTTCAGCGCCTGGAACAGTCGGGCGTTGTAGGCATCGACATCGGTGCGCGGATATTTGAACTTCTCGCTCTGCCAATAAAGATCATGATAGGTCAGGTGATAGAAGGCGGCATCGAGCTTGTCCGGCATGGCGGCTTCGCCCGGCGCGCCCACAACCAGGTCCACGTTCCTGTTGCGCTTCTGCAATGCGGCCCAGGCCTCCGCTGTCTTGGGATCCTCCATGTAGTTCACCGGCTCGATGGCGATCACCCGGCCTTTGGGGCCAACATGGCGCGCCAAGAGCTCGGTGTAATAGCCCTGGCCCGCCATCACATCCATCACCCGCGCGCCCGGCTTGATCAGACTCTGCGCAAGCACCTCGGCCGGTTTGCGGCCTACATCCAGCGCCACCATGGCGTCGGGCCGGCCCGGCGCGTTCAGCAGGTCCGCCGGCGCGGCGGCCACCAGCAGCACGGCCATCCCGGCCAATCCCATCAGGCGCTTCATTGTCAGTCCTCCCCAGTTTTG
>JAIXPM010000359.1 GCA_027486275.1 Sphingomonadales bacterium | reverse complement strand
GGAAATCTTGATGCGTCTGTTTGTTGCCGGGCTGTTTGCCCTGCTGTCGTTTTCCGGAGCCGCTGCCCAGATGAACCCGCCAATTGCCGCCAAGCGCCCCCACAGCTTCACCCATCACGGCATCACCGTGGAAGACCCGTACAACTGGCTGAAGGACCCCGGCTATCCGACCGTCGATGATGCCGATGTGCTGGCCTATCTGAACGCCGAAAATGGGTATTTCGAAGCGCAGATGGCGCCCATCGCGGCCCTGAAGGATCGGCTCTACGAAGAGCTGAAGGGCCGGGTGCAGCAGGATGATGCCTCGGTACCGGTGCCCAACGGCGCCTTTGAATATTGGTGGCAGTTCAAGCCGGGCGATCAGTATCGCACTTGGGTCCGGCGGCCGAAAGCGGGCGGCGCCGAACAACTGGTCCTGTCGGAACCCGAACTGGCCAAGGGCCACGACTATTTCCGGCTCGGCGCTCAGTCGGTCAGCCCGGATGGCAAGCTGGTTGCTTATGCCACCGACAGCGACGGCAGCGAGCGGTTCACCATCCGCGTCCGTGACATCGCGAGCGGAACGGACATCGAGACCGTCACCAAGGTCAGCGTGGGTGGCATTGAATGGACGGCGGATTCAAAGGCCATCGTCTGGACCGAGGTCAACGACAATTGGCGGCGCATCAAGGCGCGGCTGCATGTGCTTGGCGAGAGCGGCGAGGATCGGGCGCTGTATGAGGAAACCGAGGACAAGGGCTTCGGTGTTTCCGTCGGCAAGAGCCAGGACGGCCAGTGGCTGATCATCACCACGTCGGACCATGTCACCAGCGAAGTGCGGCTGGTGTCGGCCGTCAACCTGGCTGCCACGCCGCTGCTGGTCAAGCGCCGGCAAGCCGGGGTCAGCTATGAGGTGGACCTTCGGGGGGATCGCCTGTTCATCCGCACCAACGATGATCATGTGAATTTCCGCGTCGCCACCGCCAGCCTCAAGGCACCGGGCGACTGGACGACACTGATCGCCGGTTCGGATCGCGATTACATCACCGGCATCGCCGCCTTCACGTCGTATCTCGGCGTGCAGGGCCGCCGCGACGGGCTGGACCGCATCGTGCTGCGCAAGGACGACGGCAGCGAGACCGTGCTGCCCTTCACGGAAGCGGCTTATACGGCCAGCATCGGCAGCAATTTGGAGGCTGATGCCCCGCTGCTGCGCGTCAACTACGCCTCGATGGTCACGCCGGCTACGGTCTATGATTATGACGTGAAGGCCGGCGCACTCGTCACCCGCAAGGTGCAGAAAGTGCCATCGGGTTATGACGCCAGCCAATATGAAAGCCAGCGCTTCTTCGTGACGGCGCGGGACGGCGTGAAGGTGCCGGTCGCGATTGTCTACAAGAAGGGCTTCAAGCCGGATGGCAGCGGCAAGCTGCATCTTTATGCCTATGGCGCCTATGGCATCCCGACCATGCCGGGCTTTTCGGCCAACCGGCTGAGCCTGCTGGATCGCGGCATGGCCTATGCCATCGCCCAGATCCGCGGCGGCGATGATCTGGGCTACCAATGGTATCTTGATGGCAAGCTCGCCAAGCGCACCAACACGTTCAACGATTTCGTTGATGTGGCGAAGGGTCTTGTCACGGCTGGCTGGGCGGCGCCGGGCATGATCTCGGCCAGCGGCGGTTCGGCGGGCGGCGAACTGATGGGCGCGATCGTCAATCAGGCGCCGGAACAGTTCCGCGCGGTTGTCGCGCATGTGCCCTTCGTCGATGTGCTCAATACGATGCTCGATGAAAGCCTGCCGCTCACGCCGGGCGAATGGCCGGAATGGGGCAATCCGATCACCTCGAAAGCCGATTTCGAGTTGATCCGTTCCTATTCGCCTTATGATCAGGTGAAGGCTCAGGCTTACCCGCCACTGATGGTCACTGCCGGCCTCAACGATCCGCGCGTCACCTATTGGGAACCGGCCAAGTGGGTGGCCAAGCTGCGCGACGTGAAGACCGACACCAATATCCTTGTCTTCAAGACCAACATGGGCGCTGGCCATGGCGGCAAATCCGGGCGCTTTGCGGCGCTGGAGGAGTTGGCGGAGGAATATGCCTTCATCCTCACCCAGTTCGGGCTCGGCGATGCCGCCGCCCGCTGACCGGCGCAGCTTTTCGATCAATGTCACCGCCGCGGCGGCCGACATTGATGAGCTGGGCCACGTCAACAACGCAGTCTATCTCAAATGGATTCAGGACGTGACGACGGCGCACTGGAGTGCGGTCGCTCCCCCTGAGCACCGCGACACCTATGTGTGGGTCGTGACCCGCCATGAGATCGACTATCTGCGGCAGACGCTGGACGGCGAAACGCTGACGCTGACCACCTGGGTGGGCGAGCCCAAGGGCGCGCGCTTTGATCGCTATGTCGAGATCGCCGGGTCGGATGGCTCGATCCGCGTGAAGGCAGTCACCACCTGGGCCATCATCGACAAGGCCACCGGCCGCCTCGCCCGCGTGCGGCCCGAGATTGCCGCGCCGTTCATGGCAGGCTGATTCAGCCTGGCCGGAACAGCGTATACAGGTGAATGGCGGCGAACAGCACGCCGGCCACGCCTGCAAAGGCGATCCCGTTCCACGGCAGATGCGCGTGCCAGGCCAGCGGCGCCCGGGTTCGCGCCACGCCGCCCAGTGCGCCGGCCACGGCCAGCGCTGCCCCGGCGGCCAGCAGCATGAAGGTGGTTTCCTGTTCCATCGGGCGCGCTTTGACAGGGCATTCAGCCACAGGCAATCTCCCGTCTTGCAGGGGGGTACGCACAGAGCTACCCATCAACCCAACGTACCTTTCGGGGAGAAAAACCATGATCCGTTCATTCGCCGTTGCTGCCATCATGGCCACCATCGCCGCGCCCGCATTTGCCGGCCCGATCGAAGACGCCATTGCCGGCAGCTGGCGCAAGCCGGCCGACAAGGCACGTGACCAGTATCGCCACCCTGCGCAGACGCTGAAATTCCTCGGCGTGAAGCCCGGCCAGACCGTGGTGGAAGTGTCACCGGGCGGCGGCTGGTACACCGAAATCCTGGCACCGGCGATGAAGGGCAACGGCAAATATGTCGCCGGCCTCGCCAACCCGCTGGCTTCGGTGAACGCCGCCAAGAGCGTCGAGAATTTCAAGACCAAATATGCCGACAAGGCGATTTATGGCGATATCGGCATCGGCACGTTCGGCAAAGGTGTGGCCGATATCGTGGAACCCGGCAGCGCCGATGTGGTGCTCACTTTCCGCAACGTTCACAACTGGCACATGGGCGGCTGGGATCAGGAAGCCTTCAACGCTTTTTTCAAGGCCCTGAAGCCGGGCGGAACGCTGGGCGTGGTCGAACACCGCCTGCCCGAAGCCCGAGCGGACGCCGACATGAAGAAGAGCGGTTACATGAAGGTGTCGTACGTCAAGATGCTGGCCGAAAAGGCCGGCTTCAAGCTCGCTGGCTCGTCGGAATTGAACGCCAACCCGAAGGACACCAAGGATTATCCCGACGGCGTGTGGACCCTGCCGCCGACCTTCGCGAAGGGCGACGTGGACAAGGCCAAGTTTGCCGCCATCGGTGAATCTGACCGCATGACGCTGAAGTTCGTCAAACCGAAGTAAGCTGTTGGCCCTCCCCCGCTAGGGGGGAGGGCCAAGACTCAGCTGAAACGTCGCACCGCCGGCTCAGCATCTGGCAACCGCGCGATCACGTCGGCCAGCGGCTCCGTCACCACCCGCATCCAGTGCGCGTTGGCGTGGCAGAGAAGGTCGCCCTCCAGCAGCAGCCCGACATGGCCGGGCCAGAACACAATATCACCGGCCTCACGCGCAGCGAATTTCACCGGCTCGCCCATCGCCACCTGCAGATCGGTGTCGCGGCGCAGGGCGATGCCTTCGGCGGCCAGCGCCTGCTGCACCAGCCCGGAACAATCAACGCCATCGGGGCTGCGGCCGCCCCACAAATAGGGCGCATCGGCAAACAGCGCGGCGGCGGCGAAGCGACTGGCGGGCGCGCCTTCGATATGGCG
>JAIXPM010000021.1 GCA_027486275.1 Sphingomonadales bacterium | reverse complement strand
GGCAAATATGCCGCCGCCGCCACGCTGATGCCCTATGCCCGCTTCCTCGCCGCCTGCGAGGCGACCGGTTATGATGTTGAACTGCTGCAGGCGCGTTTCGGTCGCGGGCTGGAACAAGTGGCGCATCGGCTCACCACCCTGCACCGCCCTGGCGCGCGCGGCGTGCCCTTCTTCTTCCTGCGGGTCGACCGCGCCGGGACCGTTTCCAAGCGCTTTGCCCCCGGCGCATCGCCGCTACCAGTCATCGGCGGCTGTGCGCTCTGGCACCTCTATCACGCCTTTGACCGGCCGGGCGAAATCCGCCGGCAACTGGTGGAGCTGGAAGATGGCCAACGCTTCCTGACGCTCGCCCGTACCATCCGCACCGCTGCCCTGCCCTGGGGGGTGCCACGCCCGGGCTTTGCCATTGGTATCGGCTGCGACGTCTCCCATGCGTCGTCCCTGTCATGGAACGCCGGCGTTGAACTGAACGGCCCAGCCACGCCGATCGGCCCCGGCTGCGCCGCCTGCCACCGCGCCGCCTGCCGTCAGCGCGGCGCCCCGCCCGCTGGTGCCCATCTCGCTTTCGACGAGCGCCAGCGCGTGCTCACCCCCTTCCGCTTTACCGATGAATGAAAGGCCTTTCATGAGCAGCAATCCCGCCCTTGCCGGTGTCGAGATCAAGGGCGCAATGCAGCCCGGTTACGAAACGATCCTCACCCCCGAGGCGCTGGCCTTCGTCGCCCAGCTGCACCGGATGTACAACCCGACCCGGCTGGCCCTGCTGCGCGCCCGCGATCAGCGGCAGGCGTGGATCAACGAGGAAGGCTTCATCGGCTTTGCACCCGAATATTCGTCGATCCGTGATGATCGCAGCTGGCAGGTGCGCCCCGCCCCGGCCGATCTGGCCGATCGCCGCGTCGAGATCACCGGGCCGTGCGACCGCAAGATGGTGATCAACGCCCTCAACAGCGGCGCGCAATGTTTCATGGCCTGCCTGGAAGATGCCTCGGCACCGACCTGGGACGTGATGGTGCAGGGTCAGGTGAACCTGCGCGATGCCGCGGCTGGCACGATCAGTCTCGAAGACAAGGGCAAGAGCTACAAGTTGAATGACAAGACAGCCGTGCTGATTTGCCGCCCGCGCGGCTGGCATCTGGATGAAGCCCACATGATCGTCGATGGCGAGCGCGTCGCCGGCGCCATCTTCGATTTCGGCCTCTATTTCTTCCACAATGCGGGCGCGCTGCTGGCCAAGGGCAGCGGCCCTTATTTCTATCTGCCCAAGCTGGAACACAGCCTGGAAGCCCGGCTGTGGAACAATGTCTTCATCACCGCCCAGTCGATGCTGAATTTGCCGCTGGGCACCATCCGCGCCACCGTGCTGATCGAGACGCTGCCCGGCGCGTTCATGGCAGAGGAGATCCTCTATGAACTCAAGGATCACATCACGGCGCTGAACTGCGGCCGCTGGGATTATATCTTCAGCTATATCAAAACCTTCCAGAACGACGCGACCAAGCTGCTGCCTGATCGCGCCGCTGTCACCATGAAGGTGCCGTTCATGGCCGCCTATGCCGCGCACGTGGTGCGGGTGTGCCACCGCCGCGGCGCCCATGCGATGGGCGGCATGAGCGCCTTCATCCCGGTGAAGGACGATGAAGCTGCCAATGAAGCGGCGTTCGCTGCCGTGCGCGCCGATAAGGAGCGTGAAGCCACGCTGGGTCACGATGGCACCTGGGTTGCCCACCCCGGCTTGGTCGGCGTGGCGCGCGAAGTGTTCGACCGACTGATGCCGACGCCGAACCAGTTGCAGGTGATCCCGGCCGGTGAGGCGACGCTTGCCGATCTGGTAACGCCGCCCGATGGCCCGCGCACACTCGCCGGCCTGACCAACAACATCAATGTCGGCATCGGCTATGTCGCGGCCTGGCTGCGCGGGCAGGGCGCGGTGCCGCTGCACAATCTGATGGAAGATGCTGCCACCGCCGAAATCAGCCGCACGCAATTGTGGCAATGGCGAAAGAATGGCGCCACGCTCGATAGCGGCGAGGCGGTCGACGCCGCGATGATCACCCGTGTCACCGAGGAGCAGTTGGCCGCCTGGAAGGCGCAGGTGGGCGACAATTTCTTCGCCGCCGGCAAATACAAGGAAGCGGCCGATCTGTTCCGCACGCTGGTGCTGGCCGACCGGCTGGAGCCGTTTCTGACCAACCCGGCGTACGAGTTTTACTTCGCGAAATGAGTGACGCTGGCCCCTCCTGACCAGGAGGGGCCACAGCGCCTATTGCTCGCGCATGCCACCCTTCGGTGCTGGCACGCCCATCTCGGCCACCATCGCCGGCGTCACTTTGTCTTTGTATTTGTTGCCGAAATTGCTGCGAACATAGTTGATTACGTCGGAAATCTGCTGATCGGTCAGCGCGCCACGGAACCACGGCATGGCGTTCTTGCCGCCGGTCACCACCATGATCGGATAGCCGGCCGCCTCCAGTGCCCCATTCTTCGCCAGCGCCGGAATCTTGCCGGCGCCTTCGCCGCCCAGCGCGTTGGCCATATGGCAGGCCTGGCAGATATTCTGATAAACCTCGGCTCCCGGGTGCGGCGCCGGTGCCGGCTTGGCTGGCCTCTGGGCCAACGCCGGGCTGGCGATCAGAACGGCGGCAAACAGAACGAAACGCATTGATCAGGCCTCCAGGGCTCGGCTGTGCAGGCGGGTGACGGCATCGAGCGACGACAGGATCGCGCCCTCCATCCAGCAGCCGATATAGCTGGCATGTTCGCCGGCTAGCACCAGCCGGTTATCGACAGCAACCAGCGTCTGATAATGTTCCTTGCGGGTATCCTCGTTCCACTGGGCGCAGCAGCCCAGAGTGAACGGCACCCGGCTCCACGCCACTGTGGCGCCGCCGATGAATTCTTCCTTGTAGCGGCCGGGATGGAACACACTGCCCTGTTCGAGCGCGCGTTGGATGCGTTCTTCGGGCGTCATGCCGGCAAACTTGTAGCTTGCCGGGCCGAATGTGTAAGCACCCAGGATCACCGCCGGGCCATCGCTGTGCAGCTTGCCCGATGGATAGGAGATCATGCTGATCTCGCGGTCGGTGAAGCTGATGCCGCCATAGATTGCCTCTTCCTCTTCCCAGAAGCGGCGCTTGAATTCGAGGCCGACCTTCACCGAGTTGGAATAAGGCACGGCGTGGATCGCGGCATCGAGGCCGGGTGAGCAATCGACATCGATCTGGCTCAACACCGACAGCGGGATGGTGCAGACGCAATAATCGGCTTCGGTGGTGCTGGTGACGCCGCTGCCGGTATCCGTGTGCATCACCGTCACCTTGCCGCCCTGCTGGCTGATGCTGGTGACCTTCTGGTTGTACCTTATCTTGCCTTCGACCTGTTTGGCAAAGCCACGGCCGATCATGCCCATGCCGCCCACCGGCTGGAACATCGCATGCTGGTGATAGATGTTCATGTGCTGGGCAACGGTGCGCCAGATGCCGGAATCAAGGATATCCTTGAAGGCATGGGGATCAGACGGGATGGGCTCGCCGAGCACGCCGCCGCCCTGCGCGCGTTCAAAGCCGCGTCGCCGCGAGGAGCGGTAGTTCTTGGAATATTTGAAATTCTGATCCAGCGCGCCCCATTCGCGCAGCGCGATGCGCAAGCGATCAGCGTCTTCCTTGGTCATCACCGAATCAAGGCCGCGATTGTCGATGGCCTTGGCCAGCAGTTCGGCGACATTGCCATCCCAATCGGCGTGCAGCTCGCGATACCGCATCGGCTTGCCGCCGAAGGCCTTGGACGATTGCACCAGTGCCTGCTGGTTCATCTGGATGAACGGCTCCAGCGCCACGCCGAATTTCTTGCAATAATGCAGCAGCGCGCGGTGGTGATAGGGAATGCGCCATGGGCCGGGGTTGAGATAATTGCCTTCGGAAAAGCCCACTTTCTGCGTGGCGCCGCCCAATTCAGTATAGGTGTCGCCGCCATAGAGCGACCAGTTCCGGCCACCAGGACGGTTGTTGTATTCAAGGATCTGAACGTCATAGCCTGCCTTGGCCAGTTCATAGGCGGCCAGCATGCCGGCCAGACCGGCGCCCAGCACGACCACCTTCGTTCCCGGCCGCGCGCCCTGCAGATTGGGCGGCCCAGCAAACTGGGTTTCCTTGGCATGGCCCAGCACTTCCATCGCCTGATAGAGTACGGCCGTTCCCGCCATCATGCCGATCGCGCGCAATACCT
>JAIXPM010000190.1 GCA_027486275.1 Sphingomonadales bacterium | reverse complement strand
GCTGCGCATAGCCAGCATGGCAGCCGCGCGCCAGTGGGGGTGCAGCAAAATAGTCGGTGGAGCGCAGACCAGATGGCTCTGCGACCGGCGCGTGGATTTCACAGCTTGGTCAAGAAACTGCCGCTGCCGATCAGTGCGGGCGGGTGAAGCACAGTTTACTGGCCAATACCGCGGCGGTCGCTGGCGGTTGGCGGGGAACGCAGGACGAGCGCACCTTTTCTCTAATCGGAACAGGCTGTGGCCGGAAAAGTCGGGGCCGTGCCCATCGTGCCAGTACTAACTCTGCAGGCAAAATTTGGGTGGGTCCCCGACTCCCAAGCCGGGCAATGGCAAAAAGTCTGACAATCGACACAATGAGTTGGCTGGCACCCACCACCATTGATGAGCGGCGGGCGGGCAAGATGGCGCAAATGTTTCAAAGGAAATCGGTTGGCTGGGGCGCCAGGATTCGAACCTGGGAATGCCGGTACCAAAAACCGGTGCCTTACCGCTTGGCGACGCCCCAACAGCCCATATGACTGAGCGCTCAGCGCGGTTAGGCAATCGCACGCGCTTTGCCAAGCCCTTCTTTGCCGCAATGCCCACGCGGCAGCTGTTTGACTGGCCGGCGACGCCGATTCAACAACGTGACCATGAACAACGGCAGCTGCAGCGCGCGCAAGGGCACCTTCTCACCCTCCTGCCACAAATGCGGAGCGAGGGCCGAGGCGGCCTAGGCCCGCGCCAGCAGCCGCCGTGCCTGTTCGACGTGAAGGATTTCCACCATCTGGCCGTCGAGCGTGGCAACGCCACGGCCTTGGGCCAAGGCGGCATCATAGGCGGCAATCATCGCCTTGGCTGTCGCCACCTCGTCAGCCGAAGGTGAAAAGACCGCGTTGCAGGGATCGACTTGGCTGGGATGAATCAGCGTCTTGCCGTCAAAACCAAGCAACTTGCCCTGCCCGGCCTCGACCCGGAACGCAGCTTCGTTGCGATACTCGGTGCACACGCCATCAAAGCACGCGACCCCGGCAGCGCGGGCGGCAAGGACGATGGCAGACAGGCTGTAGAGCAAGGGTGTGCGGTTCGCATCAACGCCGCAATTCAACGCCTTGGCCAAATCGGCCATGCCCGCAATCAGGCCAGCCACCCCCGACGTGGCGGCAATGGCAGCAGCATTGATCACACCGGCCGGGGTTTCGATCATTGCCAGCACAGGCTGGCCGCCAGCACGTTTCACCACGCCGGCGGCTTCTGCAGCGGTGTCCACCTTGGGCACCACGATGCCGGCAAAGCCTTGCGTATGCGCCGCGGCCATATCGTCGCCATGCCAGGGCGTGCCAATGCCGTTCACCCGCAGGAACAGCGCGCGTTCGCCCCAACCACCTTCCAGCGCGGCCGCCAATGCTGCAACGCGGGCATCGGCCTTGGCATCAGGCTGCACCGCGTCTTCCAGATCGAGGATGACAGCATCGGCGGCCAAGGTGCGCGCCTTGGCGATGGCGCTGGGCCGGTTGGCGGGAAGGTACAGCAGCGAGCGCAGGCGGGTCATGTCCATGGCCGTTACGCTGCCAAAGCGCTGCCGCCTGCGCAACCGGCCTAATCATCAGCCCAACCCGTGAGCTGCCCGCGCAGCTTGGTGAGGGCCGCCTTCTTGATCTGGCAGATCCGCGCCGCGCCAACGCCGAGCACCTCGCCGATCTCCTCCAGGTTCAGTTCCTCGACGAAATAGAGCTGCAGCACCTGCGCTTCACGCTCTGGCAGGGTTGCGATGGCAGCAGCAATGGCACGCCGCCGGCGATCCTGTTCAAGACAGTCGTGTGCATCAGGGTCGCCACTGGCAAACCATTCGCTGTGGTCGGAATAGACGTCGTCCAGGCTTTCCGATTGCGCGGCGTGGGTCTGGGCGTTGGCGGAGCGATATTCGGCCACTGGCAGCTCGAGCGCTGCGGCCATTTCTTCGTCGGTGGCGGTGCGGCCCAACTGGCCTTCAAGACGGGCGCGCACCTGCCCCCATTCGCGCTTGCGACGCATGGCGGAGCGCACCAGCGTGGCGCCTTTGCGGAGTTGATCAATCATCGCGCCGCGCACCCGCACGCTGGCATAGGTGGCAAAGGCGGCATGACCGCGATCTTCGAAACTGCGCGCCGCCTCGATCAGCGCGACCATGCCGATCTGCACCAGATCCTCGACGTCGATCGCTGACGAGACGCGGGCGTGGACATGCCAGGCGATGCGGCGAACCAGCTGCAAATGGCTGGAAATCAACCGTTCGGGATCGACCTGGGCCAGCGCGCGCGGCGCATAGAGGGCAGGATCAAGGCCAAGCCGGGCGTCCATCAGGCGTCTCCTTCGAGGGTGGGGGCGCGGGCGGGCTGGGCTGCGCCAATCACGGCCAGCACCTCCACGTCGCGGTCATCGGGGATGTCAGGAAAGGCCAGCACGGGCACGCCGGGCAGTCGGGCACGCAGCAGCTGCCACAACGGCCGGCGCACCTGCGGCACGGTGACGATGGCAAAGCGCCGGCCTTCGTTCATCAGGGAACGGGTCACCGCAGCCACCGCTTCGGCCACACGGGTGACCAGCGCCGGGTCAAAGGGGTGCGCCGCTCCCGGATTGGCCCGCACGGCCTGCACCAGCAGGGTTTCGAGACCGGGATCGAGCGCGACAGCCGCCAGCGGCGCTTTGACACCGGCCAGCTCCTGCACCAGCGCCGCGCCAAGTGTCGGGCGAATATATTCAGCGAGTTCCGCCGGTTCCTGGCTTTTGGATGCAACCGCTACGAGGGCGCTGGCGATGGAACGCAGGTCGCGGATCGAAATCCCCTCCTCCAGCAGACG
>JAIXPM010000304.1 GCA_027486275.1 Sphingomonadales bacterium | reverse complement strand
GCGTGCGCCCTGTCACCGTCACCGTTGATTTCATGCGCGAAGGCGCTTGCCTGGAAACCCGCGCTGTCGCCAGCATCACCAAGCTGGGCCGCCGCGTGGTGAATGTGCATGCGCAAGCCTGGCAGGGCAGCCGCGACAAGCCGATCGCGGCGGCGCACATCAATTTCGTGCTGGATTGGCCGGAGCGCTGACCAATCAGAAGAAGAGGGCCTCCGGCGGGCAGGGGCTGAGCCCCTGCACCCACTTTCGTTTGGTCAGCGTTGAGGCTGGGCCAGTGCCTTGACCGCCGCTGCGGTTGAATCGCTGAACAGGCCATCGATGCCGGCGGCGAGATAGGTGCGGATTTCACTGTCCACATCGCCCGCTGCGCGCGGATCGGCGCTGGATTTCAGGCCTTCGGGCAGGAAGTAATTCTCCGGACGGAACGTCCAGGGATGCACTTCCAGCCCCACCGCGTGGGCATCGCGCACCAGGCTGGTGGGCTGGGCAAGGCGGCCATCAGGTCCGCGCGGGATGATCATCACCCGTTCCGGGCCGATGCCAGCGGCATAAGCCGCAACTGCCTTCAGCCCTTCGGCACTGGCCAGCGCGGCATAGTCATAGCCATCAGCTGATTTGCCGGTTGAACCCATCAGCTGGATCAGGCGCACGCTGGTCTGACCCTTCAAGGCTTTCAGATTGTCGACTTCAAAGCTCTGGATGAACACCGGCGCCGCGCGCGTCGTCCAGCCGGCCGCGGCCAGTTCGCGCAGCAGCACCGGCTCCAGCGGCAGGCCGATGGCGCGGAAGTAGCTGGGATGCTTGGTTTCGGGGTAAATGCCAATCGTCCGCCCGGTACGGGACGAAGCGGATTTGGCCAGCGCAATGATCTCGGCCAGCGTCGGGATTTCAAACTGGCCATCAAATTCCGCATTGGCCGGGCGCAGCTGCGGCAGGCGTTCTTTCGCGCGCAGCGTCTTCAGTTCGGCCAGAGTGAAATCCTCGGTGAACCAGCCGGTCATCGCCTCGCCGTCGATGGTCTTGGTCGTCTTGCGGGCAGCAAATTCGGGATGGTTGGCGACATCGGTGGTGCCACTGATCTCGTTCTCGTGCCGGGCCACCAGCTGATGATCCTTGGTCGGCACAAGGTCCGGTTCAATGAAATCGGCGCCCTGTACGATGGCGCGTTCATAGGCGGCCAGCGTGTGTTCCGGCCGCTCGGCACTGGCGCCGCGATGCGCGATGATGATCGGCGGGGCCGGCGGGCCAGCCGGAACGGGCGCGGGTTTCAACGCGGAGTTCGGGGGGGCAGCAGCCATCAACAACACCACCAGCGGAGCAAGGATCAGACGCATCATAACTAACGCCTAGCCGGCCAGCGTGACAGGAAAAAGGCATGCCCAAACAGCGGCCAGATCAAGACTATCGCTTGTTGCTGCGCACGCTTCCCGGCAAGCTTGGCTCATGCCGACACCGCCGCCCCGGATGCCCTGGCGCCTGTTGGGCGCGGGGCTGCTGCTTGGCCTCGCCGCCATGCCGCTGATCGGGCAGGCGCGGCCCGGCGTGGCGGGTTTCTCGCCGGAAGGGATGGTGGCGGCGCCGCGCCAGATCGTGGTGCGTTTTGCCACGCCTATGGTCGCGCTCGGGGGCAGCGCGTCCGCGCCCATCAATGGTGCCTGCGGGGCGGGCGGCAAGGGCCAATGGCTGGATCCACAGCGTTTTGCCATCGATCTGGCCGCACCACTGCCGGGCGGGCGGGCGTGCAGTTTCAGCCTTGCGCCCGGACTGAAGGATCTCGCCGGCCGTCCGCTGCCTGCCACGGGGCCCTTCCGGTTCACCACGCCAGGGCCATCGCTGCGCGCCATCGCGCCCGAATATGAGGAATTGGCCGAAGACCAGATTTTCCTGATCGCCAGCGAAGCGTCGCCCACGCCCGCCAGCCTGGCCGGCCACGCCGCCTGCCTGATCGGCAACTGGCAACATTGGGCGAGCGAAACGTGCGCGATGCCGCCGCCGTGGTGGTGGATAATGAGACCGGGCGCATCCTGGCCTGGGTGGGCAGCGCCGGCGCGGCCAGCCGGGCGGCGGCCGTGGACGGCGTCACCGCGCCGCGCCAGGCCGGATCGACGCTGAAGCCGCAGCTTTATGCGCTCGCGCTGGAACGGCGGTTGCTCACGGCGGCGTCGCTGCTCGATGACAGCCCGGTCGATCTGGAAACCGCCACCGGGCTTTATATCCCGCAAAATTATGATCGCGGGTTTCGCGGGGCCGTGTCGGTGCGCACGGCGCTCGGCAACAGCCTGAACGTGCCGGCCGTGCGCGCGCTGCTGCTCACCGGGGTCGAGCCGTTCCGACAGCGCCTGCAGGATGTGGGCTATCGCGGCATCGACCGGCCGGGGGATTATTATGGCTTTTCCCTGGCGCTGGGATCTGCGGAGGTGACATTGCTGGAACAGGCCGCCGCTTTCCGCGCGCTGGCGGTCGGCGGGCGCGGTGGGCCGCTTAGCCTCGATCCAGTAACGCGGC
>JAIXPM010000224.1 GCA_027486275.1 Sphingomonadales bacterium | reverse complement strand
GCGCAGATTTCGGCCACCAGTGCGTGCACGGCGTCCATCTGCGGGGTGGGGAAGGGGACATAGCCGAACTCGTGGCCGGGGTTGACGATCTCGATGCCGATGCTGGCGCTGTTCACGTCCGTCACGCCCCGCCACCAACTGCGACCGGCGTGCCAGGCGCGCTTGGTTTCATCCACCATTTGCAGCACCTGGCCGTCTTCGGCGACGACATAATGGGCGGAAACGCCGGACTGCGGGTTGGCCAGCCAGTCGATGGCTTCGGCGCCGCTCTGCATGCCGGTGTAGTGCAGTACCACCATGCCAATGGGCAGTTGCCGGTCGTTGAAATTGGGGCTGGCGCGCTGAATCATGTTGGCTCCACCGGCATGTCGCTGTCACGCCGCTGCGCGGTGCGGATGGTGATGATGGCGACGCCGACCAGCGTCAAGAGCCCGCCAACCATCATCTGGCCGGTGATCGGCGTGTCATACACCGCCACCGCGATGGCGACCGAGATCAGCGGCGTCGGCAGGGTGAGCGGCGAGACGACAGCGACCGGGTAACGCTGGAACAGCCATGTCATCCCGCCGTGACCGACAATGCTGGACATGATGCCCGAATAGGCGATCCAGCCCCAGGTGCTGAGCGGCAGATCGGGGATGGCGGCGAGTTTGGCGGGCTCAAACGTCCAGGCCAGCGTGGCCATGATCGGAATGGCAACGATGCCGAGCCAGCCGTGGATCACCAGCACCGACACGCCCTGCAGCTTTCGGAACAACAGGTTACCCGCCGCCCAGCTCAAGGCCGCGCCCACCGTGAGCAGGATGCCGATGCGTTCACTGGCGATCGCCGGATCAAAGCCCATCACCACCACGCCCATGAAACAGATGGCGATGGCGGTGATGCGCGGCCAGCGGATTTCCTCCTTCATGAAGATCACGGCGAGGATCAGGCTGAACGGCACGCCCAATTGCCCAACGATGGACAGCGCGGAAATATTGTCGGCCAGCGCGAAGCTCACCGCGCCCAGCGACATGAACAGCGCGCCGGACACAAAGCCAGCGAGCAGGATCAGCCCCATCCGCCCCGGCAGCCAGCGCAGAAACGGCAGGCAGACGGCCGTGGCGACGACGTAGCGCAGCAGCACCGCCGTGAACGGCCCGGCGCTCATCACGCCTTCCTTCACGGCGACGATATTGCAGCCCCACACCACGTCGATGGCGAGGATCATGGCCAGATGCAGGGGTTTCATCGCCGCCGTCCCGTCAGCCGGTCATAGGCGGCGTTGATGTCGGCCATCCTGAGTTCCGACACGCGGATGAATTCGGAGGGCACACCTTCGGCCAGCGCGCGATCGGGGTGATAGCGTTTCACCAGCGCGTGATAGGCGCCGCGCAGCGCGGCGGCATCGGCGCCTGGCTCCACCCCCAGCACCGCCCACGGATCATCGGCCGCCGGCGCGAGGTGGCGGCGGCGGATGCGGGCTTGCGCTGCTTCATCAAAGCCCAGGATGGTGGCGACTTCGCCCAGAAAGGCCAGTTCGGCCTCGTGAAAGCCATCCACCGCCGCGATCATCCACAGCGCATCGAGCAGATCCTCCAGCGTGGCTGAACCCTGGCCGAGCAGGTCGGCAGCCTGGATGGCATAGGCCTGGAAGCCGGCCATCGATCCCTTGGCCAGATCATAGAAGCGCCTGGCATTGTTGGCTTCGGAAGGGTCGACATGGAACAGGCGCTGGAAGGTGGCGAATTCGGCGGCGCTGGCATTGCCATCGGCGCTGGCCATCTTGGCGGCGAGTGCGATGGCGGCGATGGAGAAGGCGACGCGGCGGCGTTCCGGGTTGGTGGCGCGGGCCCGCATGGCATCCACGGCGCCGCCCGCCGCCGCGCCGGCCAGCGCCCCCAAGGGGCCGCCGATCACCAGGCCCAGTGCCGTGCCGGCCAACGTTGCCCAGATGCTCATGCTTCAGCGACTTAGGGGATTGACGGGAACGGGGGAAGGGGTGTGTTGTCCCGCTCCGTCAGTGGCTGGCGGCAACGGGTGCCACGCCGGACAGGGCCAACTGGTCATTCAGCTCGGCCAGCAAGCGCGCCAGCGCAGCGGCATCCCTGGCTTCGACGCGGGCGGTGAGCACATCCTGCGTGTTCGACGCGCGCAGCAGCCACCAGCCATCGGCGCGCATCACGCGGGCGCCGTCGATCTCGTTCACGCGGGCACCCTCAGCCTTCAGCCGGGCCAGCACTTCGGCCACCACGGCGAACTTGCGGGTTTCGGGGCAGGGGAAGCGATACTCTGGCGTGTTGATCATCGCCGGCATCGCGTCTTTCAGCGCTGTCAGCGAGCCGCCCAGTGCCGTCACCGCCTCGATCAGGCGCACGGCGGCCAAGATGCCATCGTCCACGCCATGCCAGCGGTGGGCGAAGAAGATGTGGCCGCTCATTTCGCCGGCCAGCGGCGCGTTCAGTTCCAGCAGGCGGGCCTTCATCAGGCTGTGGCCGCTCTTCCACATGTCGGGCACGCCACCCAGCGCGGCGATGCGATCGAACAGCGCCTGGCTGGCCTTGATGTCGCCGATGATGGTGCTGCCGGGCAATTCGCGCAGCACCGGATCGGCCAGGATGCCGAGCAGCTCATCGCCCCACACAACGCGGCCCTGGCCATCAACGGCGCCGATGCGATCGGCATCGCCATCGAAGGCCACGCCGAAATCGCAGCCCCTTTCGATCACCACGCGTTTGAGATCGGCCAGATTGGCTTCCACCGTGGGATCGGGATGGTGATTGGGGAAGCGGCCATCCACGTCACTGAACAGCAGGTGATGGGTGCCGGGCAGCAGGCGGGTGAGGCGCTCCACCACTGGGCCGGCGGCGCCGTTGCCGCAATCCCACGCGATGGTGAAGGCGCCGCCGCGAAAATTGGCCAGCATCGCATCGACATAGCGATCCATGATATCGGCGATGCGGGCTGAACCGTCGCCGCTCTCCCAGTCACCGGCTGCTGCCATGGTGCCGAGCGCCTGAATATCGGCCCCATGAAAGGGCCCGCTGCTGCGCATCATCTTGATGCCGTTCCAATCGGGCGGATTGTGGCTGCCGGTGACCATCAGGCCAGCATCGGCGTGCATTTCGAACACGCTGAAATACAACATCGGCGAGGGGCCGAGGCCAATATCGATTACGTCGCAGCCGGCCGCCATCAACCCGCCCGCAACGGCGTTGGCCAGGCCGCGGCTGCTCACGCGGCCATCGCGGCCCAGGCAGACGGTACGGCCGCCGGCGCGGCGCAGCATGGTGCCAAAACTGCGGCCAACAGCGGTGGCATCGGTTTCGGTCAAGGTGTCGCCCACGATTCCGCGAATGTCGTAGGCGCGCAGCAGACTGGGATGGAAGTTGTGGCCGGCCATCAAGCGCTCAGTCCGCTGAGTCCCGGCGCTTTTCAGCGGCCATGATCAAGAGGTCGCGCGCGGCGGTGAGGGCCTGGGCGGCTTCGGCCGTGCCGCCGGCATCGGGGTGGGCGCTGGTCATCGCCTGGCGCCACGCCTGCCAGATGGTTTCGGACGGCGCATCGGGGGCAACGCCGAGCAGCCGCGCTGCCTGCGCCAGCTCGCCATTGGCCTGTCCGCCTTGCTGGTTCCACATCCACCACGCCCAGCCGCCCGCCGCCACCAGTGCTGCAGGCACAAAGCGGCCGCTGGAGAGGAAGCGAACGGCCAGCAGCCCGGCAACACCAAGGCCGCCATACAGCATCAGATTGGGCAGCAGCCGGCCCTTCTGGTGCAGCCACCAGGCAAGGCCGAGCACGACGATCAGGGCAAGGCCCATCAGGCGGCCATCTCGATCCCGCCGGGCAGGTTCAGCCCGGCGATGAGGGCACGCAATTCGTTGCGGGCGGCAACGTGGGAGAGTGAGAAATCGGTGAGCGCGGCGCGATCCAGCAGGGTGAGCCCGCGCGGGAAGAATTCGCGGAAGATCACGCGCTCCGAAAGGCCGGGCAGCACGCGGAAACCGATGCGTTTCGACAGCGTCTCCAACGCCGCGCCCACCCGCTGCTTGTTGCGGGCATCAAGCGTGGAGAGGCGGTTCCTGAGCACCACCCAATCCATCGGGCGGCTCTCTTCACGGGCACGGCGGGTGCGGGCTTCCCAGACCATTTCGGCATAGAAGCTGGGCTTCTTCACTTCGAACGTGTCGCCATCCACTTCGCCGATCAGATCGAAATCGACGAAACTGTCGTTGATTGGTGTCACCAGCGTGTCGGCGCGGGCCATGGCGGCGCGGGCCAGCGCCGAATCGCGGCCGGGCGAATCGACCACGATGAAATCTTGGCCGCGCGCCTGCTGAAACCGCATCGCCAGTTCGGCTTCGGCGCCGTCGCCATCGGCCACCACAACCGCGGCCGGGCCGGGCAGGGTGATGCCGTGGCGCTGGGCGTGGTTCCAGCGGTTTTCCAGATAGCGGGCAGAGGTGCGCTGGCGGCTGTCGAGATCGATCAGCGCGGTCTGTTTGCCGGCAAGCGCCAGCGCAACGCCGATATGCACGGCGGTGGTCGATTTGCCGGTGCCGCCCTTTTCATTGGCGAGCACGATCACATGAGCAGTCACAGTCATCCCTTGTTCTGGCTTGCACTCCGAACCCGTATCGCCCACAGCGCCGCCAGCCTGTCAACGCCCCTTGCGGGTGATCCTTGGTGAAGACTGCATGACCAACACACTGCCCACCCTGCGAACGCCTGCCGAATTGCGCGCCAAGGTGCGGGCCTGGCAGGCCGCGGGCAAGCGGGTCGCCTTCGTGCCGACCATGGGCGCGCTGCACGCCGGCCATCTGGCACTGGTGACGAAAGGCCTCACACTGGCCGATGTCGTGGTCGCTTCGATCTTCGTGAATCCCAAGCAGTTCGGCCCCAACGAGGATCTTGCCCGCTATCCGCGTGATGAAGCCGGCGATGCCGTGAAGCTCGCCGGCGCAGGGTGCAGCCTGCTTTACGCCCCCGATGTCGCCACCATGTATCCGCCGGGCTTTGCCAGCTTCGTGCGCGTGGGCGGCCTGCCTGATCTGCTGTGCGGCCGAGTACGGCCGGGGCATTTCGACGGCGTGGCGACCGTGGTGGCGAAGCTGCTGAGCGCGTGCCAAGCCGATGCGGCGGTGTTTGGCGAGAAAGACTGGCAGCAGCTGGCCATCGTCAAGCGCATGGCAGTAGATCTGGACATTGGCACGGAAATCCACGGCTGCGCCATCGTGCGCGATGATGACGGGCTCGCCCTGTCCAGCCGAAACGCCTATCTTTCGGCCGACGAGCGTAGCCGCGCGCTGGCGCTGCCGCAGGCGCTGCAGGCGACGCGCGCGGCGATTCTTGGCGGCATGCCGGTGGCAGCGGCGCTGGCCGCCGGTGAGCGCACCGTCAAGTCTGCCGGTTTCGTGCGGCTGGATTATCTGGAACTTGTTGATGGCGAGACGCTGCACAGCCTGGGCACCCAGGCGCCGGGTGCACGGCTGATGGTGGCCGGCGTGATCGGCACAACGCGGCT
>JAIXPM010000199.1 GCA_027486275.1 Sphingomonadales bacterium | reverse complement strand
ATGTTCGTGGTGCGCAACGTGGCCAATCTGGTGCCGCCCTTCGATCCCGATCCGACGCACGGGCAGCACAGCACGTCGGCCGCCATCGAATATGCCGTTACCCAGTTGAAAGTGCATCATATATTGGTTCTGGGCCACGCGCGTTGCGGCGGCATCAAGGCCAGCATTGAAGGCACGTTCGATGACGCGGCGCCGGGTGAAGGCGGCTTCATCAAACGCTGGATGAGCCAGATTGCGCCGGCCCGCGATACCATCCGCGCCGCGGCGCAGCTGTCACCCGATATCGATGCCTGCAGCGCGCTCGAACTGGCCGCCATCCGGCTTTCCATCGACAATCTGCGCAGCTTCCCCTTCATCGCCGTCGCCGAAGCGGCTGGCGAACTGCACCTGCAAGGGGCGCTGTTCGATATCGCCGAAGGCGTGCTGCGGGTGCTCAACCACGAGACCGGCAAGTTCGAGCCGCTGTCGGTGGAATGGGAAGAAGAGAATGTCACGGCGCTGAAATCCGCCTGAACGGCAGAGACGGGCGTATCCGACACAAACAGGGGGGAGTGCCGGATACGCCCGCAGCAGCTTGGCCTTTGACAAGGGCAGTTGCCTAGGGCCGCGCCGTTGGGCCAGATATAAGATTGATTTGGTCTTGTTTGCAAGGCCAAAGATTGCCTTTCTGTCACCTTTGGCTGCGGCAGGCTGCCGCAGCTCCGTTGGTTTCAGAAGTGCAGCGCCCGGCCGTAGGCGTCGAGCACGCTTTCGTGCATCATCTCGCTGAGTGTCGGATGCGGGAAGATGGTGTGCATCAACTCTGCCTCCGTCGTTTCCAGGCCCATGGCGATGGCATAGCCCTGGATCAACTCGGTCACCTCGGCGCCTACCATGTGCGCACCCAGCAATTGGCCTGTGGTGGCGTCAAACACCGTCTTCACGAAGCCTTCCGCTTCGCCCAGTGCGATGGCCTTGCCATTGCCGATGAACGGGAATTTGCCAACGCGCACCGTGTGGCCGGCGGCTTTCGCCTTGGTTTCGGTCAACCCGATGCTGGCCACCTGCGGGCGGGCATAGGTGCAGCCCGGAATGCGGGCAACGTCCATCGCGTGGGGATGGCCGCCGGCGATATGTTCGACCGCAATGATGCCTTCATGGCTGGCCTTGTGGGCGAGCCAGGGCGGGGCCGTCACGTCGCCGATGGCATAAAGGCCAGGCACGTTGGTCTGGCACATCGGATCGGTCACGATATGGCCACGGTTGGTGGCGACACCCAGCGCTTCCAGGCCGATATTCTCGGTATTGGGCACGATGCCGATGGCAACGATGACATGGCTGTAGCTGTCGGTGCTGGCTTTGCCGTCGGCGGTGGTGATGGTGGCTTTCACGCCTTCGGGGCCGGGCGTGACGTCCGACACCTTGGCGCCGGTCACAATGGCCATGCCCTGCTTGGTGAGCGCCTTCTGCGCGAAGGCCGAAACCTCCTCGTCTTCCACCGGCAGGATGCGGTCGAGCATTTCGACCACGGTCACCTTCGCGCCCATGTCGCTGTAGAAACTGGCGAATTCCACGCCGATGGCGCCCGATCCGATCACCAGCAATTTCGTCGGCATCACCGGCGGCACCATGGCATGGCGATAGGTCCACACGCGGTTGCCGTCGGCCTCCACGCCCGGCAGATCCCGCGCACGGGCGCCAGTGGCGACGATGACATTCTTGCCCGTCAGCACGCGCTCGCCATTGGCGGTGGTCACGGAAACCGTGGTGGCCCCGGTCAACCGTCCCTGCCCTTCGACCACCTCGATCTTGTTCTTCTTCATCAGCGATTTCACACCGCTGTTCAATTGGGCCGCCACTTTGCGGGAACGGTCGGTGACCTTCTTCAAGTCAAACGACGGCTTCTCCACACTCAGCCCATAGGCATCGGCGTGGGTGATATAGTGATAGATCTCGCTCGTCCGCAGCAGCGCCTTGGTCGGGATGCAGCCCCAGTTGAGGCAGATGCCACCCAGGCGCTCGCGCTCGACGATGGCGACACTCATCCCCAGCTGCGCCGCGCGGATGGCGGCCACATAGCCGCCGGGGCCGGACCCGAGGATGACGAGATCGTGGGTGGTGGTCATGCCACCAGCCCCAGTGGGCTTTCGATCAGCGCCTTGACCGCGCTCATCAGCGCCGCCCCGTCTGCCCCGTCGATGGCGCGATGGTCAAAGCTGCCGGTGATGGTCATCACAGTGGCGATGGCCAGCGCGTCACCCTTCACCACGGCGCGCTTCTCGCCCGCACCCACGGCCAGGATCATCGCCTGCGGTGGGTTGATCACGGCATCGAACTGCTTGATGCCAAACATGCCGAGGTTGGACAGGCTGGCGGTGCCGCCCTGGTATTCGTGCGGCTGCAACTTGCCGGCACGGGCCTTTTCGGCGAGCGCCTTCATTTCACTGGCGATCTGGCTGACCGCCTTGCCATCTGCGCCCACGATGATCGGCGTGATCAGGCCCGACGGCGCGGCGACGGCAACGCTGATATCGGCCCGATCATAGACCAGCAGAGTGTCGCCGGCGAACGCCACGTTGCACTTCGGCACCTGACGCAGGCCAAGCGCCAGCGCCTTGATGACGAGATCGTTCACGCTGATTTTTATGCCGCGCGGTTCGAGCACCGTGTTGAGTTCACCGCGCAGTTTGAGCAGCGCATCCAGCTCGACATCGAGCGAGAGGTAGATGTGCGGGATCGACTGCTTGGCATCGGTCAGGCGGCGGGCGATCACCTTGCGGACATTGCCGAGCTTCTCGACGCTGTGCGGAATATCGCTGGTGACAGGTGCCGCCGGAAGAGGTGCCGCCACCGGAGCCGGAGCAGCCACGACGGGCGCAGGGGCATTGGCAGCGACGGGCTTGCCGCTGGCCGCTTCCACATCGGCGCGCACGATGCGGCCGCGGGGGCCGCTGCCGGCAACACTTGCGAGGTCCACGCCCTGCATTTCGGCGATGCGGCGGGCGAGCGGGCTGGCGATGACGCGGTCGCCCGCTGGAACTGGGGCGGCAGGAGCCGCCGCCGGAGCAGGCGCGGCAACAGGCGCCGGTGCAGCCACCGGAGCCGGCGGCGCAACAGGCGCGGCCTTGGGAGCCGGCGCAGCCGCCTCCCCTTCCCCGGCCAGGCGCAGGATCACCGTGCCCACCGGTACATTTTCAAGGCCTTCCGGCACCGCCAGTTCGATCACCGTGCCTTCGTCGACGGCTTCCACTTCCATGGTGGCCTTGTCGGTTTCGATTTCGGCGATGATGTCGCCGGATTTTACGGTCTGCCCAAGTTTCACATGCCATTTGGCCAGCGTGCCCACTTCCATGGTGGGCGACAGGGCGGGCATGGTCACAT
>JAIXPM010000005.1 GCA_027486275.1 Sphingomonadales bacterium | reverse complement strand
GCCGCCGGTCGAGGAGCCGACATCGATGGCGACCGAGCCAGCCACGTCCCAGCCGAAATGGGTAAGACCGTGATCGAGCTTGATGCCGCCGCGCGACACCCAGGGATGGTCACGACCCTCCACCTCCAGCGGCGCATCTGCAGCCAGCGTGTCGCCAGACTTGGCGATCTTGCGGTCACCGGAAAACACGAGGCCGGCCATCACCAGCGCCTGCGCGCGGGTACGGCTTTCAACCAGGCCGCGTTCCACCAGCAGTTGATCGACGCGGGACTTCACCACGCTTTCTGCAGCTCCACCACCATGACTTCAATGGGTTCCTTGCCCACGTTCACATCCTGATGCAACGTCTTGGGATTGGCCGGCAACCAATAGGCCTTGCCGGTTTCCCAGTTCTGGATGTCCGACTGGCCGGTTTCCTCGCGGATATCCATGGTGCCGCCCTTCAAGGCGATCAGCACGCGCGGATGATCGTGGCGGTGCAACGGCAGCGGATTGCCAACCGCAATCACCGAACGCCACACTTTCACCTCTTCGTTGGCGAATTGCGGCGTGCGCCCGGTTTGCACCTGTGCGACCGCCAAACCGGCGCCAAAGCCAGCCAGCAGCAGCACCGCGCCAAGGCCCCAGGATTTCACCATGTTCATTCTCCCCATCGTCAGAATCGGCTCGCCTTGTTCAGCGGCTCAAACCGGCCGAACCGGCAGAGGCTGAACACCTCAGGCGTGAAATTGTCCTTTACCTCGAACAGATCATTGGCGCAGGCGCGCGGGGACGCGTCACGGCGCATGATGATCATGTTGGGTTTGAGGCCGGGGCAGCCATCAGGCAGGCGGGATCGGTGCCAGCGCCCGCCAGCGCGCACCAGCAGCACATCTTCGCTGGCCACCTTGTATTCCAACTGGCGGCCGACGATCAGGCAAGTCGCCGCCGTCCCCACCGCGGGCGCGGTGAGCGGATCGGCAGCCGCCAGCAGAAGCAAAACCCCAAGCATGTTGGCCCCATCCTTATTAGACGCAGCCTGCCACAGACGCTATGCGCGGCCAATGACTCGTTTCGCCTTCAACATCCATGCCCGCGACGGCAAGGCGCGCACCGGCACGATCCAGATGCGCCGCGGCGAAATCCGCACGCCGGCCTTCATGCCAGTGGGCACGGCGGCCACGGTGAAGGCCATGCGCGCGTCGGAAGTGCGGGCCGCGGGCGCTGATATCATCCTGGGCAACACCTATCACCTGATGCTGCGCCCGACTGCGGAACGGATTGCACGGCTGGGCGGCCTGCACAGCTTCATGGGTTGGAACCGGCCGATCCTGACCGACAGCGGCGGTTACCAAGTGATGAGCCTGTCCAGCCTGACCAAGCGCACAGAGGAAGGTGTCACCTTCGCCAGCCACCTCGACGGCAGCCGGCATCTGATGAGCCCGGAACGTTCGATGGAAATCCAGCGCCTGCTGGGCAGCGATATCGTCATGGCGTTCGATGAACTGGTCGCCCTGCCCGCCCCGCGCGAAGTGGTGAAGGACGCCATGGACCGTTCGATGCGCTGGGCGGCGCGCAGCCGGGCGGCGTTCGATGCCGGCGGTGAGCACGCGGCCGGAGCGGCGTTGTTCGGTATCCAGCAGGGCGGGCTTGATGAACGGCTGCGTGCCGAATCTGCCACCGCGCTGCGCGCGATCGGCTTTGATGGTTATGCCATTGGCGGGCTGGCGGTGGGCGAAGGCCAGCCGGCGATGTTCGGTGTGCTGGATTATGCCACCGGCCAGTTGCCGGAGGAGGCGCCGCGTTACCTGATGGGCGTGGGCAAACCCGATGATATCGTTGGCGCCGTGGTGCGCGGGGTGGACATGTTCGATTGCGTGCTGCCCACGCGATCAGGCCGCAACGGCCAGGCCTTCACCCATGATGGCCCGCTCAACCTCAGGAATGCCGTGCATGGCGAGGATGTGTCCCCCCTCGATGCCGATTGCCGTTGCCCGGTCTGCGACGGGCCGGAGGCCGCGAGCCGCGCCTATCTCCACCATCTGATCAAGGCTGGCGAGATGCTGGGGGCGATGCTGCTCACCCAGCATAACATCGGTTTCTACCAGCAACTGATGGCAGGCTTGCGCGCCGCGATTGCAGAGCAGCGGCTGGGCGATTTCGCCGCCGCCTTCCTCGCCCGCTATCACGCAAAACGCCGCTGATACGGCTGCGCCCCGGCTTGCAAGAAGCCGGGGTGAGCCCCAGAGCCTCCAGAATCGGCTGCGCCCCGGCTTGCAAAAAGCCGGGGCGAGCCGATGTGGATTGGGACGCGCCTGCGAAAGGATGTGCACTGCCCCCCTGCAGCGCCCACATCGAAGCCGGTGAGGCCGGGCTGATACGCCGCCCGGCCCCCTTGACGATCAGAACTGCACGGTCACGCCGCCGCGGACACCATGGTCCTTGAGAGCCTTGCCGAGCTGGCCGCGATAGCCAAAGTCGATCTGCACGTTCGTGCCGACCTGGCCGGAAGCAACCAGACCCAACGCGGCCACGTCGCGTTCGAACGGCACGCCGGCGATGCGCATGACAGGGCCGGCGGGCAGATTGAAGTCGATCGGCGTCTTAAAGCTGCCCCCGCTGATACGGCGGTAGCCGGCTTCGGCGGTCACCCCGAAATTGCCGTTGCCCAAAGGCAGGCCATATTTCAGGCGGGCACCCACCGTGGAGACGAAGAAGTCCTCGCTGATCCGGCCCGTCGACGTCAGCCGGGCAGCGCCGCCCACTTCGCGGATGCCGTCGGTGGACACATCTACATAAGCCCCCTGCAGGAACGGCTCGAACGCCGCCTTGCCGAAGGCCCATTGATAAGCCACTTCCCCGAACAACTGGGTGACATTGCCCTGGTAGGTCGCTGTCAGCGTATCGGTGAAGCCCGGGATGCTGACATTGCGGCGCGTGTCCATGTTGCGCCACATGTGCACCAGGCTGGCGCTGACAATGAAGTTGCCCTTCTTCAGCCCGCCATAGGCACCAACATGGATATCATCGGTGGTGGCGCGGCTGCCGCGGGCAGCGACATCGATGGTGGCACTGCCATAACCGGCCAGCGCACCCACAGCCCATTCTTCGCCGCGCAGCACGTCGTAACCCATGAAGAAGCCACCGATATCACGCTGGATCTTCGCGGCATTGCCGTCGCCGTTGGTGCGGCCCCAGCTGCCATAGGCGCTCATCCACAGGCCACGCCGGGTGTCATCGGGCGATTGCAGATGCGCGCTTACCGCTTCGCGGACAAAGCGCGTGTCCTGCACCGTTTGACCGCGGGCGCTGGAGTGGATTTCGCCAGAGATCTGGTCGAACGCCGCCTGCGCCTGGGCATCCGTGTCGAGATAGGCAATGGCGGTGTAGAGCGCACCATTGCCGCTGCTGTCTGCTCCGCCTGCCGCTTCCCGCTGGTTGCGGGTACCGGCCGCGCTGGCAAAGCTGCTCGTCTGCCGCACGCCCAGGTAGATGTTGTTGGCATCGGTTTCCTGGACGACGTTGATGAAGCGCGACACACGGGTATCACCAGTGAGCGTGGCAAAGCTGCCCGTACGCCCGCCGGTGGTGGTGACAACGGTGTAGCGTGTGCCCAGCACATAGCGCGGCGCATCGGTCTTGGTGACGCGCAGCGTGGTGCCGGCGGCAACGTTGACCGTGCCGGTGATGGCGATCCGATCCGATGTGCCGGTGCTGGTGACATCAACGGCGTAGGTGGAGCCGGTGAGGAAGCTGCCATTGCCGGTGCTGGTGAGCGTGCCAATCACCGGGCCGGGGGCCACGGTGGTGCCGGTGGCCGCCACGAAACCGCCGATGGTGCCGGTGCCCGACAACAGGCCGGCATTCAGCAGGATCGGCGCTGCCGCGAGACCGCCTGAGACATTCAGGCTGCCGCCGTTAACGACGAAGCTGCCCGAAAAACTGTTGGTGGTGGTCACGTTCAGTGCACCTGCACCAATCTTGGTCGTGGTGCCGGTGCCGGCGAGCAGATTGGCCAAGGTACCATTGACCGGCGCATCCAGGATCAGATTGGCGTTATTGGTAATGGTGCCGGTGCCGAACATGCCGATCCCGCCGCGCAGCGTGCCTTCCGTGATCACCACGCCACCGGAGAAATCATTGGTGGCATTGGTCAGGCTCAACGTGCCCGAACCCAGCTTCTGCAGCGCCGACGGGCCGCTGAGCCTGGCCGAAATGGTGGCGAGATTGTCGGCACCATTGACCGTGAAGTTGGCCGTACCACCCGACAGGGTGACCGGATCGCCAGCAATTTCATAACCGTTCACGTTGAAGGTCATGCCGGTGACGGTGACCGGGCCATCCGCATTGGAAACGGTGACAACACCGCCGGTCCCGCCAAAGATGACGGTGGACGGCTGCGGATTGTTAACACCGTTCTCCACGCCGTTCTCGTCGGTGAAGTTGGTGCTGGCCGTGGTCCACGTGCCGGTGCCGCCTTCGACGACACTGTTGTTGGCCGGCCCTGTGCCATCCCAATAAACGCGCGTGCCGGTCGGCGGCGGCGGAGGTGGCGGCGGCGGCGACGCGCCGGGCGAGAAGGCGGCACCGCCATAGGTGAAATAACTGTCGAAACTGTCGAAGCCCGACAACAGCAGCTGGAACGGGCTGACAGCCTCGATGGCGAATGCGCCCAGTTTCAACGACACATCGATGTTGCCAAAGCTGAATGCCGTGCTGCCCAGCGTCTGAAAACTGGCCGTATCAGGTGCGGTGCCATCAAGACGCAGCGTACCCAGATCGGTGGTGCGAATCACGATTGATACGAAATCGGTGGGGAAATCCTGCGACCCCGACGGCGAGGCGAACACGTAGGATTTCAGCCACTGATCGGAACCGGGCACGATCACCATGGCCGGATCGGTGTTGGCGCCGGCCTGGCCCTGGCCGATGAGATATTGCGCCACCATGATTGGCTTGCTGCCGACCAGTTCAAGGCCACCAGCAACACGCCCTTCAAAGAATTGGCCCGCATTCAGCGTTGCGACAACGGTGCCGTTGGCGCGAAGCTCCGTGCCATCCTGGGTGGCAACAGCACGATAGACGTTGCCCAGCGTGCCCGTGCGCGGCGTTTGCGCCAGCAGATAGGACGAACTGAGCTTGTCGACGCTGGGCACCTGCTCAACAATATGGTCGCAGGCCGAAACCCCGGTTGGCACGTTGGTGCAGGCGTTGCCGGAGAATACCGCAATCGGCTTGTCGGAGAGCACACGGCTGCCGGTAAGTTCTCGGCCAGCGGTGAACATGTAGGTTTGCCCCGCATTCAGCGTGACCTGAAACTCCGCGCTGCCAACGGGACGGAAAGTCACGACCGTGTTGTCGGCGGCGGCCTGAACAGAAATCTGGTCGTTGCGGATGTTCTGGTAGCCCACGGCGAAATGGTCGGTGCCCAGTCGATCGCCGTCGATCAGATAGGTCATGTCGGTCGAAGCCGTGCGGCGGTTGAGATAATAACCGCTGATGGCTGAATCAGAGGTGATCTTGAAGCCCTTGTTCTCCACGGTGGCATTGGCCAACTCGTTCGAAAGCGGCAAATCAATCACCGCAAAGCCGGATGCGCCCAGGGTAAAGTTGTTTGAAAAGCCGACGCCATTGGTGATGGATCCAGTGGAGCCGGCCTGACCGAACACGAAGACCGACCGCGAACCGCCGGTATCGATGTTCGGATTCATTTGGAAAAACAGGGTGTTGGCGGAAGCCGGCAGCGCCAGGCCCATCGCCAGCGCGGCCATCGCGGCCGAGGCGAGAAAATTCTTGGTCATATGTTCCCCCAATTGGAACGTTCATGTGGTTCGTTGACCACGGACGTGCGACCTTGTGACCGGGTTTATACACCCAAATCGGAAACATTATTGTAAATTTCTGACGAATTTTCGTTAAGGAAGATTGCTTATGCCCGGCCGGCCGGCGGCATAGGGAGCCGGATCAACCGGCGCAGTGCCGCCCAGCAACAACGCCGCACACAGGCGACCGGCGGCCGGTGCCGTCTGGATGCCGAACCCACCCTGCCCGGCACACCAGAACAGGCCATCCACGGCGCCATCAAAGCCATACACCGGCAACCGATCGGGCGCGAAGGTGCGCAAGCCCGCCCAGCTTGATTCGAGCCGCTTCACGGCCACCGTGCTGGCCTGTTCAAACCGGTCGATCACCACGGCCAGATCCATCTCGTCGGGGCGGACATCGTGCGGCACATCGGGAATCTCGTCGTGCGGCGACAGCCACAGCCGCTCGCCATCCGGCTTGAAATAGAATCGGCCGTCGCTGCTCATCACCGTCGGCAGATCGGCCGGCGGTGCCGGATCGATACGCAACACAGCCATCGTGCGCCGCAGCGGCATCAGTCCCTTGGGCGCAGCCCCGGCCAGCGTCGCAAGGCCATCGGCCCAGGCCCCGGCGGCATTGACCAGCAGCGGCGCTGTGAACACGCCGGCGTCGGTGGTGATGCGCCACATGCCCGCGCTGCGATCGAGCGCGGTGACTTGGGCATTGGTGATGAGCGTGGGTTTCGCGCCATTCACACCGCGCAAAAAGCCCTGATGCAGGGCGGCCACATCAATATCGTGGCAATCGGGCTCGATCAGGGCGCGATTGCGCCATTCGGGCTTCAGCATTTGCCCCGCCGGCGATGCCGCCAGCGCCGCGGCGTCCAGCCATTCATAGGCCACGCCGCCTTCATCATATTCGGCGGAAACCCGTTCCAGCCCGCCTGCATCCTCGGGGCCTTCGATGATCAGGCTGGGCCGGTGGTGCAGCAGCGGCGGAAAGCCCGCTGGGGGTTCCCCAAAGAAAGCCCGGCTGGCGCGGCTCAACGGCACGACGGCCGGGCCGCCATAGCTTTCGATGAAGATGGCCGCCGATCGCCCGGTGGTGTGATAGCCCGGGCGTTCCTCCATCTCGATCAGGAGAACGCGCAGTTGCGGCGCCGCTTCTAGCAAGGCCCAGGCCGTGCTGGCCCCGGCAATGCCGGCGCCGATGATGGCAATGTCGAAATTCTGGCTCATGTTTGCCCGCCGAAGAACGCCAGCATGCGGGCCAGCACCGTGCCGCGCAACGGTTCGGCTTCGCGCAGCAGTTCGTGGCCGGCCTGCGGATACTCCTCCGTTTCGCCGCCGGGGATGCGCGCGACAAAGCGGCGGGTGGCCTTGCTGTCCACCAGGCCATCCTTCTCCGGAATCAGCGCCAGAACCGGCACTGAGATCGCCTCAGGCACGTCGCGCGCGTTCAGCGCATCGATGCTGGCAAAGGCATCGTGCAGCCAACCCCAGGTCACACTGCCCAGCGCCAGCGCGGGATATTGGCCGATCCACCAACCTTCATCGGAATAACGTTCGGCATCACTGGTGAGCAGCAACTGGCGCTTGCTGCCGGCAACACCGGGTTCATAGGGGCCGCCGCCCAG
>JAIXPM010000215.1 GCA_027486275.1 Sphingomonadales bacterium | reverse complement strand
TGCGCCACCGCGACCCATCGGAAGCGCCGCACAGCGAGAAGATTGCCGACGCGATTCGCCGCCATCTCGGCGCGGCGGTTACCCCAGTGGGCGGGCTGGTGATGAACATATTGGGCGGCGTCGTCGTGCCGGCCTTCCCGGATGATCACTCGGCCATTGCCGCACTGGTCGCCGCCGATCGCGCTGCATTGGCGCAGGGGCAATGGCACTTCGGCTTCACCGTCTGGCAAAAGCCATGAGCCTGGACACGTTGTTCGCCACCGCCGCCCGCGTAGGCGCACAACTGAAAGCCCGCGGCGAAACCGTGGCCGTGGCCGAATCCGCCGCCGGCGGCCTGATTTCGGCCGCTTTGCTGGCTGTGCCGGGGGCGTCGGCCTTCTATATCGCCGGCGCGGTCGTCTACACGCCGCGCGCCCGGCACCGCCTGCTGGGGCTGCGGCGGGAGGATGTGCGCGGCTTCATGTCCGCCACCGAACCCTTCGCGCTGCTGGTGGCCGAAACCATCCGCAAACAACACAGCGTCACCTGGGGCATCGGCGAAACCGGCGCGGCCGGGCCGAATGGCAATCCCTATGGCCATGCCGCCGGGCACGACGTGGTGGCTGTCAGTGGCCCGGTGCAAATGGCGCGCACCATCGCGACGGGATCGAGCGACCGACAGGCCAACATGCTGGCGTTTGCGATGGCGGCGCTGGAATTGCTGGGGGAGCAGTTGGCCTAGTCGGCCAACGTCACCGCCCCATCTGGGCCGGGCAGCATGTATGGGTTGTAGACGACTTCCCACGGATGGCCGTCGGGATCACGGAAATAGCCGGAGTAGCCGCCCCAGAAGGCGTCGTGGGCGGCTTTTTGCAGAACGGCGCCATTGTCGACGGCGCGGGCGAGGAGTTCGTCTACTTCTTCCTTGCTGCCGACATTGTGGGCGAGGGTGAAGCCGCCGAAGCCGGGGCCGCGGTCGGCCATGCCGCAATCTTCGGCCAATTTGTCGAACGGATAAATGGCCAGCACCATCCCGCCGCACTGGAACATGGCGATGGCGTCGAATTTGCGGGCCTTGCGCGGCCATCCCATGGCTTCCCAGAAGGCGACGGCGCGGGGGAGATCGTCGGTTCCGAGGGTGACGATGCTGATGCGTTGGTCCATGATGGGCTCCTGTTGATGGGGATGAGACTGGCATGACGGCTGGAAATATGGAACGCATCGTGTTGGCGCGGCATATCGTTGGCGCGCCCATCCCGGAGGATTTCCGGCTGGAGGTGCTGCCGATTCCGGAACTGGCGGAGGGCCAGCTGCTGATCGCCAACCGCTTCATCAGCTGTGATCCCGGCACGCGGTCGCGGCTGTCGCCCGGTGCCTCCTATGCGCCGCCGCTGCAGCCGGGCGCGATGGTCGACGGCTTTGCTGTGGGCGAGGTGATCGAGAGCCGCCATCCGAAGTTTGCCGTCGGCGACAAGGTGATGGGCACGGGCTGGGCGACGCACATGGTGTCGAACGGGCGCGGATACCTGGCCAAGGTGCCTGATCTGGATGTGCCGCTGAGCCTGTGGAACGGCATCCTGGGCGTGCCGGGGATGACTTCGTGGTTTGGCCTGAAGCGCGTGGCGCAGATGCAAGCCGGGGAGCGGGTGCTGGTGACGAGCGCCGCCGGGCCGGTGGGCGCGACGGCGGGGCAGTTGGCGAAGATCTGGGGTGCATCCAACGTGACCGGCATTGCCGGCGGCGCGGAGAAATGCCGCTGGTTGGTGGATGAATGCGGGTTCGATGCGGCGCTGGATTACAAGGCTGCCGATTTCGACGCACAATTCGCCGCCGCCAGTGCGGATGGTTGGGATGTGCTGTTCGACAATGTGGGCAATGCCAGTGTCGATCGCGCCTTGCCGGTGATGCGCATGAAGGGGCGGATCGTGATTTCGGGGCAGGTGGCGGATTACAACCTCACCCCGCAGGAAGCGCCGGGCATCCACAACACGCGTGAGTTCATCGGCAAGCGGCTGCGCATGGAAGGCATGGTGGTGTTCGATGACATGCCGGGCTTCCCCGCCGCGCAGGCCGAGCTGGCGGGGATGATCCGCGCTGGGCAGGTGAGGTATCGCGAGGAGATTTTCGACGGGCTGGCCAGCCTGCCGGCGGCGTTCAGCGGGCTGTTCACCGGCCAGAGTTTCGGGCGGCGGCTGATCCGCGTCTGACAGGCGCACGTGCAAACACTGGCAAAGCCGCGCGCCTCGGCGTAAAGGAAAGCGGTTCATCCCGCACAACTGCAAGGGTCTCACATCATGGGTTCGTTCAGCCTCACGCATTGGCTGGTGGTCATCCTGGTCATCGTGCTGTTGTTCGGCCGTGGCCGCATTTCCGATCTGATGGGTGATTTCGCCAAGGGTATCAACAGCTTCAAGAAGGGGCTGAACGATGAAGCCGCGCCCGGTAGCCCGGCTGCGCCGCCGCCGCAGGTGACGCAGAACAGCCAGACTCCGGCCAAATCCCCGGTTGAAGACGCGCGCGGCTGACCCGACGATACGGGGCTGAGGCCCGCCAAAAGGCCCGCAAAGTCACACGATGTTTGGCATTGATTCTTCCGAGCTGATGCTCATTGCGCTGGTGGCCCTGCTGGTCATCGGCCCGAAAGACCTGCCCAAGGCCATGCGCTGGGTGGGCCAATGGGTGGGCAAGGCCCGCGCCATGAGCCGCCATATGCGCAGCGGTTTCGATGCGATGATGCGCGAAGCCGAAATGGAAGAAATGCAGAAATTGTGGGCGCAGCAGAACGACGCCATCATGAAGGCCACGGCACTGCCGGAAAACATGCTGCCCGATCTGTCTGGCCCGGTGCCCGCAGAGCCGAGCTATGATCCATGGCCGGTGGCACCGCCCGAAGCCACGGCTGAAACCCCGCCTGCTGCCGAAGCCGCGCCGCCCGTGAAGAAGCCCCGCAAGCCGCGCGCCAAGAAGCCAGCCGCGACAGGCGAAGCGGCATGACCGACGAGGTTGACCGCAGCGACATCGACGCCAGCAAGGCGCCGCTGCTCGATCATCTCATCGAACTGCGCGGGCGCCTGCTGCGCTGTGTCGTCTATTTCGTCATCGCCTTTGCAGCGTGTTTCAGCCAGGCCGGGCGCATCTTCGATTTCCTGGTGCAGCCGCTGGTCGATGCCTCCGGCAATGGCGCGCGGCTGATCTATACCAAGCTGTATGAGGCGTTCTTCGTCGAGATCCGCGTTGCGGCCTTTGCCGGCATCTGCATCGCCTTTCCGTTGATCGCCAACGAACTGTGGCGCTTCGTGGCACCCGGCCTCTACAAGAAGGAACAGCGGGCGCTGCTGCCCTTCCTGGCTGCAACGCCGGTCCTGTTCACCTGCGGCGCGGCATTGGCCTATTATGGCGTGATGCCGGCGGCTTTCCGCTTCTTCCTGGGCTTCCAGCAGCTGGGTGGTGCAAACGGCATCAACCGCGAAGCGCTGCCGGCGATGGGCGAATATCTCGATCTGGTGATGAGCATGATCCTCGCCTTTGGCGTGGCCTTCCTGTTGCCGGTGCTGCTGATGCTGCTGGAACGGGCCGGCATCATCAACCGCAAGCAGCTGATCGCCGGTCGCCGCTATGCCGTGGTGGCGAGTTTTGTGGTGGCCGCGGTGCTCACCCCGCCTGATCTGTGGAGCCAGGTCGCGCTGGCGATCCCGCTGATGTTGCTCTACGAAATCTCGATCATCGGCATCTGGTTCACCGAAAAGCGCCGGGCCAAGGTGGCCGCGGCTGAACAGTCGAGCGAAAGCGCCGCTTAATCCTTGGCGGCGCCGGCCGACTTGTCGATCGCCTGGCCCACGCTCTTGATGTCGCGGCCGGCGCCCTGGATGGTGTTGCAGGCGGTGAGCAGCACCAGTGCTGCCAGCAATCCCAAACGCATGTTCATCATGGCTCTCCTGTTGGCCC
>JAIXPM010000067.1 GCA_027486275.1 Sphingomonadales bacterium | reverse complement strand
TGCAGGGCCGGGTCCTGCCCGGCGGCCATCAGGAAGGTGGTGACGGCCTCGCCGGCGCGCACCGGGCAGCCGCCGATCTCGCGCGGGGCGAGCGGGATGCGCAGGCTCTGCACCACCGGCGGGTCGAGTCGCAGCGTTTCCTCGATGGCGTCGGCGATGCGGGCCGGGTTGGCCTGCACCTTGGCCAGTTGTTCGGGATGGCGCAGCAGCGCGAGCACGCAATTGCCAATGAGGTCGGTGGTGGTGAGGTTCCCGGCCAGCAGCAGCAGGTTGCACATGGTGACGATTTCTTCGGTGGTGAGCCGATCGCCGCCATCGTCCACCGCCACCAGCGCGCTGATCAGGTCATCGCGCGGGGCAGCGCGCCGTTCGGCGATGGCGCGTTCGAAATAGGCGGACAGTTCATCGGCATTGGCCTTCAGCGCCGCGAGGAACTCCGGAGAACGAATGGGCGAGAACACATTTGCCAGCGCCTTTGACCAGCGCTGGAAATCGCCCACGTCCGCCGCGTCCACGCCCAACATGGTGGCGATGACGATGATGGGCAGCGGCGAGGAAAATTCCTCGATGATGTCGAACCTGTCCTTGCCGGCCACCGCGTCGAGCAGGGCATCGGCCACCTCCACCACCTTCGGCTTCACCGCTTCGATGGCGCGGGCGTTGAAGGCGTGGGTGACCAGACGGCGCAGGCGGGCATGATCGGGATCGTCGAGGACCAGCATCGATCGGGGGGCCTCGCGGTCCTGCATGGTGGCGAGCCGCTGCACGATCGTATCGGCCGCCGCATTGCGCTGATCAACCGACAGGCTGCGATCCTTCAGCGTGGCGGCCACATCAGCCGCGCGGGTGAGCAGCACGCGGCCCAGCACCTTGTCGTCATGCACCGGATCGGCAGCGCGCAGGGCATCGAACCGCTCGTGCGGGCGGTTGCGGAACACCTCGTCGAACACGGTCATCTCAAGGCCGGTTGGCAGCGTCATTCACCGTCTCCGATCATCACCAGCCGGCCACCATCGAGCCGGCGGTAGAAGCAATCCTGCCGGCCGGTGTGGCAGGCCGGGCCGGCCGGCTCAACCCGCAACAGCAGGCAATCCTGGTCGCAATCCACCCTTATTTCCACCACGCGCTGGATGGCCCCCGACGTGGCGCCCTTGTGCCAGAGCTCGCGGCGGCTGCGGCTCCAGTAATGCGCCTCGCCGGTGGCCAGCGTCGCCGCCAGCGCATCGGCATTCATGTGCGCCACCATCAACACCGCGCCGCTGGCCGCATCCACCGCCACGGCGGTGAGCAGGTCATCGGCGCCCCACTTGGGCCGGAACTCCAGCGTTTCATCCACGGCTTGGCTCATATGTGACACTTTCATCACAAGACAGGTGCAGACAAAGCGAACTGCCCACCCTATATGGCCCGGCATCTGCCGAATGACAAAGGCCACCACATGGACAAGATGCTCACCACCGATCCGTGGGAAGACGATCATCTCCACGAGGAATGCGGTGTGTTTGCGGTTTATGGTGCCGAAGGCGCGGCCGCGCTGGTGGCACTTGGCCTCCATGCCCTGCAGCACCGCGGCCAGGAAGCCGCCGGAATCACCACGTTCGATGGCAAGGAATTCCACACCCACCGCGCCATGGGGCATGTGGCAGGCAATTTCGACAATGATTCGGTGATCAACAAGCTGAAGGG
Organism: Sphingomonadales bacterium; assembly: GCA_027486275.1. The sequence continues at coordinate 1,237 of JAIXPM010000067.1, read as the reverse complement.
CGAGATCGCCATCGGCCACAATCGCTATTCCACCACGGGTGAAACTGCACTCAGGAACGTGCAGCCGCTGTTTGCCGAACTGGCCAGCGGCGGCTTTGCTGTTGCGCACAACGGCAATATCTCCAACGCCACCACCTTGCGCCGCGAACTGGTGCGGCGCGGATCGATCTTCCAATCGACCAGCGATACCGAGGTGATCATCCACCTTGTTGCCACCTCGTCGTATCGCACCCTTCTCGATCGCTTCATCGATGCGCTGAAGCGGGTGGAAGGCGCCTACAGTCTGATCTGCCTCACCGCCGAAGGCATGCTCGCCTGCCGCGATCCGCTCGGTATCCGGCCGCTGGTGCTGGGCCGGCTGGGCGATTCATATATCCTCGCCTCCGAAACCGTTGCGCTCGACATCGTGGGGGCGACCTTCCTGCGCTCGGTCGAACCGGGCGAGTTGATCATCATTTCCGGGCGCGGCCTGCGCTCGATCCGCCCGTTCGCGCCGGTGCGGGCGCGGCCGTGCATCTTCGAACATGTTTATTTCAGCCGCCCCGATTCGATGATGGACGGCAGCAGCGTGTATGAAGTGCGCAAGCGCATCGGCGCCGAACTGGCCCGCGAGAATCCGGTGGACGCCGACATGGTGGTGCCGGTGCCCGACAGCGGCGTGCCCGGCGCCATCGGCTATGCTCAGGAAAGCGGCATCCCGTTCGAACTGGGCATCATCCGCAGCCACTATATCGGCCGGACGTTCATTCAGCCCGGCGACCAGATCCGCAATTTGGGCGTCAAGCTGAAGCATAATGCCAACCGCGCGCTGATTGCCGGCAAGCGCATCGTGCTGATCGACGATTCGATCGTGCGCGGCACCACATCGGTCAAGATCGTGCAGATGCTGCGCGAAGCCGGCGCCGAAGAAGTGCATATGCGCATCGCCAGCCCGCCGACGCGGCACAGCTGCTTCTATGGCGTCGACACGCCGGAACGATCGAAGCTGCTGGCCGCCCAGATGGATATCGAGCGGATGCGCGATTACATCAAGGTGGACAGCCTGTCGTTCCTGTCGATCGACGGCCTCTATCGCGCCGTGGGTGAACCCACCCGCGACGAGCACGCGCCGCAATATTGCGACGCCTGCTTCACCGGCGATTTCCCGACGCGGCTGACCGACCAGGAAGAAGTGGAAGTGCCGGACCAGCTCAGCCTGCTGGCCGAACGAGTCATCTAATAGAGGATCGTCATGCTG
>JAIXPM010000148.1 GCA_027486275.1 Sphingomonadales bacterium | reverse complement strand
GTTGGCCTGGCACTGTTTGCCCATCTGGTCGTCACCGCAGGCAGCGGCTGGGCGGCGGCTGGGCGTGGCTGGCTGTTCGGGACAGCGATGTTTGCCGTGTCGCTGAACTGGATCGCCACATCCTTCACCTATCAGGCCAAGATGCCGGCCGCGCTGGGCTGGGTCGCGGTGATCGGCCTCGCCATGTATCTTGCGCTGTTCGTGGCGCTGCCGGCCGGACTGGCGGTGCGACTGGCGAAGAAGCCGGTGGCGCGTGCGCTGTGGCTGGTGGCGCTCTGGCCGCTGGCCGAAACCTTGCGCGGCACATTGCTCACCGGCTTTGCCTGGAACCCGGCCGGGGCAATGTGGCTGGAAACGCCGGTGGCACAGCTGGCTTCGGTGGTGGGCAGTACCGGGCTTTCGATGCTGGCGCTGGCCTGCGGCGTTGCGCTGCTGTGGCTGGTCCGCAATCCTGGCCGCTGGCGGGGGGCGGGCATCGCCACGCTGGCGGCTACCTTCCTGCTGGCACTGCTGGGCGGCAGCATGATCACCGAGAATGAGTTCATCGGCACGCCGCTGGTGATCGTGCAGCCCGGCATTGGCCAGGATGAACGCTATGACGCCGCCGCTGCCGAACGCCATCTTGCCACCTATATCAGGCTCACCCGGCAAGGGCTGAACCAGGCTGCGCAAGCCGGCCGACCGGTGCTGCAGAATGCCGAAGTGGCGCGGCGCGAGCTCACCGAAACCGAAGGCGTGGTCTCACCGGTGCCGCCCAGTGCCGACAAGGTGACGGGCGAGATGAAGAACAAGCTGGCGCCCGGCCTTGCCGCGCCCACGCCGGAACAGGCCGGCGGCGGCACTGCGCTGCTGCCGCGCAAGCCCACGCTGATCCTGTGGCCGGAAGGCGCCATCGACGCGCTGGTGGAAATCGATCCGTCGGCGCTGGCCCGCATTGCTGGCAGCATCGGCCGCGGCGATCTGCTGCTGGCCGGTGGCACCGGGGTGAGCCGCAACCGCGATGGCGCAGGCAATATGGGGGCGCGCTATGCCAACAGCCTGTTTGCCATCGCCGGGGACGGCCGCATCGTCGCCCGGTTCGACAAGGCGCACCTCGTGCCGTTGGGCGAATATGTGCCGTTGCGCGATTGGCTGGAGCCGCTGGGCATCGCCCGGCTCGTCCCCGGCGATTTCGATTTTGCTGCCGGTCCCGGCCCGCGCACGCTGATGCTGCCGGGCTTCACCAGCGTGTCGCCGATGATCTGTTACGAAATCGCCTTCCCGCAGGCCGTGGCCGATCGGGGCAACCGGCCAGGCTGGATCGCCAATGTTTCCAACGATGCCTGGTTCGGCGCCTGGGGGCCGCCGCAGCACCTGGCGCAATCGCGGCTGCGCGCCATCGAGGAACGGCTGCCGGTGGCCCGGGCCACCCCCACCGGCATCAGCGCGGTGGTCGATGGCTTTGGCCGGGTGCGCTCATCGCTGGCTCAGGGCGAGATTGGCACCATCGTGACCAGCCTGCCACCGCCGCAACCCGAATCCTTGTTCGCTCGGTTGGGCCTGTATCCGGTGGCGGTGCTGGCGCTGCTGCTGGCACTGGCCGGGTGGCTGGTGGAACGGCACCGGCCACCGCCGCCGCCCCGGACGATGCGCACCATCACGGCGCGATGCGAGACGATTAATGATATAAAGATGTCGTTATGCGACTTGCATGAGAGGGCTGCCGTGCGTATGACGGCGCGTCCCCTCATCGTGAGAAGTGTGTCATGACCCGCAGCAGCTTCATCTTCACCTCCGAATCCGTGTCCGAAGGCCATCCCGACAAGGTGGCGGACCAGATTTCCGACGCCGTCGTCGATCTGTTCCTGGCCAAGGACCCGGAAGCGCGCGTTGCCTGCGAAACGCTGACCACCACCAACCGCGTCGTGCTGGCCGGTGAAGTGCGCGGCCGCGGCATGATCGATGTGGCCGGTAATTGGGAACCGGGCGCGCAGGAAGAAATCCAGCGCGCCGTGCGCGAGACGGTGAAGCGCATCGGTTATGAACAGTCGGGCTTCCACTGGCAGAATTTGACCTTTGAAAACCACCTGCACCCGCAGTCGTCGGACATCGCCCAGGGCGTCGATGCCAGCGGCAACAAGGACGAAGGCGCCGGCGACCAGGGCATCATGTTCGGCTATGCCACCGATGAAACCCCGGATCTGATGCCGGCGACGCTGTATTATTCGCACCGCATCCTCAAGCAGATGGCAGATGACCGTCACAGCGGCGTGGCGCCGTTCCTGGAGCCGGATGCCAAAAGCCAGGTGACCCTGCGGTACGAAAATGAAGTGCCGGTGGCCGCCATGGCCATCGTGGTTTCGACCCAGCACGCGCCGGATTATTGCAAGCCGTGGGAAAAGGATGGCGAAAAGGGCGGTGATGCCGCCAAGTTCGCCGAACTGGAAACCTATGTGAAGGGCGTGCTGGCCAACGTGCTGCCGGCCAGCTTCCTCAGCGCCGATACGGTCTTGCACCTCAACCCAACCGGCAAGTTCGAAATCGGCGGCCCCGATGGCGATGCCGGCGTGACCGGCCGCAAGATTATCGTGGATACCTATGGCGGTGCCGCCCCGCACGGCGGCGGCGCCTTCAGCGGCAAGGACCCGACCAAGGTTGACCGTTCGGCCGCCTATGTGTGCCGCTACCTGGCCAAGAATATCGTCGCCGCTGGCCTCGCCAAGCGCTGCACCATCCAGCTGAGCTATGCCATCGGCGTCGCGGCGCCGCTGTCGATCCACGTCGATCTGCACGGCACCGGCACCGTATCGGAAACCGCCGTCGAAGCCGTGCTGGCTGATCCGGCCAAGCTGGGCTTTGCGCTCACCCCGCGCGGCATCCGCACGCAGTTGGGCCTCAACCGCCCGATCTACCAGCGTTCGGCCGCCTATGGCCACTTCGGCCGCACGCCGGACGCCGATGGCGGCTTCAGCTGGGAAAAGACCGACCTCGTCGCCGCGCTGAAGGCGGCGCTTTAAGACCGGTCAGGGGTGGCTCAGGCCATCCCATCCAGATATTCCCGAAGGGGTGGCGTCAAGCCACCCCGTCCAAATATTCAACGTCGGGCTTGCCAGCGAGGCAGGCACCGAGCCCTGGGCCGGCAGCCTTGAAATGGTCGCTGGCGCCGTGGGCCTTCAAGGCATCGGCATCAGCATAGACTTCCAGCACCTTGTAGGTGGTGGCATCCGTCTTCGAGCGGGTGAGCTGATAACAGAGATTGCCCGGCTCATTAGCGCGCACGGCCGCCGACAGGGTGCGAAACACCGCTTCGAAATCGTCTGCCTTGCCGTCCTGGATCTTCAGGGTTGCGATCACACCGATCATGCTTGGTCTCCACTTTGGTTGTTGCCCGCAGGCTGGCCCAGCGCCGCGCCTGCGCCTAGCTGGCGAAAAGATGGACGCCGCGCCTGCCAAGGATTAGAATTGGCTGCGGTCATCGGGGGAGGAACCAGCATGGCGACACGGGCCACACCCACACACGACTGGCTGGGCACGCAGGCGCGCATCACCGGCGTGATGGCGCTGATCTTTGCGGCGGCCTTTTCCATGCACCTGGCGATGGGTCGCTCCACCTTCGCCATGCCGGCAATCTGGCACATCCACGGCATCATCTTCTTTGGCTGGGTTGCCCTGTCGCTGCTGCAGGCCGGGCTGGCCGCCAGCGGCCGGCTGGAATGGCATCGCCGCCTGGGCTGGCTGGGGCTGGTATGGATCATCGCCATGGTCTTTGCCGGTGTGGCGATCACCATCGCGGTGGCGCAGGCCGGGCGCACGCCGTTCTTCTTCCGCCCGCAATATTTCATGATGCAGAACCCACTGAGCCTGGTGGCCTTTGCCGGGCTGGCGCTGGGCGCCATCGCACGACGCCGCGATACCGGCTGGCACCGCCGCCTGCACTTGTGTGCATTGGCCAGCATCATGGGCCCGGCATTTGGCAGACTGATGCCATCGCCGTTCCTGATCCCGTGGGCCATGGAAATCGTCTCCATCCCCGGCTTGCTGTTTCCGGCCTATCTGGCCTTTCGCGAATGGCGCGCCGGCGACGGCTGGCACCGAGCCTGGACCATCGGGCTGGCTGCGCCCGTGGTGGCGATGGCGGTGGGCTGGCTGATCGCCGGAACGCCGCTAGGTGCCGACCTTTATGCCGCCGTGGTGGCCGGCACGCCGGGCGCCGCGATCGACGGCAACGCCTTCGGCAACCCGCCGCCAGGCCTGTAAGGAAATGCATATGCGCCTGTTTTTCCTGACGCTGGCGCTGGCCGGTGCTGCTGCTGCACAGCCAGCGGGATTCCGCGCCGTCCCCGCCGAAGCCGTGCAGTGGCAGCCGATACCGAACGGGCAGGGTGCGCAGAGCGCGCTGATCGCCGGCAATCCGTCGCAGCCCGGCACCTATGTGATCCGGGTGAAATTCCCGCCGCACGTGATGGACCGGCCGCATCACCACAGCCGTGATCGCCATGTGACGGTGCTGCAGGGCCGCTGGGTTGCCGGTACCGGGCCGGATTTCGCGCCCGACAGGGCGCAGGTGCTCACCGCCGGCAGTTACATGTTCCACCCGGCCGGAGGCGTGCACTGGGATGGCTCCAACAGCGACGAAACGGTGATCGTGCAGATCATCGGGGAAGGGCCGGTCACCTCGGCCGATGTCGATCCGGCATTGGCCAGTTGGGTGAAGCTGCCCGGTTAGAGCTTGTCCACCGGCAGAGGCAGCGGCAGGCTGGCGGCTTCATCTTCAATCTTCTTCAGGCCGCGCGCGAACAGCAGGCGATCGGCGCCCTTGAAGCCGAAGCGCCAGATGATCAGGCCATAGCTGCCCAGAATCGCGAAAAACCCGATCGACAGCTGAATGGGTTCCGGCGTGCGCAGCACCAGCAGGCCAACGCCAAAGGCCGGGATGCCCGCCAACAACAATGATGGCCGCCAGCCAGACACGGCATGACCCAGACGCGCCTGCAACAGCCGGGATTTGGCCACCGATTGCAGCAACGCCGCGATCGCCAGTGCCAGCGCTGCGCCCACGCCGCCACCCAATGGGCCCGCCATCGGCACCAGCAGCAACGACAGACCGGCCTGCACGGCCAGCCCGATGACAGACCACATCAGATTGGCATTGCGCGCCACATAGATCAGCGCGCCTTCCGCCACGGCGGCTTGGGCGGCAAATAGTTCCACGGTCAGCAGCACGGCCAGCACCGTCACGCCGGCGGCAAAGGCCGGGCCAAACAGGCCCATCGCAGCCTGACCGGGAATACCCAGCGCCAGCACCGCAGCGAGCTGCACCGCTGCCACCCAGAAACTGATCTGGCGCACATGCCCGGCCGCCTTGGCCAGATTGCCGGCAGCAAGGTTGCGAGTGAGCACCGGGCCCAAAATGGGATCGAAGCTGGATTTCAAACGCTGCGGCAGCGAGGCGATCTGCTGCGCCACATAATAGATGCCAACCACTTCGGCCGACGCAAAACGGCCAAGGATGAAGATGTCGAGTCGACGCGCGCCCCATTCGGCGATATCGGCACCGGCCAGTGGCACATTGGTTTTCACCAGTCGCCAGATACGCCCCACATCCAGCCGCCAACCGCCCGGCCAGCCAAAGCGGCGCAGCGCCGGCGACAGCGCCGCGAAAAACGCCGCCACCATCGACAGCAGATAGGCGATCAGCATGCCGTCGCTTTTCAAGGCGGTGAAAGCCAGCGCCAGCGCGGCAATCGACAACACCCAAGGCTCGATGATCGAACGGGCCCGCACCTGCGCGCCAACATCATGGTGGAAGGCCAGGCCAGCCAACGCCACATCGGCCAACGCGATGAACGGAATGATCAATGCGAACCAGCGATCAAGCGGCGCCAGTTTCGTGGCCGGAAACAGCAGCTCCGGCACCACCACCAGCACCGCCGCTCCCGCCAGCGACGCGATCAGCGCCGCCAGCAACGCATCGATCAGAGCGGCTGCTTCATCCTGCGGGCGGCGCGCCATGTCTTCGGCGAGACCGCGCTTGAGGCCGAGCGTGGCCAGCATCGCCACCAGTTCCACCACCATGGTGGCATAAGCAAAGCGGCCCAGCGCTTCAGCGCCATAGAGCCGGCCGGCAATGAACAAGAACGGAAAGCGCGCCGCCAGCCGCAGCACATACCCAAAGAAACTGGTGCGCCCGCCCTTCGCCAACGCCGCGGTTTCCGCCGCATCACGACTCGAGGCGGAGGGTTCAGCCAACATGCACCCGGCGATAGCGGCCGTGCAGGTACAGCAACGGCTCGCGGGCCTGATCGAGCGCCAGCCGCGTCACCCGGCCGACGATGATGCGGTGATCGCCGCCATCATGATCGGCGTGCAGCGTGCAGGCAAAGGCAGCCTTGGCGCTGGCCAGCACCGGCACGCCATCCCAATCCTGCCAGTCATGTTCGGCAAAGCGGTCGATGCCCTTCTTGGTGAAGCGATCGGCAACGGC
>JAIXPM010000024.1 GCA_027486275.1 Sphingomonadales bacterium | reverse complement strand
GACTGCAGGGCAACGGCCGTGCTGTTAGACGGTGTCCGCGAGCTCGTGTCGCTGCCACGGGGTGCAGTGCCACATGAGTGGATCTGATTAAAACATATAAAAATCAATTACATAATTGTTATCCGTTTCATTCTGTCCGGCGCACCAATCCCCCCCTTCCAAACCGCAATCACCGGGCCAGCCAGCCCGGTTTTCTTGTGGTTGATCGCGTGGTGCTGCACCGGCGCACGGCACACGTCGCCAGCCCGTTGCGGATCGTGCAACTGACTGAACGTAAGCGGTTTATTGGGAAAATGGTGGACGCGGCAGGGATTGAACCTGCGACCCCTGCGATGTCAACACAGTGCTCTACCACTGAGCTACGCGTCCACGGGAAGGCGCCTGTTAGTGGCATCGGCCCGGCTTGGCAAGTCCTGCACGCCGCCCGCCACGACTTTGTAGCGTCATTTGTCACCTTGGCAGCGGCCAGCCCGCGTGCTTGGAGCGTGCGGGATGTTGTTTCGCGCCTCCGCTGCCGGCCAGCCGGCTGTTTTCCCGTGGGGGCGCCTGTCGGGCGATGCCGATGGGCGCTGGCCGCTGCTGCTCACCTCGCCGCACAGTGGCCGGCATTATCCACCGGCGCTGCTGGCGGGGTCGCGCCTGGCGCTGGCGCAATTGCGGCGGGCGGAAGATGCGTTTGTCGATGCGTTGTTGGATGGCATTGCCGGGGTGCCGGTGCTGGCCGCCAGCCATGCCCGCTCTTGGCTCGATCTCAACCGCCGGCCCGATGAACTGGATCCGGCGATGTTCGATGGGCCACTGGCCGTGCCGGTGGCCGCCACGGACCGCGTGGCGGCAGGGCTGGGCGTGATCCCACGCCTGGCCGGCCATGGGCTCGACATCTATGCCCGCGCGCTGCCGGCGGCCGAAGCCGCGGCGCGGCTGACCAGCCTGCACCTGCCGTGGCACGACCAGATCGGTAGCATCCTTGCGGCCGCCCGCGCGCAACACGGCGCGGCGCTGCTGATCGACTGCCATTCGATGCCATCGTCCACCGGGGCACGGCCGCCGCAGATCGTGTTGGGCGATTGCCACGGCCGCAGCGCCGATCCCGCCATCATGCAGGCGATCGAGGATCATTTCCGCAGCGCCGGTTGGCGCGTGACGCGCAATGCACCCTATGCCGGCGGCCATACCACGCGGCATCATGGCCAGCCCGGCACCGGCATCCACGCCGTGCAGATCGAGATTGATCGGGCGCTTTACCTGGATGGCCACAAGCTGGTGCTGCACGCCGGCGCCACCAAGGTGCGCAGCGTGATGACCGCGCTGGTACAGCGGCTGGTGGCCGATTGGCCGCAACTGGCCGGCCCGTCACCCTGGGCCGAAGCCGCCGAGTAGACACGAAAAGGCCGCGCTGGTGGGGGCAACCAGCGCGGCCAGATCAGAACCTTCATCCAGGTTCGGAAGGTGGCAGGCCCAAGGAAAAATTGGGGCCACGGGGCAGTCACCGAAAGGGGGAAACGGTGCCGCCGTACACTTGATTTGGGGTGGCTCCGGCGGCTTTCAAGAGCCACCAGAGCGATTTTCTCGGCTTTTAGAAGGCAACACGCAGCGACACCCGGATATCGCGGCCGAACAGCGGCGCCACGTCTTTCAGGAAACTCGAATGACGGCGGGCTTCGACATCGAAGATATTGTTGGCCTGCACCATCAGCGTGGTCGGCGCTTCAGCACCGAACGGCTTCCACGACAGGCTGGCGTTGACGAGGCTGAAGACGGCGGTGCGGGTTTCAAAGCTGGCCGTGCGATCCTGCGCCGTCACATGCTCGATTTCCAGCCGGCCGCCGACCACGCCGCCCGTGGCTTCAACGCCACCGATCATGCGCAGCGGCGGGATGCGCGGCACGGCGCCGCCGCCCGAAAGGATGGTGGCGCGCGTGTAATCGAGCAGGCCGGTGACTTCGAACCGGGTGGCGCCCAGCTGCGCCACCTTCACGCCGGCTTCCACTTCCACGCCCCAGAAGCTGGCATCGGACTGGGCATATTCAAACACCGGCAGTTCGTCTTGCTCAAGGCCATTGGGATTGAGGAAGATATAATTGTCGAAGCGGTTGACGAAGGCGGACAGTTCCAGCCGCCAGCCGTCACCGCGGCCGCGCAGCACCGCTTCGGCACCCAGTTGGCGTTCGGTGCTGAAATCCGGATTGCCGATTTCAACGGCACGGGTGGCAGCATGGGCGCCGTTGGCGAACAATTCTTCCGCCGACGGCGCGCGTTCGGTGCGCGCCCCGCTCAACGCCAGGCGGAAGCCGCTACCCAGATCAACGGAGCCGCCGACCGAGAACGACACCGAATTGAACGTGCGTTCGCGGCCAACCTGCGCCGATTTCACAATGGCATGTTCATAGCGCGCGCCGCCTTCAAGCCGCACGGCGCCCAGATCGAATTCCTGCAGGGTGAACAGGCCGAACTGCCGGGTTTCGTTGGCCGGGATATAGGCTTCCTCGCCCACGGCGCGGAAATTGCGGCTGAAATACTGCACGCCGCTGGCGCCCTGCCAGCCATCCTTTTCAGCCTGCACCAGCTCAAGCCGGGCTTCCCAGCTCTTGTTGAAGAAGCTGGTGCCGACGGCGCCATCGGGTTCGATTTCGTCGTGCCGGTAATTCGCCCAGCCGCCGCGCACGCGCACTTCCTTGAAAGCGCCTGACAAGGGCAGCGCGCCGCGCACGTCAACGCGGGTCTGGCGCATGTTGAGGGTGATGTCCTCGTGGGCGTGGGCTTCCTCGCCCTCATGCGCTTCACCCTCGTGGCCTTCGCCTTCATGCTCGTCATGGCCGATCTCGAGGCTGTTGGGGATGCCGTAGCGATTCTGGAGGTGGCTCACCGCGACGCCGAAATTGGCGCCGTACTGGCCGATCCAGGCGATGCTGCCCGCCACATCCCAGGTGCGGGCGGCCGTGTTCTCCAACCGGCCGCGCTTCTGCGCGTCTTCGGCCACTTCGCCGCCCTCTTCGGCGGCTTCGGCGCGCAGGTTTTCACTGAAAACAAAGCCGCCGGTGCGATAATTGTCCGATTCGAAGAAGCTGCCGTCGACATGGGCGACGAAACCGCCGCCCAGTGGCAGGTTGAGCGCCGCGGCGATGTT
>JAIXPM010000360.1 GCA_027486275.1 Sphingomonadales bacterium | reverse complement strand
GCCATCATCACGGTCAGCATCGGGCCGGGCAGGAACATGCTGAGATCGATGACGCGGATGCCGGAAAGTTTGCCCATGATGCACTGCACCGCGAAGCGTTGCCGGCGTCAACCTGCGACTGTGGCAGGATCAGGCCAGTGCGGCGATGATGGCTTGGTTGGTTTCGGCCGCCGCATCCAGTGGCGCCAGATGGCCACCACCGCGAATGAAGCCGGTGGCCAGCCCGGCCTGCCCCAGCGCAGCGACCACCGCGCGCCGCCACGGCGTGTCGTCTTCCCCGGCCAGCGCGGTTGCCCGCACGGTGATGCGCTTCACATCGTCCAGCGTTACCGTCAACGGCCGCCCCGGAGTCACAAGATCGCGGCCATCGTAGCCCAACAGCATCGCCGCCATCGCCGCGCGCACTTCCGGGCGACCAGCGGTGAGCGGGTGGGCCAGCCACAACTGGCGCATCTCGGCCAGCTTGCCGGCGCGGGCCAGCGCGGCCATCTCGGCGGCTGGCACGGTTTCATGCGGCACGGCCAATTCGGCATCGATGGGCGCACCAATCACCACAAGCCGCTCCAACCCGGCCGGCTGCGTCGCCGCATGCGCCAGGGCCACCTTGCCACCCTGGCTCAGCCCAACGAGATGATAACGGGATAGGCCCAGCGCTGCCGCCAAAAGCGCCACATCGGCAGGCTCTTCGGCCAGATCAGCCGGCGCGCTGGATTCGCCAAAGCCGCGCCGATCCACCGCCACCAGCGTGAACCGGTCGGCCAGCGGCGCCTGCCCGCGCCACTGCCGCCGGTCCAGCGTCCAGCCATGCCAGAGGAGGATCGCAGGCCCCTGCCCTGCCACCTCTGCCACAATCTCGCCGCCGGGCACCGCAACGCGATGGACCCTCCCGGCGGCGAAGGCGCCATCCACCCGAGCGGACAGCGCCAAGACGCTCACGCCGCTTCGCGACGGAAATTGTTGTTGTTGGTGTGATCGCCGGCCAGCCAGCGCTTCAGTTCGGCACGCGCATTGGCGCGGCGGGTCGCGTCCAGCGCCGGATCCAGCGCTTCGGCCAGATCATGGGTGAATTCCACGATCATGCCGTTGGGATCGGTCACATAGAGCGAGCGGCAATAGCCATGTTCCAGCACATAGGTCTGCGGCTCGGTGATGCCGGCGGCGGCAACGCGCGCAGCGATCTCGTCCTGGGTGGCCTTGTCCACATGCAGCGCGATGTGGATGAACGGGCTGGACGGGATTTCCGGACCGAATTCGGCCTGATCATCGGCATCGGCAAACTGGAAGAAGGCCAGCGCCGAACCATCGGCCAGTTCGAAAAACACGTGGCAATAGGTGCGCATCTTGCCGAACAGTTCGTCGGCTTCCGTCCAGGTGGCGATCATCGGCAGGCCGATCACGTCCTCGTAAAAGGCGCGCGTGGCTTCCAGATCCTTGGTCACATAGGCGGTGTGATGCAGGCGGTTCGGACGACGAATGGTGGTCATGATGCTCTCCTCCTCCCCGAAAGGATACTCAACCAAACAGCTCAGCCAAAGAGTTTTTGGGCAATCTCGGCGGTGTGCTTGCCCTGGAAACGCGCACCATCCAGCTCGTTGGCCGACGGCTGGCGGCTGCCATCACCGGCGGCCAGCGTGGAGGCGCCATACGGCGTGCCGCCGCTGATTTCGGTCATGATCGTGTTGCCGGCAAAGCTGTAGGGCAAGCCCACGATGATCATGCCGTGATGCAGCAGCGTGGTGTGGATGCTGGTCAGCGTGGTTTCCTGGCCGCCGTGCTGGCTGGCGGTCGAAACGAACGCACCGCCCAGCTTGCCGATCAGCGCACCCTTGGCCCACAGGCCGCCGGTCTGATCGAGGAAGTTGCGCATCTGGGCGGCCATGTTGCCAAACCGGGTCGGCGTGCCGATGATGATCGCATCATAATCGGCCAGCTCGTTCGGATCGGCGATCGGAGCGCCCTGCTCGGTCTTGTAGTAAAAGGCCGCGGCGGTATCGGCGGCCACCAGTTCCGGCACCCGCTTCACCACGGCTTCCACGCCGTCCACACTGGCTGCGCCCTCGGCCACGGCATTGGCCATGGTTTCGACATGACCCCACGAGGAGTAATAGAGAACGAGAACGCGAGCCATGTGAGCGCCTTTCAGATCAGAAGTTGAAGCTGGCTTCGATGCCATAACGACGCGGGCGGGCCTTGAACACGAAACCACCCGGCGAGAATTCGGCGTTGTAGATTTCGTTGAACAAATTCTGGCTGAACGCTGTCACGCTCCAGCGCTTGTTCGACACGCCCAGACGGGCATCGACGATGTTCACCGGATTGCGCGAGGTGGAGTTTTCGACATCCCACCAGGTGCGGCCGGTGCGGCGATAATCAACGCGGGCGTTGAGATCGAGATCATCGCTGATTGGCGTGACATAGTTGATGCCGGCGTTGAGCGTGTAACGGCTGATCAGCGGCAGTTCATTGCCGATACGGCGGGCGTCGGAAAAGCGCTTGATCTCGCTGTCGGTGTAGCCAAGGCCGAAATTGATATCGAGACCCTTGGTCGGGCGCAGGGTCAGATCGGCTTCAAAGCCCTTGATCTGCGCCAGCGGCACGTTGCCAAGGTTCTGCGTCGAGTTGGCGGCCAGGAACACGAAGAAATAGCTGTTTTCCGTGCGCGTGGTGAAGGCAGCAGCGTTGAAGGTGAGCAGCTTGTCGCTGGTCTGCGTCTTCAGGCCGGCTTCGAAGGTTTCGGCCACTTCGGCGTTGAACACATCGTTCACGCCCACGATGCCGTTGCTGGCGGCAACACCGCCCACACCGGTCTGGTTGAAACCACCCGAACGGAAACCGCGGCTCCAGCCACCATAAAGCGTGACATTGTCCACCGGCTTGTAGGTGATGGTCACCTTGGGCTGCCAGCTCTGGAAGCTGCGCTCACGCACTTCGCCGGTGCGGCCCTGCGGGAAGCCGGGCACGTTGGGCAGGAAGGCGGTGGGGGTCAGCGTGGTGTTCTCGCGGTTGTCGCGGTCATAGCGCAGCGATGCGTCCACGCGCAGCTGCTCGTTCACCTTCCAGCTGGTGTTGGCAAACACGGCCCAGGCGAAATTGTCCTGGCTGTCCGACAGGAAGCTGAACTGTGGGTTCAGCGCATTGGTGCTCGGGGTGCGGAACACCGGGAACACGCCGGCACCGGTATCGATCATGTTGCCGGTGGAAATGAAGCGCTTGGTGCCCACCATGTAGGTACCCGCGGTGAACTGCACCGGCTTGTCGGCCGGCGATTCATAGCGCAGCTCGTTCGACCAGGCATCGACTTCCAGATACTGGCTCTGGTTGAGATCGAAGCCGAAGAACTGGAAGAACAGGGATTCGCGGATCGGCAGGAAGTTGAAGGCATCGCCGGTCAGCACTTCGGTCAGCCGGTCGTAGCTGAACACGTTCTGCACGCTGCCCCAATCGCCGCTGTAACGCACCTTCAGCGCCGCATTCCACATCTCGCGGTCGTTCTGGCCGCGGTTGTTGACGCGCACCGGCAAGGACGTATCGTTCACATCATTGACGATGTTGAAATACAGCGCCTGCGTCTGCAGGTTGGAATAAGCGACGCGCAGATCGACATCCAGGCCTTCAGCCGGGGTCCACAGCAGGTTGCCGCGCAGGTTGAGATCCTTGATCGGATCAGCCTTCTCGTTGAGGAAGGTGTTCTGGATGAAACCATCGGTATCATACCAGCTGCCCGACAGGCGGAACTTCAGGTTTTCGGCAATCGGGCCGGAAACGTTGCCACGCACATAATAGCCAAAGCCATTGTCGACACCGCCGGTGATCTTGCCCGACAGTTCGTCGGTGGGCGCCTTCGACTTGATGATGATGGCGCCGCCGATAGCGTTACGGCCATACAGGCCGCCCTGCGGGCCCTTCAGCACTTCGATCTGCTCGATATCGAACAGTTCCTGGTTGAACTGGGCCGGGTTCACCTGCTGGATGCCGTCCACGATCACGGCCACGCTCGGCTCGCTGTTGCGGGCCTGGGTGATGCCGCGGATGATCACGAACGCGTTGCCGGCGTTCTGCGTCTCGACCAGGTTGACGTTGCTGGTCAGCCCGATGAAATCACCCGGGCGCTCGATGCCGGCCGAGGTGATGGCAGCAGCATTGAAGGCGGTGATGGCGGCAGGTGTGTTCTGCACCGTATCGGCGCGGCGGGTGGCGGTGACGATGATCTCGCCACTGTCTGCCGGGGCAGCAGCCGCCTGAGCGAAGGCGGGCATCGCCGCCAGGGCGAGAACGGAAACACTGGCCAGACGCATGGCGTTACGGGCGAACTTGATCTGCATGGAAACTGCCTCCCCAGAAATGGCGACCCCGGCTGTTAACCGCCGCTGACGCCCTGCGTGCTGGCCCGAACGGCCAATGACACATTGATGACTGGTGCGGCGATTACCCCTTCGCCATGCGAAGTCAAGTTCGATATGCGAAACCCAGCGCGGCAGTTGGCCGCTGTGGCGCGGCTGCAACGCTCAGCCAGGGGCGCCTGTCCCGGCCGGCCGCATTTTGGCACCTGTCCGGCACGGGTCGGCAGCCACCCGGCACCACCCGGCCACCGTCCGGCACATGACCGCCACCGCCGGCTGCATTCGCGCTTCAACTGCCAGAGAGGGACCGTGCCAATTGCGGAAAACGCCGCAGTTCGCTGGCAATCGTGCCGGCTGCATCGGCCAGCAGCGGCAGCCGGGTGCGCACCAACTCATCCTGGCTGATCCGGGTGGTGCTGGTGGAGCAGTTGATGGCGCCAACCACCTGGCCGGCCACGTCGAACAGCGGCACCGCTACCGAGACGATGCCGTAATCCAGCTCATCAAGCGCGCTGTCATAGCGGCGTTCCCGGATGGACTGCAGCCGGGCGCGGAAACTGTCGGGATCGGTGATGGTCCGCTCCGTCAGGCGCGGCAGCGATCCACCGGCCAGATAGGCCTCGATCGCCACATTGCCCTGGAATGCGAGGATCACCTTGCCCATCGACGTGGCGTTCAAAGGAAAGCGCGTGCCGACCCCGGCACCAAGACGGATGCGCCGGTTGGACGGGATGTGGCAGACATACAGGATCTCGCGGCCCGAACGCACGGCAAGGCTGACCGAATCCCCAGTGGCCTGGCCCAGCGCCTGCAGCGGCGGCACCGCGATGGTTTCGATGTTCATCGACGAAAGATAGGCCGAACCGAAGGTCAGCACTTCGGGTGTGAGCAGGAAGCGGCGGCCATCCTGCCTTATATAACCCAATGCGACCAAGGTGTTGAGGCAGCGCCTTGCAACGGCAGGTGAAAGATCGGTGGCGGCCGCGACGTCCGACAAGGCCATTTCGGGCCGGGTCGCATCAAAGGCGCGCAACACCTTCAGACCCCGTTCCAGGGTCGAAAGATACTCGGGATCCTTTTCGGCGGTCATGGGCTTGGTTAGGCCGGGTTTCACCGCGCGGGTCAACTACTCGGCCGCTTCAGCGCGACGGCCCAAAATGGCCTCATTATCCTGCCCCAGCAGCGGCGGGGCGGTGACGGACAGGCTGCGCTGGCCATCAAAGCTGATCGGCGAGCGGATGGTGCGGAACTCACCCATCGGGCCAGGGGCGGATACTTCCAGTTGCAGATGCTTGGCCTGCTCGTCCTGCAGCACTTCCACGCTGGTGGCGACCGCAGCCGACGGCACTTCCAGGCGGCGCAGCGTGGCCAGCCATTCGGCGCGCGGTCGGCTGGCAAACACGGGGGCGAGGTGCGCCACCACGTCTTCATAATGGGCGATGCGGGCGTTGCGATCGGCAAAGGCCGGCAGTTTCAGCATGTCGGGCTGGCCCACGGCTTCGGCCAGATTCTCCCAGAACTTGGGCGGGCTGCTCATGTGCAGGGCCAGCCACAGGCCATCGCTGCACTGGAACACATAGGATTGCGACACATGGGGCCGGCTGTAGGCATCCATCACCTGATCGGCCGCAAAAAGATGGGTGAAATCATCAAGGTTGAAGTGGGCCATGGCTTCGAACATCGAGGTTTCGACCAGGCGCCCCTGCCCCGTCGTGGCCCGCTGCAGCAGCGCGGCGAGCACGCCCTGCGCGGTGTAGAAGCCGGTCATCATGTCGCCAATGGCCGGGCCGACGACACGCGGGTGCACGGGGTTGACCAGCAGGCGCAGGAAGCCGCTGGCAGCCTGGGCCACAGTGTCGAACGCCGGGCGATCGGCATCGGGGCCGGTGGCGCCGAAGCCGGAGATGCTGGCGTACACCAGGCGCGAATTGATGGCGTGCAGGCGTTCCCAATTCACGCCCAGCTTCTTGGCGACGCCGGGCCGGAAATTCTGGATGAACACGTCCGCTTGGGCCACCAGCGCATCGAACGCCGCCAGATCATCAGCCCCACGCGTATCAAGCGTGACCGATTGCTTGTTGCGGTTCCAGGTCTGGAAATGCGGGCTGTACAGCGTGCCCTTGAAAGCCCGGAACGGATCCCCACTTCCCGGCTGCTCGATCTTGATGACGCGGGCACCCAGATCGGCCAACAGCATGCCGGCGCATGGCCCGGTGATGAAGGTGCCCATTTCCAGCACCGTCACCCCCGCCAGCGGCAGCGTACCGTTCTGGGATTTCGCATCCGTTTGCATCGCAGTGTCCCTGCACCAAAATCAAAGAAAATTCGGGAGCTGTAGGATGAGTCCAACAGCCAACCACGCTTGCCGTCTTTAATCTTTTCGCATATCGAAGGCAAGTTCGTATTTCGAAGTTTCAAGGACCTCATCCCATGCGCATCGGCAAGCAGGACACCCCTTTCACCGCCATCTGCACGTCAGATGCCCACAGCATCACCGTGCGTGGCCACGACCTGGTGGGCGAGATCATCGGCAACACTGATTTCACAAGCTATTTCTGGCTGTTGGTGACCGGCCAGATGCCGAGCGAGAAGCAGAAGTTCTTCGCCAACGCCGTGCTGTGCGCCATCGCCGAACATGGCCTGGTGCCCTCCGTCGTCGCCACCCGCATGACCTATGCCGCCGCCCCGGAAGCCTTCCACGGCGCCGTCGCCGCTGGCCTGCTCGGCTGCGGCAGCGTCGTACTGGGTTCAGCCGAAGTCGCCGGCCGTTTCCTTGCGCAAGTGCTTGAATCCAATGACCCCGCTGGCGAAGTCAAAGCCCTGCGCGCCGAAAAGAAGGCCATCCCCGGCTTCGGTCACCCGCAACATAGCGAAGGCGACCCGCGCGCCAACCTGCTGCTCAAGCTCGCGGCCGATCACGGCATCGAAGGCGCTCATATCAAAGCGCTTTATGCCATCCAGGCCGCCCTGCCCGAAGCCATCGGCCGCAGCCTGCCGATCAACGTTAACGGCGCCATCCCCGCTGTCATGCTTGATGTCGGCTTCCCGCTGGCGGCCTTGAAGGGCATTTCCCTGCTTGCCCGCACCGCCAGTTTGATCGCGCACCTGCAGGAAGAAACCGAACGCCCGATCGGCTTCATCATGTCAGGTGCAGGTGCTGCCGCAATCGACTATGATGGACCCAATCACGCTTAAACGGGGGAGATTTCTGCATGCTGTTTCCGACGTCATTGGTGGGCAGCTATCCGCAGCCAGATTGGCTGATCGACCGGGCCAAGTTGGCTGGCCGTTTCCCGCCGCGGGTGCGGGCGTTGGAATTGTGGCGGGTGGCGCCGGCGTATCTGGCCCAGGCCCAGGATGATGCGACGATCATCGCTATCCGCGACCAGGAGCGCGCCGGGCTGGACATCATCACCGATGGCGAGATGCGCAGGGAGAGCTATTCCAATCGTTTTGCCACTGCGCTGGATGGGGTTGATCTGGATAATCCAGGCTCCGCCCTCGATCGGTCGGGCCATCCCAACCCGGTGCCGCGCGTGACCGGTCGGATCCGCCGCCGCCATGCCGTGGAAGTGCGCGACGTACAGTTCCTGCGTGCCAACACCGATCGCCGCATCAAAATCACCGTGCCGGGCCCGTTCACCATGGCGCAGCAGGCCCAGAACGACTTTTACGCCAGCGAACGCGAGATGGCGCTGGACTATGCCGCCGCCGTAAATGCCGAAATTCGCGATCTTTTCGCCGCCGGGGCCGACGTCGTGCAGATCGACGAGCCCTATATGCAGGCTCGGCCCGACAAGGCCCGCGAATATGGCCTGGAGGCGGTGAATGCCGCGCTGGACGGCATCAAAGGCGAGACGGCGCTGCACATCTGTTTCGGCTATGCCGCCATCATCCACGAGCGGCCGGCAGGCTATAACTTCCTGCCCGAACTGGCCGGGTCAACCGTGAACGGCATCAGCCTGGAAACGGCACAATCAAATCTCGATACCAGCATTCTCACCAATCTGGCTGGCAAGACCATCATCCTGGGCGTGATCGATCTGTCTGATCCCGAAGTGGAAACCGCCGAAACCGTCGCCGCCCGCATCCGCCGCGCGCTGCCGCACGTGGACCCGACAAAGGTGATCGTCGCCCCTGATTGCGGCATGAAATATCTCCCGCGCGAAACCGCGTTCGGGAAGATGCAGGCCATGGTCGCCGGCGCCGCAATCGTGCGGGCGGAAATGGGAAGCTGAAATCGAAAGCGGGTGCAGGGCCTCAGGCCCTGCCCGCCGGAGGCCCCTTTCTCTCATCAGCCCCAGAACATCTTCGTAGCGATTTCAGCGCCTTCGCTCATCGCCTTCATCTTGGCCCACACCACGTCCGGATCGACTCCGCCCGATCCGGCGTGGATGGAAAAGCCGCAATCGATGCCGGCCTGTACATTGTCCCGCCCGACCAAGTGGGCATAGCGCGCGATGCGCTGGGCGATGAGTTCGGGGTGTTCGATATAGGGGCTCTGGCACTCGACCACGCCGGGTATCAGCTTCTTGCCCTCGGGCAGTTTCACCGCCTCAAACACGGCGAACTCATGGGCGTGGCGGGGGTTGGCCGCTTCAAACTGGATGGCGTGCGGGCGCGCCTTCCAGATCAGATCGATGATGTCCTGCAGCGGCACGTCACAATGGTGCGGGCCGGGGTAGTTGCCCCAGCACAGGTGCATGCGCATCTGTTCTGGCGCGATGTTGCGGGTGGCGTGGTTCAGCGCCGCGATGTTCAGTTCCATGTGGTCGCGGAAACCGCCCAGATCGAGCTCGCGGAACTGGGTGTGGCGGCCCATGGCCAAATCGGGGCAATCAACCTGCAGCATGATACCGGCGCCGACAATGGCCTCATATTCATGGCGCAGTCCTTCGGCCAACGCCATCACATAGTCTTCGTCGGTGGCATAGAAATCATTACGGAAAAACAGCGCGGTAACGCCCGGAGAGGCCGCCGACATGAAGGCCTGGTGGCCGGGATGGGCCGCAATTGCCTTATTGAGATTGGCGGCATCATGCTTCACCGCCTCCATGTCCTTCACGGTGATGGGGGCGTTGCAGGCGGGCGTCTTGCGGTGCTTGCGGCCTTCATCGCCGAAGATGCGCTGCTTCACACCGGGGAAATCCTCGATGTCCTGGAACACGTACGAGGTCCCGCTGCCGCCGAAGCCGGTCAGGCGATCCTTGATATAGGTGGCATAACTGGGCTTGGACTGTTCGCCATCGTTAATGATGTCGATGCCGGCGGCGGCCTGCTTGCCCACCACATAGGCGACGGCCTGTTCGATGCGGCTGGCAAGGGCGGCCTCATCAACCGCCTGGCCCTCTTCGCGCGCGATGATCTGATCAAGCAGATCGGCGGCACGCGGCAGGCTGCCAACGTGAGTGGTGAGAAAACGGTCTGCCATGGCGATGCCTCCTGCAATTTCGCTGCGCATAGCCAGCATGGCAGCCGCGCGCCAGTGGGGGTGCAGCAAAATAGTCGGTGGAGCGCAGACCAGATGGCTCTGCGACCGGCGCGTGGATTTCACAGCTTGGTCAAGAAACT
>JAIXPM010000118.1 GCA_027486275.1 Sphingomonadales bacterium | reverse complement strand
TGGGGCTGGCTGGCTTTGGGGCCAAGTTCGAGAAGGAACAAGTGAGCGGCCGTACCACCGTGGCGCTGGGCGCGGCGCGGCAGATCTCAGACTGGCCCGCCCCAGCGCCGTTGCGCCTGTCCGCCGCCACCGCGGCGCTCTCCATCAGCCACGCCGGCAGCGGCCAGCCGTGGGCGATGGTGTCGCTCAGCGCCGCCATTCCCGCGACCAAGCCCGTGACCAATGGCCTGTCGCTGCGACGCCAGATCGTCCCCATCCGCCAGTCCGTGCCCGGCCGCTGGAGCCGGGGCGACGTGCTGGCGGTGCGCCTCACTATCCAAGCCCGCGCGCAAACGGCGTGGGTGGCGCTCACCGATCCGGTACCGGCCGGTGCCACGATATTGGGCGGCGGGCTGGGTGGCCGCTCCGAACTGTTGGCAGAAGGCGAAGCCAGCGCCGGCCAGTCGCCCAACTGGGTGGAGCGGCGCACCGGCCATTATCGCGCCTATTGGCAGCAACTGGGCGCCGCGCCGATAACGGTGGAATATCGCATCCGGCTCGGCAGCAGCGGCCGCTTCACTCTGCCCCCCACCCGGGCCGAGGCGATGTATGCGCCCGATATCAACGCCCTGTTGCCGGGCAACGCCCTGGTGGTTGCCGAGCAGAAATGAGGCCAGACTTGCGGCGCGCGCGCGCCTTGCCCCTCGTGCTGCTGGCGTTGCTCGGCCTGCTACTGTGGCGCACGCAGCCGGCGGCGGTGCCTGCGTTCGCGTCGCTGGTGGCGCAGCCGGGCAGCGAAGCCGTGCTGCTCGACCGGCAGGGCCGCGAACTCGCCCGTCGCCGCACCGATCCCGACACGCGCCGGCTCGACTGGCTGAAGCTCCGCGCAATCAGCCCCGATCTTGTCCGCCGACTGGTGGCAGCCGAAGATCGGCGCTTCTGGCAACATGATGGCGTCGATTGGCGTGCCGTGGCCGGGGCGACGCGCGACCGGTTGGCCGGACGCGGGGGGGGCGGTGCATCGACCATTTCCATGCAGGTCGCGGCGCTGATTGATCCCAACCTCGGCCGCGCCGGGCAACGGGGCGCGCTGGAAAAATTCGCCCAGATGCGCGCCGCTCGCGCGCTGGAGGCGCGTTGGAGCAAGCGGCAGATCCTTGAAGCCTGGCTCAACCTGCTGCCGCTGCGCGGTGACGTGGTGGGCCTGGATGCCGCCGCGCGGTTGCTGGCAGGCCGGCCGGCGGCGACGCTGGAACCCGCCGAGAGTGCCGTGCTGGTCGCGCTCGCCCGCCGCCCGTCCGCGCCGGCCGAAGCCGTGCTGCGTCGCGCCTGCCGGGCTGCGCCCGATCTCGATTGCACCAGCATCGCGCTGGCCGCCGCGCGCCTGTTGGGGCCGCGCCAGCGATTGGACAGTAACGAACTCGCTCCCCATCTGGCCGACCGCCTGTTGCCGCCGGGCACGCGCGGCGTGGTGCGCAGCAGCATCGATGCCGACGTGCAGCGGCTTGTCCGCGCCGTGCTTGATCGGCAACTGGCGGCGCTGGGCCAGCGCAACGTGCGCGATGCCGCCGCCGTGGTGGTGGACAACGAAACCGGCCGCATCCTGGCCTGGGTGGGCAGCGCCGGCGCGGCCAGCCGGGCGGCGGCCGTGGACGGCGTCACCGCCCCGCGCCAGGCTGGATCGACGCTGAAGCCGCAGCTCTATGCGTTGGCGCTGGAGCGGCGGTTGCTCACGGCTGCGTCGCTGTTGGACGATTCGCCGGTCGATCTCGAAACCGCCACCGGGCTCTATATCCCGCAAAATTATGATCGCGGTTTTCGCGGCGCCGTGTCGGTGCGCACGGCGCTCGGCAACAGCCTGAACGTGCCGGCGGTGCGCGCGCTGCTGCTCACCGGGGTCGAGCCGTTCCGACAGCGCCTGCAGGATGTGGGCTATCGCGGCATTGATCGGCCGGGGGATTATTACGGCTTTTCCCTGGCGCTGGGATCTGCGGAGGTGACATTGCTGGAACAGGCCGCCGCTTTCCGCGCGCTGGCGGTCGGCGGGCGCGGTGGGCCGCTTAGCCTCGATCCAGTAACGCGGCCGGAAACCGCGCAGGTGATCGACCCTCAGGCCGCCGCCATCGTGCGCGAACTTCTGGCCGACAATGCCGCCCGCAGCGCCAGTTTCGGCGAGGAATCCGGCTTGTCCCTGCCGTTCCCAGCGGCGGTGAAAACCGGCACGTCAAAGGCCATGCGGGACAATTGGTGCATCGGTTTTTCGCGGCGCTTCACCGTGGCGGTGTGGGTCGGCAATTTCGAAGGCGATGCGATGATCGGCGTTTCCGGCACCAGCGGCGCCGCGCCTGCATGGGCGGCGATCATGCTGGGGCTGCACGATGGCGCACCGCCGGCTGGATGGGCGCTGCCGGCTGGGGTCGAACGCCGCCGCGTCAGCTTCCAACCCGCCGTCGAGCCGCCGCGTGAGGAGCTGTTCCTGCCTGGCACCTGGCAACCGGTGTTTGCGCTGGCCACGCCCGCCGAACAGGCGCCGCGCCTGGTCGCGCCCAGCGATGGCAGCCTGATCGCGATCGATCCCGATATCCCGCCGGCACGGCAACTGCTGGTGATCCGCAGCATTGGCCAGCGGCCCGGACTGTTCATCGCCGTGGACGGCCGCCGCCTGCCCGGCCTGCCGGCGCGCTGGGCACCGGTGCCGGGCCGGCACGAAATCAGCCTGACCGACGGGCAGACAACCTATGACCGGGTGCGGGTGACGGTGCGCTGAGCGCCGTTAGGGGCACCAGTGGATGTCGATGTCCATGTCCAGTTCGGCCAGCAGACGGCCGATCGGGAGCGTGCTGCTCGCACCTTGCTTCAGCGCCTGTTCCACGACCTTGCGCTTGGCCTTGCCCTGCAGCACCAAAGTGACGGTGCGGGCCGTCACCAATGTGGGGGCCGTAAGAGTCACACGATTCACCGGGGCATTGGCGGGCAGCGGATCGGGGCGCACGCCCAGCGCACGGCGCGCCTTGGGGCCGGCGATGGCGGCATCGAAATCCGGGCCGGGGAAGATGGAGGCGGTGTGGCCGTCTTCACCCACGCCCAGCCAGGCCACGTCCAACGGCCAGTCGAGATCGGCGATGCGTTCATCGGCCGCGCGGCCGGCAGCGACCGGGTCTTTCTCACCCGCCGTCAACGGCACGACGCGGGCTTTCTTGGGCAGGAACAGCCGTGCCAACGCGCCCGCATTGGACAGCGGATCGGTTACCGGCACCAGACGATCGTCTGTGGGCAGGATGGTCACATCGGCCCACTCGATCTTCATGTCGGCCAGCAGCTTCAGCGCCGGCAGCGGGGTGGCGCCGCCGGGGAAAGCGACGAGCGCCCGGCCGCGCGCTTCCAGCGCCTGGCCGATGATATAGGCGATGTCGCCGGCAACAGCCTCGGCCATCTCGTCGGCGTCGTCATATTCCCACCATTCGGCATCAATCACGCATCATTCTCCAGAAACGGGCACGGTGTAGTTGAGGCCGAGCCGGCCGCCGTCCGCATAGATGGTCTCGCCGGTAATGTAACTGGCGTCGTCGCTCAACAGGAAGGCGGCGATGGCGGCGATTTCTTCGGGTTCGCCGGCGCGGCCCATCGGCGTGCGCGACATGATCTGGCGGCGCGCCTCCTCACTGGCCATCACGGCCTGCTTGGCCAGATCGGTGAGGATGGTGCCCGGCCCGATGCCGACCACGCGAATATTGTGCGGCGCCAGCGCGATGGCGGTATTCTTCGTCAACTGGTTCAGCCCGCCCTTGGCGACGTTGTAGGCCAGCAGCGCCGGGATGGTGAGGACGGCATTGACGCTCGACATGTTGACCACCACGCCGCCGCCGGCCGCGATCAGGTGCGGCGCAGCCAGTTGCGTGGCGTGGAAGGCGGCCGTGAGATTGGTGGCGATGACGCGGTCGAACTGCTCGGGCGTTTCGGTGAGGATGTCGCCCTTAACCGCGATGCCGGCATTGTTGATCAGGCCATCAAGACCGCCCCAGCGCTCCACGGTGGCGGTGATGGCGGCAGCGATCTGATCGCGGCTGGTCACGTCGCAATGGATGAAGGCGGCCGCCTTGCCCAGCTCGGCAGCCCGCTCCGCGCCTTCTGCCAGCACATCGGCCAGCATCACCCGCGCGCCTTCGGCGACCAGCCGCGTGGCGATGGCGAGGCCGATGCCGCGGGCGGCCCCGGTGACGAGATAGCGGCGGTCAGAAAGTCGATGGCTCATGCTGGCGGCTTAGCGCAGCCAGCGGCGTGACGGCCAGCCCTATTCGGTCAACTCGCTCCACACGCCCTTGAGCTTGTCGAAGAAGCCCTGGCTCTTCGGCGTGTTGCGGCCGCCTTCAGTGCCTTCAATGGCGCGGAACTCTTCCAGCAGTTCGCGTTGCCGCGCGGTGAGCTTGACCGGAGTTTCCACTTCGACCTGGATGACCAGATCGCCGGCGCCGCCGCCGTTCAGACTGGGCATGCCCTTGCCGCGCACGCGGAACTGCTTGGCGGTCTGGGTGCCGGCGGGGATCTTGATCGTCGTCTGCTGCTTGTCGAGGCTGGGCACATCAATCTCGCCGCCCAACGCCGCCAACGTGATCGACAGCGGCGCGATAGCATAAAGCGTGGTGCCGTCGCGCTTGAACACGTCGTGTGATTTCAGGTGGACAAAGATATAGAGATCGCCCGCCGGGCCACCGCGCGTGCCGGCCTCGCCTTCGCCAGCCACCCGGATGCGGGTGCCATCGTCCACACCCTTGGGCACGTTGACGTTAATGGTCTTCTGCTGTTCCACCCGGCCGGCGCCGCCGCAGCTTTCGCACGGATCGGCGATCACCTGGCCCTGGCCGTGGCAGGCTGGGCAGGTGCGTTCCACCATGAACAGGCCCTGGCGCATACCAACGCGGCCATTGCCGCCACAGGTGGTGCAGGCGCGGGCCGAAGTTCCGGGCTTGGCGCCATTGCCGCCGCAGGGCTTGCAGGCGGCAGCGACATCGATGGTCAGTGTCGCCTGGCGGCCATTATAGGCCTCCTCCAGCGACATTTCGAGATCGTAGCGCAGATCGCTGCCGCGCGCCGGCCCACCACGCCGGCCACGGCCACCGCCGCCGCCCATGAATTCGCCGAACACGCTTTCGAAGATATCGGCAAAACCGCCGAAATCCTGAGCGCCGCCACCGCCGCCCCCACCTTGCCGGAAAGCAGCATGGCCAAAGCGATCGTACGCGGCCCGCTTCTGCGGATCCTTCAGCACGTCATAGGCTTCGCTGATCGATTTGAACTTCTGCTCGGCGGTGGCATCGCCGGGGTTCTTGTCCGGATGCCATTTCATCGCCAGCCGGCGATAGGCGGATTTCAGCACCGCCTCGTCGGCGCCGCGTTCCACCTCAAGCAGTTCATAAAAGTCGATTTCGGTGGCCATGCTTCAGTCGCCCCACAACAAACGCAGAAGTGCGCCCGCATCGCTGCGGGCGCTCTCCGGCGACTGACTTACTTCTTGTTTTCGTCCCCGCCGCCATCAACGTCGGTGAACTCAGCGTCCACCACGTCGTCGCTGGACGGCTTGGCTTCGCTGCCGGCGGCGTCGGCCCCAGAGTTGGCCTTCTCCTGCTCCGCCTGATACACGGCCTCGCCCAGCTTCATGGCGACCTGGCCCAGTGCCTGCACCTTGGCGTTGATGGCATCGGCATCGCCCGAATCCAGCACCGCCTTCACATCAGCGACGGCGGCTTCGATGCTGGCCTTCACATCCGGGCCAACCTTGTCGCCGTGCTCGACCAGCTGGCGTTCCGTCGAGTGTACAAGGCTGTCGGCCTGGTTGCGGGCTTCGGCGGCGGCGCGGCGCTTCTTGTCTTCCTCGGCAAAGGCCTCGGCATCGCGCACCATCTTGTCGATATCGTCCTTGGAAAGACCGCCCGACGGCTGGATGCGGATCTGCTGTTCCTTGCCGGTGCCCTTGTCCTTGGCGTTGACCGAAACAAGGCCGTTGGCATCGATGTCGAAGGTCACTTCGATCTGCGGTACACCGCGCGGGGCCGGCGGAATGCCGACCAGATCGAACTGGCCCAGGATCTTGTTGTCCGCCGCCATCTCGCGCTCACCCTGGAACACCCGGATGGTCACGGCCGACTGGTTGTCGTCGGCGGTCGAATAAACCTGGCTCTTCTTGGTCGGGATCGTGGTGTTGCGATCGATCATGCGGGTGAACACGCCGCCCAGCGTTTCGATGCCCAGCGAAAGCGGGGTCACGTCGAGCAGCAGCACGTCCTTCACGTCGCCCTGCAGCACGCCGGCCTGGATGGCGGCGCCCATGGCCACCACTTCATCCGGGTTCACGCTGGTGTTGGGCTCCTTGCCGAACAATTCCTTCACGAACTGGCGCACGCGCGGCATGCGGGTCATGCCGCCGACCAGGATCACTTCATCCAGATCGCTGGCCTTCACGCCGGCTTCCTTGATGGCATCGAGGCAAGGCTTGCGGGTGCGCTCGATCAGGTCGAGCACCAGCTTTTCCAGATCGGTGCGGGTGAGGTTCTTGACGAGGTGCTTCGGCCCGTTCTGATCGGCGGTAATGAAGGGCAGGTTCACTTCGGTCGCGGCCGAGGACGACAGCTCGATCTTGGCCTTTTCCGCGGCTTCCTTCAGGCGCTGCAGAGCCAGCTTGTCCTTGGTCAGGTCGATGCCTTCGGCCTTCTTGAAATCGGCCGAGAGGAATTCCACCAGCTTGGCGTCAAAGTCTTCGCCGCCCAGGAAGGTGTCACCGGAGGTCGACTTCACTTCGAACACGCCATCGCCCAGTTCGAGGATGGAGATATCGAAGGTGCCGCCGCCAAGATCGTAAACGGCGATGGTCTTGGCGTCGTTCTTCTTGTCGAGGCCATAGGCCAGCGCAGCGGCGGTCGGCTCGTTGATGATGCGCAGCACTTCAAGGCCGGCGATCTTGCCGGCGTCCTTGGTGGCCTGGCGCTGGGCGTCGTTGAAATAGGCCGGCACGGTGATCACGGCCTGGGTCACGGTTTCGCCCAGATAGGCCTCGGCGGTTTCCTTCATCTTCTGCAGGATGAAGGCGGAAATCTGCGAAGGGCTGTAATCCTGGCCACCGGCATTCACCCAGGCATCGCCATTGGTGCCGCGCGCGATGGTGTAGGGCACCAGGCCGGAATCCTTGGTGGTCAGCGGATCGTCAAAGCGGCGGCCGATCAGACGCTTCACGGCAAAGACGGTGTTGGACGGGTTGGTGACGGCCTGGCGCTTGGCCGGCTGGCCCACAAGGCGCTCGCCATCCTTGGTGAACGCGACCTGCGACGGCGTGGTGCGCGCGCCTTCGGCATTTTCGATCACCTTCGGCGCAGAGCCTTCCATCACGGCCACGCAGCTGTTGGTGGTGCCCAAATCGATCCCGATAACCTTCGCCATGGTCTGTCACTTCCTGTTCTGTGGGCCCGAACCCCATGCGCCCCATGAAGGCAGCGCGGCTTGGGTAAGTCCCCGGTTGATGCTGTTGGCCGGTGCCCCGGCCGATGAATGTCGTAACGGCGATATAGGAAGCGATTCCGGGGCTGCAAGACGGCGGCGATGCGATTAACTGCACAGGTGATGTCGAATCCCCACCCTGCGACCATCCGCGCGCTGACCAGCGCCGAGATTGAACTGGCCGCCAGCGTGTTCGGGCCGGCGCTGGATGTGGCTGCGGTCACTGTGCGGCGCGCCAAGTTCTGGGCGCTGCACCCGTGGTGGGTGACCATGGCGCCCGATGGCCATGTCTGGTGCCATCCCAATGGTTTCAACTGGGCAGCCGATTATGCAGCCGAGCCGGTTTCGGCCCAGGCGCATCTCATCCACGAACTGGTGCATGTCTGGCAGGTTCAGACCGGCGGGCACCTGGCGCTGCGCCGGCCGCCCTTTGCGCGCTATGGCTATGCGATCACGCCGGGCAAGCCGTTCCACCGCTACGGCATCGAACAACAGGCCTGCATCGTTGAACATGCCTTCCGGGCGCGGGCCAGGAACGACGCCGAAACGCTGGCGCGGCTCGCGCCGATCCTGCCCTTTCCCGGCTGGGGATAGAGCCGGTCAGGCGTAGCCGCGCTCGCGCTGGATGGTCAGGTCGCACGGCCGGCACAGCACCCGCACATTGCCATCAACATCGCCCTTCTCGGCGGCCAGACGGTCAAGCACGGTGTCATGCTCCGGCAACGGCTTGGCGCATTT
>JAIXPM010000332.1 GCA_027486275.1 Sphingomonadales bacterium | reverse complement strand
GGCGGTGTCGGCTATTTCAGCCCGAATGGCGACATGGACAGCTGCATCGTGTTGCGCACCGCCGTGGTGAAGGATGGCGTGATGCACGTGCAGGCCGGCGCCGGCATTGTCGCCGACAGCGTCGCCGAGTATGAACAGCGCGAATGCGAAGCCAAGGCCGGCGCACTGATCGCCGCCGCCCGCGAAGCCATCGCCACCGCCGCCCAGGCCGGTTTCGGGCAATAGGAGAACAAGCATGGCAACCGCGACATGGAACGGCCAGATCATCGCCAACAGCGACGACACGGTGATCGTGGAGGGCAATCATTATTTCCCCGCCGACGCCGTTGATCCGGCGCTGTTGAAGCCCAGCACCACGACCAGCGTTTGCGGCTGGAAGGGCCTGGCGAATTATTACACACTGGTGGTGGATGGCGCCGAAAACCGGGATGCCATCTGGTATTATGCCGATCCCAAGCCCGAAGCGGCGCGCATCAAGGGCCGGCTGGCGTTCTGGAAGGGCGTCAAGGTCACGGGGTGATGGTTGGCAGATGACGGGGCTGCCCCAAATCGCTAAGGCCGGTGCATGACCATTCTTGTCATCGACAATTACGACAGCTTCACCTTCAACCTCGTCCATTATCTGGCCGAGCTGGGGGCGGAAACCATCGTGGTGCGCAATGATTCGCTGAGCACGCAGGATGCAATGGGGATGCGCCCAGAGGCGATCCTGCTTTCGCCCGGCCCGTGCACACCCAACGAAGCCGGCATCTGCCTGGCCCTGATCGAAGCCGCGGCCGAAACGAAAACCCCGCTATTTGGCGTGTGCCTTGGTCATCAGGCGTTGGGCCAGGCTTTTGGCGGCATTGTCGAACGCGCGCCGCAGGTGATGCACGGCAAGGTGAGCCCGATCACCCACGATGGCTCCGGCGTGTTTGCCGGCATCCCCTCCCCGTTCGAGGCGACGCGCTATCACAGCCTGGTGGTGCGCGAAGCCGGCCTGCCGGCCGATCTTGTGGTCAACGCCCAAAGCCCCGATGGCCTGATCATGGGCATGCACCACCGCGAACTGCCGCTGCACGGCGTACAGTTCCACCCCGAAAGCATCGCCACCCAGCACGGCCACCGTCTGCTGGCCAATTTCATGACATTGGCCGGGTTGAAGCCCGATCTATCGGTCGCAGCATGAGCCTGCTGCCTGATCCCAACCGCCCCCTTGACGAAGGCGCGGCGGCCGAAGCCTTTGCTGCAATCTTCGACGGCAAGGTGGCTGATGAGGCGCTCGGCCTGTTCCTCACCACCTTGGCGGATCGCGGCGAAACGGTGGGCGAAGTGGTCGCCGCCGCCCGCGCGCTGCGTGCCCGCGCCATTCAGCCGTTCCGCGCCGCGGGCGCATTGGACGTGTGCGGCACCGGCGGCGATGGCATGCACAGTCTTAACATCTCGACCGCCGTGTCGCTGGTGGTCGCCGCCTGCGGGGTGAAGCTGGCCAAGCATGGCAACCGCGCCGCCTCCTCCACATCTGGTGCAGCGGATGTGCTGATGGTGTTGGGCGTGCCGGAACTGCCGATGGATCGGCTGGGGCCGTGCCTCACACAAGTGGGCATCACCTTCCTCCACGCCGCCCGGCACCACCCGGCGATGGCGCGCGTTGCCCCGGTGCGCAAAGCGCTGGGCCGGCGCACGATCTTCAACCTGCTGGGGCCGTTGTGCAATCCGGCGGGCGTCGATCAACAATTGCTGGGCGTGTTTGCGCCCGGCCCGGTGCCGCTGATGGCCGAAGCGCTGCAGCATCTGGGCAGCCGTGCCGCTCTGGTGGTGCACGGCCAAGGCTTTGATGAAGTGGCGATTTCGGGTGAGACGAGCGCAGTGGCTCTGGCTGGCGGTGCGCTGACCGCGCGTTGCATCGTCCCCGAGGACGCCGGCCTGCCCCGCCACCCGAACGAGGCGCTGAAAGGCGGCAGCCCCGACTATAACGCCGAGCGGCTGAAAGCCCTGCTTGCCGGCCAGGCCGACGCCTATCGCGACATGGTGCTGCTCAACGCCGCCGCCGCCCTTACCGTGGTGCGACCTGGCCTCACGTTGCCGGAAGCGGTATCGCAGGCCGCTGCCGCCATTGACAGTGGCGCTGCCGCTGACATCCTCGCCCGCTGGATCGCTTTTCGATGACCGACACGCTCTCGACCATCGTCGCCCACAAGCGCGACCTTTACGCCGCCCGCAAAGCGCAGGTGGCGCTGGCTGATGTCGAGGCGGCTGCCCGTGCCGCCGATGCCCCGCGTGGTTTCATCAAGGCGCTCCATGCCGCCCATGCGGACGGCCGTTACGCCCTGATCGCCGAGTGCAAGAAGGCCAGCCCGTCCAAGGGCTTGATCCGCGCAGACTTCGATCCGGCCAGCCTTGCCCGCGCCTATGAAGCCGGCGGTGCCGCCTGCCTGTCGGTGCTGACCGAAGAACGCTGGTTTCTGGGCAGCGACGACTATCTGGTGGCCGCTCGGGCCGCCTGCGCCCTGCCCGTCATCCGCAAGGATTTCATCGTTGATCCTTATCAGGTGGTCGAAGCCCGTACGCTGGGCGCAGATGCCATTTTGCTGATCATGGCGGCGCTGTCTGACGCTCAGGCCGCCGAACTGGAAGCGGTGGCGATGGCCTGGGGCATGGATGTGCTGATCGAAGTGCACGATGCTGAAGAGCGTGACCGCGCGCTGTTGCTGAAGACGCCACTGCTTGGCATCAATAACCGCAATCTCAAAACGTTGGAAGTCAGCCTTCAGACCAGCTTTGAATTGGCCAACACGCCCGGCAAGACGCTGGTGGCTGAATCCGGCCTGTCCTCCAACGCTGATCTGGCGGCGCTTGCCGGCGTAGGCATCCGCACCTTCCTGGTCGGCGAGAGCCTGATGCGGCAGGCCGACGTGGCCGCCGCCACCCGCGCGTTGCTGGGCCTCGCTGCGTGAGCAAACTGACCCACCTTGATGACAGCGGCGCAGCGCGGATGGTGGACATCAGCGCCAAGCCCGCGACCCGGCGTGAGGCAGCGGCGGAAGGCTTCATCCACGTTGCAAAGGACGCGCTGCAAGCCATTGCAGATCAAGCAGTAAAGAAAGGAGACGTGCTCGCCACCGCCCGCATTGCCGGCATTATGGCGGCCAAGCGTACCGCCGATCTGATCCCGCTCTGCCACCCGCTGCCCATCGATGCCGTCAGCCTTGATCTGGCCATCGAGGCCACGGGCATCCGCGCCACCGCTATCGTGGCCACCACCCATGGTACCGGCGTGGAAATGGAGGCGCTCACTGCTGTCTCTGCTGCCCTGCTCACCGTTTATGACATGGCCAAGGCGCTCGACCGCACGATGCGCATCGACGGCATCCGCCTGTTGAGGAAATCTGGCGGGCGCTCAGGGGATTTCGTCGCAGAATGAGTGAGTTGCTGCCCTTTTCGGCAGCGCTG
>JAIXPM010000071.1 GCA_027486275.1 Sphingomonadales bacterium | reverse complement strand
GAACTGCATGTCAACAGCTCGCTGGCCGGGTTCGAGGCGCTGCTGCGCGGCAAGCCGGTCACCGTCCACGGCGTGCCCTTCTAAGCTGGCTGGGGCCTCACCACCGATCGTGGCCAGGTGCCCGCCCGGCGCACCGCACGGCGCAGCCTGGATGAACTGGTCGCCGCCGCCTATCTGCTCTACCCGCGCTATCTCGATCCCGAAACCGGCCTGCCCTGCCCGCCCGAAGTGCTGGTGCAGCGCCTCACATCGGGCGCGCCCTCGCTTGATCCTGCTGCCAGCGCTGTTGTCGCCGTCCGTAGGGTCACCGGCCGCGTGCGCCGCCTGCTGGGGCGCTGATGGCCCGCCGCCGCCTGCCCTGGCCATCGGGCCGCGCCCTTCGCGCCGCGCTTGTGCTGGCGGTGCAGGTGTCGCCGTTGGCTACGCTGACGGCGCTGGGCAATCTGGTCCGCGGCAAGCGGGTGCGGGCCTGGAATGCGCTGTGCCGTCTGGCGGCCCGCCACCCCGCGCATTACCGACGTTGGATCGCCCACTCGGCGCCGCTGCGAGAGGCGGCGTGGATCGCCGGGGCGCAAGCCTTGCCTGGCCTGGCCATCATCACGTTGCCTGGCGAAGGCATGACATTACGGGACCTGCTGACCCGAGCTGCCGCAGACGGTTCGCATTGGCTCGTTCCACTGTGGCCGGGCGACCGCATAGGCGCTTCCCTGCCCCGCGCGCTGGGGGCGGCGCTGATACGCTGGCCCGATGCCCGCATTATCCAATGGGATGAGGATGTGGAGACGCCAACTGGCCGCGCCCAGCCTTGGCTGAAGCCGCAGTGGGACCCGCTGCTGCACATCGCCCGCGATTGTCTGGGCGGAGCCAGCGCCATCCATGTCGAAACCGCCCGCGCGGCGCTTGCAGCCTTGCCTGATCTACCGGCCACGGCCGCCGGCCTGGCCCGGCTGCAACTGGCCATGCTGGGTGAAGGCCACGTGCCCGCCCATGTGCCGCTGATCCTCACCCACCGGGCGGCGGCGCTGGCACCTCTGCCGCATTGGCCGGCGCTGGTTGCGGTACATTGGCCCGGCTGGCAGATCGTGCCGCGCGAGGATGGCCTGCCCTTCCTGCGGGTGCTGCCGCCTGCTCCGGCGGCCTGGCCGGCGGTGTCGATCATTGTCCCGACCCGCGACCGGGCTGATCTGATGCGCGCCTGCCTTTCCAGCCTGGCCAGGCTGGCCTATCCCGGCCGGGTGGAGATCATCGTTGTCGACAACGGCAGCCGAGATACCGAGGCGCTGGCGCTGCTGGCCGCCGAGGCAGAGGCCGGCCGCATCCTGCTGCTGCGCGATGATGGACCGTTCAACTTTTCCCGCCTCAACAATCAGGCGGCTGCCATCGCCACCGGGGATTATCTGTGCCTTTTCAACAATGATGTAGAAGCGCTGGACAGAGATTGGCTGACGATCATGATGCGCCACGCGGTACAGCCGGGCGTGGGCGCGGTCGGCGCGCAGCTGCTCTATCCCGATGGCAGCATCCAGCATGCCGGCGTGGCCGTGGGCATCGGCGACGCCGCTGGCCATGTGCAGCGCGGCATCGATCCGGCCAGCCACGATCATGCCGCCTGGCACGCCATTACCCGCCAGGTTTCGGTGGTAACAGCGGCCTGCCTTCTGGTGGCGCGCCAGAATTTTGGGGCGGTGGGCGGCCTTGATGAAGCGGGTTTTGCCGTGGCCTTCAACGACGTCGATTTCTGCCTGAAACTGCAGGCATCCGGCCTTGCCAACATCTACTGCGCCGAAAGCCGGCTGCTCCACGCCGAATCCCGCACCCGCCCGCGGGACAACCGGTCCGATCAGGTAGAGCGCTTCAACCGCGAGCTTGCACTGTTGCAGCAGCGCTGGGGAACGGCCGGCCACTGCGACCCGCATCACAGCCCTTTGTTCTCGCCCACGGCAGAAGCCTGCCTGCTGTCGATGGCATGACGGGGCGCCCGCATCTTGATGATGTCACGCTGGTGGCGGTGACCAGCGTTGCCCAGGCTGCCACGCTGGCGGCGCTGCGCCACAGCCTTGGCCAGGCCAGTTTCGCCAAGGTGCTGTTGTTGTCGGATCGGCAGCCGGGCAACCTTGCCGAAAGCGGCATCGAATGGCGGCCGATCCCGCGACTTGCCTCCCGCGCTGATTATTCGCGCTTCGTCATGGGCGGTCTGGCGGGGCATATTGAAACCGGCCATGCTTTGCTGGTGCAATGGGATGGCTTCGTGCGCGATGGGCGGGCCTGGAGGGATGAATTTCTGGACTTTGATTATATCGGCGCGCCCTGGCCCCATTATCGCGATGGGATGGCGGTGGGCAACGGCGGCTTTTCCTTGCGTTCACGGCGCTTGTTGCAAGCAACGGCGACCATTCCGGCCAGCGACGCGCCCGAAGACGATACCATTTGTCGCAAATTTCGTCCCATACTGGAAAGAGACCATGGCATATGTTTTGCAGATATGGACGTTGCCCGCGCCTTCTCTTATGAACGCTACGATTCCAGCGGGCTGGAGTTTGGCGTTCATGGCGTGTTCAACATGCTGGCCGAACTGGGCTCAACACGCTTGCTGGCATGGCTGACTGATCTGGAGCCCGGAGTGATAGGCGAACGCGAGAGCACGGAATTGCTGGTGAAGGCCGTGCGGACGGGCAACTGGCCGCTGGCCCGGCTGGCGATGCGTCACCATCACGCCCACCCGAACCACGGCCACCGGCTGCTGCGCGGCCTGGGTTGGCTGCTGCGTGGCCATGATGGCCGGCCTGTCGTGCGCGCGGAGGCAGCGCATCATGTCGGGTGAACTGGAACGCTTTGATCCGGCCGAACAGCGCGGCCGCATCGCCTATGAACATCTGCACCGCTATGCCCTGTGTGCGCAGCATGTTGCCGGCAAGCGCGTGCTCGATCTGGCCTGCGGCACCGGTTATGGCACCGCCATCGTAGGTGCGCAGGGCGCGCAGGTGACGGGGGCGGATATCAGCGCCACCGCCATCCGCCTTGCGAGGCTGCGCCATGGCAGTGACAATGTGACATTCGTGATCGCCGATTGTTTCGATCTGCCGTTTGCCGCCGCCAGCTTCGATGTCGTCGTCGCCAACGAGATGATCGAGCATGTTGCGGATCATGATGCCCTGATCACCGAAGCGCGGCGTGTGCTGGTGCCAGGCGGGCTGCTGCTGGTCTCGACACCCAACAAGCCGGTGTACAACCGCTTCAAGGCGCCAAACGCCTTCCACATTTCGGAAATGGACCAACCCGAATTCATGGACCTGCTGGGCCGGCATTTCCGTCATGTCCGGCTGACGGGTACGCGCATGGCGCTGCTATCGGTTGGCTATCCGCTCGACGACAGTCCGCATGACAATCTGGGGGCTGCCCGCATCTTCAACGGCAGCGTGTCGGCCGCAGGCCAGCCCGAGCTTCTGTCCGGCGAATTCGGCCTGGCAGAACCGGAGTATCTGCTTGCCGCCTGCTCGGATGAGCCGCTGGAAGCACTCGCGGTTGAATCCAGTCTTTATCTAAGCCGCGATGATGATCTGTGGCTGGAACATGAGCGGATCATGGCCTGGGCGTCGCAACTGCACGAGGAGGACGAGCTGCTGCGGGCCGACGTGATGCGGCTGCGTGACGAGCTGGCACGCGAGCGTACGCATCTGGTTGATTTGCGCGCCGACAATCAGCGGCTGGATCAACAGGCAGCGGATCTGCGCCAGGGCAATGGCGCCCTTGAGCAGGCACTTGCACAGGCACAGGAACGCACGCTTGAACCCAATGGCCGGGATGCAGACAGCCGGCGCAGCCTGTTGGCGCGGCTGGTAGGCCAGGCCAGCGGCGGACCAGTTGAAGCCGATGACACCGAAATCGTCGCTGGCCTGTTCAGTCTGAACGAGCAGCTGCTCACGGCACGTTTACGTGGCGAATTGGCCGAAGAGAAAGCGGCGCGGGAAGCGGCGGCACACGCCGAGGCCAAGGCCGCGACCGCGCAGGCCGAAGCCCGCAGCGCAAACCTTGCCGAGACCGTGGCCGCTCTGCAGCGCGATCTGGCCGCCGGCAACGATGTGACCGCCCGCATGAAGGCTGAGCTGTCCATGTTGACGACCAGCAATGCCGCCACGGCGGCAGAGCGCGACCAACTGGCCGCCGAAGTGAACAGGGCGCACCAGCAGCTGGCCAGCAGCGAGCAGATCAAATCCCAAACACTGACGGCGCTTGTGAACGTGCAGGGCGACGTTGACCGGTTGACACAGGACCTGGCAACCACGGGGCAAGCGCTGTCGGAACGGGAGGCGGAACTGGCCAGTGCCCGCGCCGCGTTTGAAACCACTCAGGCCGAACTGGCCGCGACCCGGATCGAAGTTGAATCCACCCAGGCCGAACTGGCCGCGACCCGAACCGCATTTGAGGCCACAGATGCCGAACTGGCCGCGACCCGAACCGCATTTGAGGCCACAGATG
>JAIXPM010000316.1 GCA_027486275.1 Sphingomonadales bacterium | reverse complement strand
TGCGACAGGTGGCGCGGCATGCCCATGATCTGGTTCACCAGTTCGCCCAGCCGCACGATTTCGGGGCTGTCGGGATCAAGGCCGCTTTCAGCAAAACGCGCGCGCTCCATCTGCGACGAAAAACTGCCCCACACCGTGCTGGTCAGCCGCGTGGTCAGATCCTCGCTCATCCCCAGCACCTTGCCCACTTCGCGCACCGCACTGCGCGGGCGATAATGGATCACGGTGGCGGCGATGCCGGCGCGTTCGCGGCCATAGCGTTCGTAAATCCACTGCATCACCTCCTCGCGCCGCTCATGCTCGAAATCGACATCGATATCGGGTGGTTCCTTGCGCTCTTCGGAAATGAAGCGGGAAAACAGCAAATTGTGTTTCGACGGATCGACCGCGGTGATGCCGAGCACGAAGCACACCGCGCTGTTGGCGGCGCTGCCGCGGCCCTGGCACAAGATGCCCCGGCCTTGCGCGAACGCCACAATGTCGTGGACGGTGAGGAAATAGGGCGCATAGCCGGCCTTGGCGATGATGCGGAATTCGTCAGCCAGCAGCGCCATCAGCCTGGGCGGCACCCCATCTGGCCAACGCTCACGCGCCTTTTGCAGGGTCAGCGTTTCCAGCCAGCCTTGGGCGCTGTAACCGGCCGGCACCGGTTCGTTGGGATATTCATACCGCAGCTGATCGAGACTGAAATCGACCCGGGCCAGCAGGCGGGCCGGCGCCTGCAACGCCTGGGGGTGCTCACGGAACAGGCGGGCCATGTCCGCAGCGCTTTTCAGGTGGCGTTCGGCATTGGCGGCCAGCCGCGTGCCGGCGGCGGCCAGCGTTTCGCCCATGCCGATGCAGCGGATCACGTCGTGCAGCGGGCGTTGCTGCGGCGTCGCATAGAGCGGGGCGTTGAGTGCCAGCAGCGGCACGCCGGCCGCATCGGCCACCGCACTGAGTGCGGCCAGCCGCCGGCGATCGCTGCCGCCATGATGCAGCATCGCGCCTTGCCACAGCCGATCCGGGCAAGCCCGCGCCAGTTCGGCGAGGCGACCATGCTGGGCACCTGTTGGCGGCAGCGCAATCAGCAGCAGGCCATCGGCATGTTCGATCAGGTCGGAGAGGTGGAGGATGCAGTCCCCCTTTTCCGCCCGCCGGTTGCCGGTGGTGAGCAAGCGCGTCAATCGCCCCCAACCGTGGCGGTGCGCCGGATAGGCGATCACATCGGGCGTACCATCGGCGAACACCAGCCGCGCGCCCACGGCGAGCTTGAACGGCGGCAGTTCGGTGCCGGCCTCCTTCGCGGCTTCAGCCAATTCGCGCACCGCCACTTGAGCGCGCACCACACCGGCGACGGTGTTCTTGTCCGCGATGCCGATGCCGCAATGGCCCAGCGCCAGCGCCGTCTCCACCATCGCCGCCGGGCTCGACGCGCTTTCGAGGAAGGAGAAATGCGTGGCCGCGCCGAGTTCGGCGAAACCGCTGGGTGTCGCCATCATGCGAACAGGCCATGCAGATACCAGCGCGGCGGGCCGGGTTCGCGATCATACAGGCCGT
This sequence comes from Sphingomonadales bacterium, assembly GCA_027486275.1. The sequence continues at coordinate 1,604 of JAIXPM010000316.1, read as the reverse complement.
GGCGGAACAGCCAGAACCGCCGGCCATCGGCGGCCTCGACGCGCCAGTAATCGCGCGTCAGGCCCGCGCCACCCTTGCGGCGCCACCATTCCGCAGCGATGCGTTCGGGGCCTTCATGCGCGGTGACATCGTGGACCTGACGGCGCCAGCGGAAACGGCGCGGCGGACCATCGGGGACTTCGGCCAGCACCTCGATCGGCTGCGGCGGATCGAACAGGCGGATGGGACGGGCCGGCGGCTCGCCGGGTGCGGGGGTGGGCCAGACCGACGGCGCGCTACTTGCCAACGGCAGATCGAAACTCGCCTGTTCGGGGATGTGCGTGTCGGCCCGGACCAGCCGGCGGATGCGGCCGCGCCCCAATCGGGCGGTGAGGCGATCGACCAGTTCGGTCAATTGGGTTTCGGCCAGTTGCCCGCCCTCCAGCCCCAGTTGCGTCTCATCGAGCGCGTGGGTGACCGGCACGGCGAGGCGCACCAGATCATAGCCGAAGCCGGGATCGAGCGGATCATTGAGCGCGGCGATGCGTTCATCGAACAGGCGCAGCAGCACGGCGCAATCGCGCTGCGGTTCGGCGGTTTCCACCGCGACCTGCGCAACATGGCCATCGGCACGGTACAGCGCCAGCGCGAACAGCCGGCCACCGACCCCGCGCGCGCCCATCTGGACGGCGCAGCGCAGCAGCAGCTTCTCCAGCGTGGCGCGCACCGCATCGGTGGTGGCGATGGGCTGGGCGAAGCGCTGCTGGGCAACGATCTCGGCCACCGGCAGACGTGGATCAAGCGGTTGCGGCGCGGCCTCGGTCAGCGCATCGAGCGCGGCCAGCAGCGCCTCGCCAAAACGGGCGGCGACAGCGGCGCGGGGCAGCTTCGCCACCTCACCCACACGCTTCAGCCCGGCCCGGCGCAGAGAAATCTGCACCGGTTCCTGATCAGACAGGGCGGCCAGCGGCAGATCAACAAGGCGCGTCTGGCCGAAGCGGGCCAGCGCCATCGCGGCGGCCGGCGTGGCGGCCAGCGCGTGGCTGGCGGTAAAGCCGAGCCTGTGCAGCCGCGTCAGCACGTCGGCGACCAGGCTGGCCTCCCCACCGAACAGGTGGGCACAGCCAGTGATGTCGATCACCAGGCCGTGCGGTGGCGCAGCGGCGACCATGGGGGACCAGCGGGTGGCACCATCCGCCAGCCAACCAAGGCAGGCCGCATCACCCGCCGGATCATGCGGCTCCACCCGCACGCCCGGCAGAACGGCGCGCGCATCGGCCAGCGCCAGACCGGGGTGCAGGCCCTCTGCTGCCGCCGCCGGGCAGCAGGCGCGGATGATCTGGCGGCCACGATCATTGGCCACCAGGACGAGTGGTTCAGGCGGCGCGGATTTCTGTTGCCGGGCAAGGCGTTCGGCGGGCAGCCACGGCAGGCACACGGCCAACATCCGCCGCACGCCGGCCAAAGGCAGCGCCGATGGGGATGGCAGGCTGGGCGATCGTATTTGCGGGCAGGAAACGGCGGCGATCACGATCCCACTCCAGTTCAAGATAAAGGTCAGCTGGCCCGCCGCGCTGCCGCTCAAGCGTGAGCGCCAGCCGCGGCGGGCCGGGGGCGTTGGCAGC
>JAIXPM010000338.1 GCA_027486275.1 Sphingomonadales bacterium | reverse complement strand
GAGGCCCGCCCCGCAACGGTTGCCAATTTCGCCATCGCCGCCGGCGCCCGGTTCGCGGAAATCCCCGACGCCGCGCACAGCATCATGCTGGACAATCCCGCCGCCTATATGGACCTGCTCAGGCCGTGGCTGGCCCGGCAAGACGCTTAAAAGTCGCGTAGCGCGGATTATCCACCCCACACTTGCGCAACGCCACGGCGAGCAAGGCATCCACCAGCCCGGGCGTCGCTGCCCCCATCGTGCCGGCGCGCAGCTGTTCGCACATTTGGGTGCGCAGCGTGTCCAGCGGAGCATCCTGCCCCATCACGCCCGCCAGCAGCGCCTGTTCGCGGGCTTGCGGCTGTTGCGCCAGTTCGCGCGCCACAATCGCCAGAGCGTTGCCCGCCACCTTGGCGTGAAAGGCGCGGCGGCCTTTCAGTTCCGGTTCCAGTTCCGCCAGGAACAGCTGCACCGCCTCGATCAGCGTGGTGGCTTCGATCTGTTCCGCCATCACACGCTCCCGAACTTGAACAGGTGCATCAGGTCCAATTCCACTTCGGAGACACGGCGGCCAATGGCGGCGCGTTCCACGTTGCGCAGCCGGCCGGAGACATGATCATCACCCAGTTGCAGGCAGGCGATGCCCCATTTCAACGTGCCGAACACTTCCCAGAAGGCCGCGCGCTCACGATCGACCGGACCGCCACCGGCCGCCTCATAGGCCGCATAAAGTTCATCGCGCTGGCCAAAGCCGCCCACCGGCCGGTCCCACACGCCAAAACGCCACGAATTGCAGCACAGCCAGCCCAGATCCTCGTGGCCGTCACCCAGATGCGCCAGTTCCCAATCCAGCACCGCCACCAGGCCATCGGGGGCCACCAGGAAATTGCCGGAACGGAAATCGCCGTGGACGATATTTGTCGGCGGCCGATCCGCCACCCGTTCCCGCAACCAGGCAAAGGCGAGATCGAACACCGGCGAATCGACCCCAAAGCGGCGATAATTGCTGAACATGCGATCCAGCGATTGCGCCGTGCTGCCTGCAGGCAGCGCCAGGCCGGCGGCGGCGTCCATCGGCAACTTGTGCAGTTTTGCCAACACTTCGGCACACAGCTGGGTAAGGCTTGCGCGAGCCGGGGCATAATCCGGCAGTTTCAGCCATTTCGACGCCAGGGCTTCACCCGGCAGCCGGGCCATGATGAAGCCTTCGCCAAGACCATCTTCGGGCGCCAGCACCCGCACCACTTCAGCCACTGGTAGCCCGGCGGCAAAGGCGATCTGCTGCAAGCGGGCCTGATCGGCGCGCGGCAGGCCGCCTTCGGGCACGGACCCGGTGGCAGCACATTGCAGGATCAGCGGCCACGGCGTGCCATCGGCCGTAACGGCATCCACGGCAAAAGTGGCAGACGATGCTCCGCCCGACAATTGTTCCACCCGCGACACATCGGTGCCGATAAGGGCTGAAACAATCTCAGGCGTTGGCCCTGCCATCAGTCGCTGGCCAGGCGGGCGTAGCTGACTTCGTCGAACCAGGCATCGCCATCGCGCCAGCTTTGCACGAAGCGGCCTTCCTCCCGGAACCAGCAGCGTTCCAGCACGCGCTGGGCCGGACGGTTGCGGGCATCGGTGACGGCAACCAGGCGGCGGCGGCCGTTGCGGAACAGGCGGCGCACCATCGCTTCTACCGCTTCGGCACACAGGCCCTGCCGCTGCCAGCGTGGATCGAGCGCAAAGCCGAGTTCGGCCGTGGCATTCCACGGCGGCGAAAAACGGATGCCGAGGTCACCGATCATGCTGCCATCCTTGGCGCTGATCGCGAACTGTTGCCACCCATCGGAATCGGGAGCCGCGCGCCTCTGCATGGCCGCAATCAGGGCGATGCTTTCTTCCACCGAACGTTCCAGCGGATCAAACGGCGCGGCGGCGCGGATGCGATGCCAGTCGGCAGCATCATCCACCTGCATCGGCCGGATGAGCAGTCGTTCCGTGTCGATTTCCCAATCGTTCATCCTGTGACCCGCATGCTTTAACCCGTTGTCAAACAGAGATTGGTCTTTCCGTTGCACGATGGCAACGCCCGAGCAAGAACCGACAGTTGGGGGGCTCAATCGGGCTTGAAAAAACATGAAGCATCTGTAGTCCCCTGCGCCATAGCCCGGCCATCGGGCTTGTTCGCGGCTACCGTGGATCACGGCCAAAGCCCGGATTTTTTGGGAAGGAACTTCATGTCGACCGTTGAAACCGCGGGCACACTTGCCGTGCGCGCTGCCCTTTTGCTTGGCGTTTCCACCACTGTCGCACTAGCCGCCCCCGCCTATGCGCAAACCGCTGCCGCCGAAGACGCCGGCGATGAACAGATCATTATCGTCACTGCTTCCAAGCAGGCCAAGACCCTGCAGGACACGCCGATTTCGGTGTCGGTGACATCGAAGGCGCTGATTGAAAACGCCCAAATCCGCGATGCGTTCGATCTGCAGTCGGTGGTGCCGTCGCTGCGCGTGTCGCAGCTGCAATCGTCCGCCAACACCAATTTCATCATCCGTGGCTTCGGCAACGGCGCCAACAACGTTGGTATCGAGCCTTCGGTCGGCGTGTTCATCGACGGCGTCTATCGCAGCCGTTCCGCTGCCCAGATCGGCGATCTGCCCAGCGTTGAGCGCATCGAAGTGCTGCGCGGCCCGCAATCGACCCTGTTCGGCAAGAACGCGTCGGCCGGGATCATTTCGGTCGTCACCTCCGAACCGAAGTTCGAATTCGGCGGCCAGGCCGAACTTTCATACGGCAACTATAATGCGGTCATCGCGCGTGCCGAAATCACCGGTCCGATCAGCGAAACCATCGCCTTCAGTCTGGCGGGCAACTACAACCGCCGCGACGGTTATGTGTTCAACGAAGCGCTGAACATCGACGAGAACAACCGCAACCGTGGCGGCGCGCGCGCCCAGCTGTTGTTCAAGCCATCCGAAGATTTCAAGCTCCGCCTGATCGCTGATTACGACAAGATCGATGAAATCTGCTGCTCGGTGGTCAACCTTGTCGATGGCCCGACCGGCACTGCCGTGCGCGCTCTGGGTGGCCGCATCATCTCCAACCAGCCATTGGCCCTGCGTTCGGCCACCAACTTCCCGTCCACCAACCTAGTCGACAATTTCGGCGTCTCGGCACAGGCAGATTATAACGTCGGCCAGTTCGATCTCACCTTCATCGGTGCCTATCGCGGCGTGCGGCTTTCCACCAATGCCGACAGCGATTTCACCAGTGCCGATCTGATCGGTGAAAACAGCGCCCGCAACGGCATCGACACCTACACCGCTGAATTCCGTGTCGCGTCGAAGTTCGATGGCCCGATCAACTTCCTGGTTGGCGCCTTCTATTTCAACGAGAATATCGATGCCAGCGGCGCGCTGACCTTTGGTCGGGATTTCCGCAACTATGCCAGCGGGCTTTCGCGTGGTGCCTATACCAGCCTGGAACCGACGCTGCGCGCTTTGCTGCCGGGCACGCCGGCTGGCCAGTTCGGTGGCCGCGGTCAGGGCCGGTTCGAAGACTACGACTACAAGAACCGCGCCATCTCGGTTTTCGGTAGCGTGGATTGGAACATCGTCGAGGACCTGACCCTGACGCTGGGCGGCAACTACACGCACGACAGCAAGACCTATGCCACCAACG
>JAIXPM010000373.1 GCA_027486275.1 Sphingomonadales bacterium | reverse complement strand
TCATCGATCAGCGCGATCGGGCCGTGCTTCAACTCGCCGGCGGCATAACCCTCGGCGTGGATATAGGAAATTTCCTTCAGCTTCAGCGCGCCTTCCAGCGCCATCGGATAATCCGGACCGCGGCCGATATAGAGAATGTCGCGTGCCTTGGCCAAGGTGGGGGCCAGCGCCGCAATCGCGTCTTCGCACTTCAGCGCATTGTTCATCGCCGCCGGCACTTCGGTGAGCAGATGGACGAGTCGGGCTTCTTCGGCCGCATCCACGCGCCCCTTGGCCTTGGCCAGCGCGATGGCGAAGGCGGCCAAAACGGCAAGCTGGCAGGTGAAGGCCTTGGTAGACGCAACGCCGACTTCCGGGCCGGCGTGGGTGGGCAGCAGCAACTGCGTTTCGCGCGCCATTGTCGAGGTGGCGACATTTACGACGGCGGCTACCATCTGCCCGCCAGCCAGCGCATGGCGCAGCGCGGCCAGCGTGTCGGCGGTCTCGCCGGACTGGCTGATGAACAGGCACAGGCCGCCATCCTCATAAACCGGGTCGCGGTAGCGATATTCCGAGGCGTTCTCGATGCTGACCGGCACCCGGGCCAGTTGTTCCAGCCAGTAACTGGCGACATGGCCTGCAAGCAGTGCCGTGCCGCATGCCACGATCTGGACGCGCTTCACATTTGCGAGATCGAACGGCAGGCCGGGCAGGGCGACGGTTTCAGCCAGTGGGTCGAGATAGGCACCCAGCGTCTGCGCCACCACGATCGGCTGCTCGTGGATTTCCTTTTCCATGTAATGGCGGTGGTTGCCCTTCTCGATCACCGCGGCGCTGGCCGACGAGGTGATGAAGGCGCGGGACACCGGCTGGTCATCGGCGTCGAACATGGAAACGCTGTCGGTAGTCAGCCGCACCCAATCGCCTTCTTCCAGATAGGCGATGCGGTTGGTGAAGGGGGCCAGGCCCAGCGCGTCGGAACCGAGGAACATTTCGCCTTGGCCCATGCCCACCACCAGCGGCGAGCCACGCCGCGCGCCGTAGATCACGCCGGGGTGGTTGCGGAACAGGATCGCGAAACTGAAGGCACCGTGCAGCCGCTTGAGCGTTGCCGCCACCGCCGCATCCGGCGTGGCACCGCCGGCCAGCGCCAGCTCCAGCAGGTGGGCGACGACTTCGGTATCGGTGTCGCTGCTCAACGTGCGCCCGGCGGCCAGCACTTCGGCGCGCAGCGTCTTGAAATTCTCGATGATGCCGTTGTGGACCAGGCAGACATTTTCGGTGGCATGCGGGTGGGCATTGTCGCGGGTTGGTGCGCCATGGGTGGCCCAGCGGGTGTGGGCAATGCCGATGCTGCCGGCCAGCGGCGACAGCACCAGTTCGCGGGCCAAATTGGCCAGTTTGCCCGGCGCGCGCCGCCGGTCCATCACGCCATCGTCGATGGTGGCAATCCCGGCGCTGTCGTAGCCGCGATACTCAAGCCGCCGCAGGCCATCGACCAGTCGATCCGCCACCGGCTCACCCGAAACAATGCCGATGATGCCGCACATGGTTACTTGCCCTTTTTCGCCTGCTGAAGCGCACGGAAGCGCTCCGCCCAGCCGGTCTTTTCGGTTTGCGCTGGCCTCACCAGCGCCAGCGCGTCGGCGCTCACATCGGAGGTGACCGTGCTGCCGGCTGCCACGATGGCGCCATCGCCGATCGTCACCGGCGCCACCAGCGCACTGTTCGATCCGATGAAGGCGCCGGCGCCGATCACCGTTTGATATTTGAAGAAGCCATCATAATTGCAGGTGATGGTGCCGGCGCCAATATTGGCCTTGGCCCCCACGGTTACGTCGCCGAGATAGGTAAGGTGATTGGCCTTGGCGCCGTCGCCCAGCACCGCCTTTTTGGTTTCGACGAAATTGCCGATCTTGGCGCCCTTGCCAAGAACCGTGCCGGGCCGCAGGCGGGCGAACGGGCCGATTTCGCAGCCCTCGCCGATGGTCGCGCCTTCGATATGGCTGTGGGCGCGGATGCGGGCGCCGCTTGCGATCGTCACGCCGGGGCCGAACACCACGAACGGTTCAATCTCCACGTCGGCAGCAATTTCGGTGTCGGCGGCCAGGAACACGGTTTCGGGCGCCTGCATCGACACGCCGGCAGCCATCAGTTCGGCGCGGCGGCGGTTCTGGAAAATCGCTTCCAGCCCGGCCAATTCGGCGCGGCTGTTGGCCCCGGCGACTTCATCGGCGGCGGTCTCGATCACCACGCAGGCGCGGCCATCGCCCAACGCCAGGCCCACCACGTCGGGCAGATAATATTCGCCCGCGGCATTGTTGTTGGTGACGCGGGCGAGCAGCGGGAACAGATCGGCGGCACGCACTGCCATCAGGCCTGAATTGCACAAGGTCTCGGCGCGTTCGGCAGGCGTCGCGTCCTTGTATTCGACCATTTTCCGGATCGCGCCAGCTTCCGCGATCACGCGGCCATAGGCACCTGGTTCGGCCGGGCGAAAGCCCAGCACCGCCACCGCCACATCTTCGGTGAGGGCATCCAGCAAGCGCTGCATGGTCGCCGCCGGCACCAGTGGCGCGTCACCATAGAGCACCAGTATCTTGCCGTCGAAACCAGCCAGTGCGGCGCGCGCCTGCAAAACGGCATGGCCGGTGCCATGCTGCGGCTGCTGCACGACCACATCTGCCTTGCCGGCGACTTCGGCTTCAACCTGTTCCTTCAACGCGCCGACCACGACCACCGTGCGGGCCGGATTGAGTATTGCCAGGCTGTCGGTCAAGTGACGTAGCATCGGCTTGCCGGCGATGGTGTGCAACACCTTGTGGCGAGCCGATTTCATGCGCGTGCCCATGCCGGCGGCAAGAATGATGGCGGCAAAGGGGGCAGTGGACATCACATCAGAAGCCCTGCCATAACGGCTGGGGGTTGAAAAGTGCCGCCACCCGGCGCAACGCCTGTCGCAGTGCTGAAACAATAGAAGTGCATGACTTCCCGTTCGTGACTTTGCCCCGATCCATATTGTTCGACCTCGACGGCACGCTCGTCGATACCGCCCCCGATCTCGCCGGCGCGATGAACCATGTGCTGGCCGCGCATGGCCGCCCGCCCTTGCCGGTGGACGATGTGCGCCACCTGGTTGGCCACGGCGCGCGGGCGCTGGTGACGCGCGGTCTGGCGGCCACCGGCGATCCGGCGCTGCATCTGGTCGAACCGTCGATGCCGCTTTTCCTGCAACATTACGCGGCCAACATCGCCAATGATTCACGTGCCTTCGATGGCGTGGAAACGGCGCTGGATGCGCTGACAGAGGCTGGCTGCCTGCTTTCAATCTGCACCAACAAGCCCACCCATCT
>JAIXPM010000232.1 GCA_027486275.1 Sphingomonadales bacterium | reverse complement strand
GGGCGCACGCGCGGCAGGGCTTCGCCTTCCGGCTGGGCGGCGATCACGGTGAGCAGGCCCGCCAGTTCCAGCAGGCCGCCGATGGACCCGCCATGCAGGCGGCCGGGGGAGCCGATCAGCGTCTCGGCAAAGGGCATCACCAGCTGCAATTCCTCGCCCACCCGTTCGAACGACAGATCGAGCAGGGCGGCATAGGGCAGCAGATCGAGCCGGCCGCTCGGCAGACGGAGCAATGTGGCAAGCGCGGGGCTGGTCATTGCCAGCCTCCGGCCAGTTTGGAGGCAGCAAACATGAAGGTGCCCGTCACATGCGCGATCGGATCGGCCGGGTCGCCATCATGGGCCAAGCCGCGCACGAAGGCGATCTGGCGGGTCATCCGGTAACATTCGCCGCGCGCCGTCACCGTGGCTTCGGCCTTGGGGCTGCGCACATAATCGGTGCGCAGATCGAGCGTGGCGTGCGGTTCGAAAGCGCCGCGGGTGAGCATGGAGGCCATGCCGACGCAGGTATCCATCAGCGTGATGATCGGGCCGGAGGCCCAGATGCCATGATCGGGATCGACCAGCAGATGCGGGGCATAGGGCAGTTGCAGCTCCACCCAGTTGTTCCCGTTGGCGATGAAGCGCAGGCCCAGTTGCTTGTTGTGCGGCACGCGGCCCAGGAACGGCCCCATGAACTGGCTCACCTGATCGGCAAATTCGCTCATGCCGCTTCCCCAAGAGCCTGCTTCGCCAATGCATCGATGCGGCCGATCATGGAGGCGAGGCCCTGCGTGCGGTTGGAGGAGAGATGCTTCGACAGGCCGAGGCCATCCAGCCGCGCTTTGATTTCGGCGGCATCAATCGCGGCCGGGCGGCGGCCATCGGCCAGCATCAGCACCAGCGCCACAAGACCCTTTACGATGGCGGCATCGCTGTCGGCGGCAAAGCGCAGCATGTCGCCTTCACGGCTGGGGTGCAGCCACACCTGGCTGGCACAACCGCGCACCTTGTTGGCGTCGGTCTTCAAGGCCGGGTCCATCGCCGGCAGGGCTTGGCCCAGCGCGATGATCAACCGGTAGCGGTCGTCCCAATCGTCGAAGGCTTCGAATTCCGCCTCGACATCATCGAAAGTGGTGATGGCCATGACCGCAGCCCATGAAGGGGCAACCGGGCTGCGGTCAAGACCTGTGAAGCTACAGGTCAACGCCTGCGGCGATGGCTTCCAGCTTGCGGATGCGTTCCTTCAGGTCGGCAAGGTCGATGCGCTGGCCAACGGCGGGCAGTTCGGACTGCTGCGGCCGGGCTTCGATCTCGCGCATTTTCAGGCGCAACCAGCCCGACCAGCCCCAGGCGGCAAGGCCGCCGATGAGGGCCAGGCCGGTGAGGGCGGCAGTGGACAGGATCAGGAGGGAATCAGCCGGGGGCATGGTGTGTCTCCTCTCGCTCAATCGTTCTTCAGGGATTCGATTTCATCGGAAAGCCGCTTGGCCGGATCGGTGGCCAGGCGCTCCAGCACGCGGATGCGGTCGTTCAGCCGGGCGACTTCGGATTGCAGGCGCAAATTCTCGCCGCTGTCGGCCGCCGGCAGCTCGCCCTTGGAGGCGCGGCGCTGATCCTTGCCGCCGTAGCGACTGGAAAGAACTCTCCCAATAGTGACGATGGCCACGATCAACACCACCATTTCAAACGGATTCATGTCCCTGTTTCCTTTTCTGCCAGCCGGGGGCGGGCCGGTTTGCTCAATTCAATTGCTTGGTGGCCAGGCCGTCGATTTCGGCGGCCAGCATGCTGGGCTTGTCGGTGGCGATGCGTTCCAGCACCGCCATGCGATCCTTCAGGCTGCCCAGTTCGGCACGCAGCTGGGCATTTTCCTGGCTGATCAGCCGGATGCGCTCCATCGCTTCGCCACCGCCATTGGGATACATCGGCTTGCCCCAGCTGTTTTCCAGCGGATAGCCGTTCTTCACTTTCATCCAGGTGGTGACCACCCAGCCAATGGTAGAGCTGAGCGCGATCATCACGCCCACTGGGGCAATCGCTTCGATGATCGAGGGGTCCAGAGCCATGGCGGCGCCTTTCAGTTCAGTTTCTTGGGTTCATCGCGCAGCGCTTCGATCTGCAAGGCGAGGCCCTCGTTGCGATCAGTGACGATGCGGTTCAGCACCGCCACCCGTTCTTCCAGCACCGCGATGCGCCCTGCATATTGGGCGGCCTGTTCGGCGGTGGCGTTGGCTGTCACTTCCAGCTGCTTTTCTTTCAGCTTTAGCCATTTGCTGATCGTGTTCGAGGCAATGGCGACGATCGGGATCGAAAAGATCAGGATCGGGATCAGTGCGTAGATGACATTTTCGTCCATGGCTCGATCCTCAACGCAGCTTTTCGATTTCGTCAGCCAGTTGGCGGCTGTCGCTGGTGAGGTGATATTCCAGATCGCGCAGGCGGCGATCGGCATCACGGAACTGGGCGTTCACATCACGCAGGGTGCGCTTGGGCGCCACCCGCACGTCGCGCCAGAATTCCACGCGTTCCGGGCTTTGATCATACAGCGTGTTCGGCTTGGCATTGGCGATCCAGCCGATGGCCAGATAGGCCAGGATGGTGGAACCGCCGCCCATGATGGCGCCGATGGCAAAGCCGATGCGGACGAGTGTGACATCCCAGCCGAAATAATCGGCGATGCCGGCGCAAACGCCCATGATCTTGCCGTTGCGTTTGTCGAGGTAGAAGCGGGTGCGGCTTTCAGACATTTCGATTTTCCCTGTTGGCCGGCGCTGACGAAGGCGCCGGGGAGGCGGGTCAATAGGTTGAGGGCGCGATCAGCGCGATCAGCAGGTACAGGATCACCGGCGAGCCAAAGCCGAACACGGCGGCAGCGACAAAGCCAATGCGAACTATCGTGGCATCCCAGCCGAAATAATTGGCGATGCCGGCGCACACACCGAGGAACTTGCCTTCGGTCTTGTTGACGAGAAACTGGCGGCTCATTTTCTTGGCCCTCCTCAGGGGGAATATTGGGGGTCCGGTTGCCGGTTCAGCGCAGCTGGCGGCGTTGATCGGACATGTCGGCGATCCGGCTGTCCTTCCAATTGGGGTTCTCGGCGGCCATGATGCGTTCGACGGTTTCGATACGCTGGTCGAGCCGGCGGGCGAGATCATGGAGTTCATCGAGCAGGGCTTCGTCCTGCTGGCTGATGCCGGTCTGGCTCTTCCACTTGGTGACATAGTGCATGATCAGCCAAGGCAGGCCGATGACCGGCAAACCGATGCCGAGGCAGAGGGCAATGACTCCGGTGACATCCATCAGATCAGCCCTCCGTCTTGCCGAGACGCGCCTTCATGGCGGCGATTTCGGCATCCACTTCATCATTGTCCTGCAACGCGGCGAATTCGTCGGCCAGGTTGCGGGTGCCGGTGCCATCGGCCAGGCCCAGCGCGTCGGCGCGGCCTTCGGCCATGTCGGCACGGCGTTCCAGCACTTCAAAGCGGCTGAAGGCCTCTTCCACACGAGGCCCGCGGATCATCTCGCGCAGCTTCGAACGCTGGGTGGCGCTCTCGATGCGGTTGATCAGGGCGTTCTGGCGGTTGCGGGCTTCGCGCAATTTGCTTTCCAGCTTGGCGATGTCCGCTTCGTTCAGGGCGAGCGTTTCGCCCAGCAGATCGATCTCCACCTGGGTGGTGTCGATGAAGCCCTTGGCCTTGTTCTTTTCGACCAGCGCGGCCTTGGCCAGATCCTCACGGCCCTTCGAAAGGGCGAGTTCGGCCTTGTCCTGCCAATCCTGCACGGCCTGCTGCGCCTTGATCATGGCGCGCTTCATTTCCTTCTGATCAGCGATGGTGCGGGCCGCAGACGCGCGCACTTCCACCAGCGTTTCCTCCATCTCCATGATGATCATGCGGATCATCTTGGCCGGGTCTTCAGCCCGGTCGAGCAGGTCGGTCACGTTGGCAGCGATGATGTCGCGGGTGCGGGAAAAAATGCCCATTGGTCTGATCTCCAGAAATTCGAACTTGGTCTTTGTCAGCGTGTGGGCTGATGTTTTGACTGGGGCCGGTTCCACCAAGAGGGGGCGGGCGAGGGGAACCAGGGCCCCAGTCATTATCGCTTTGTTCACGCAATGATATCGTTGTTCACGGCCGGCGTCACCATGGCAGGGCCAGTGGCGGCGGCGACGAAGGTGGTGCCGATCAGCAGGGCGGCCATCAGGGCCATCACGTTGCGACCGAAGCTGTTATAAAGGGTGCTCATTGTGTTTCTCCTGTTGTGTGGCGGCAGGGGGTGCCGCTCATGCCAGTTGTATTGCATGGGTCGTGCCAAGTGCCGATGTCGCTCCAACATATTGAAATCATTCAATTCAAAGTGGCCGCGCAATTTTTTTGATAGCCAAGAATTGCCAAACATTGGGGAAATGTGCCAACTCATCGCATGGCCGCACCAGCCCAGATGATCGGCTCTTCGTTGAGCTTCCTCGATGCCGTCGAACGCGCCTCGGCTGCGGCGGCGCTGAACCGCCCGGTGCTGGTGATCGGGGAGCGCGGCACCGGCAAGGAACTGATCGCCGATCGCCTGCACCGCCTGTCTCCGCGCTGGTCGCAAACTCTGGTCAGCCTCAATTGCGCGGCGCTGCCGGAAAATCTGATCGATGCCGAATTGTTCGGTTATGAACCCGGCGCCTTCACCGGTGCGCAGCGGGCGCGGGCTGGCCGATTCGAGGATGCCGATGGCGGCACGCTGTTCCTGGATGAAATCGGCACCCTCTCATCACAGGCACAGGAACGCCTGCTCAGGGTGGTGGAATATGGCGAGCTGACCCGGCTGGGATCGAACAAGCCGATCAGTGTCGATGTGCGGCTGGTGGGCGCCACCAACGAGGATCTGCCCGGCCTGGTGGCGCGCGGGCGGTTTCGCGCCGATCTGCTCGACCGGCTGAGCTTCGAGGTCATCACCCTGCCGCCGCTCAGAGAGCGCGCCGAGGATATCGACATACTGGCGCTGCATTTTGCCCGCCGCATGGCCGCCGAACTGGGTTGGCCGCGCTTTCCGGGTTTCACCTCGAAAGTGCAGGAACAGCTGGCCACCTGGGCCTGGCCAGGCAATGTGCGCGAACTGAAGAATGTGGTCGAACGCGCGCTCTATCGCTGGGGCGATGCCGAAACGGCGGTGGGGCAATTGGTGATCGATCCGTTCGAATCGCCGTGGCGGCCGACCTCCAGTCATGTTCTGCCTCACGCGATGCCCGCACCGAGCCCCGCACACAGCATCAGCCCCGTGGACACCGCCGCCGCCATGCCGGCACCGCGACTGGAGAGCATCACCGATCTGCGCGGCGCCGTTTCGGCCTATGAAAAGGAAATCCTGGAGTGCGCGCTTGAAAAGCACCGCCATAACCAGCGCCGCACCGCTGCCGCGCTCAACCTCACCTATGACCAGTTGCGCCATGCCCTGAAGCGGCACGGGTTGTTGGGGGAATGACGATCAATCCAGTTTCAGGCCATGTTTGGCCAGCAGTGGCCCCTGGGCGAGGGTGAATACGAAGATCGCCACGGTGACGCCCCACACCTTGAAGCTGAGCCAGTCATCATAGCCGAGCATGCGCCGCGCCGTTTCGTTGGCGATCAGCAGCGCGATGAAGAAGATCGCCCAGTTGCGGGTGAGCAGGCGCCAGCCCGTGTCGGTCAGGCCGGGCAGGGCATCTTCCATCACCAGCTGCAGGGTCGGCCGGCCGGTGGCGAGGCCGCCGAACAGCAACAGGGCGAACACGCCGTAGATGATGGTGGGCTTCAGCTGAATGAAGGCCTTGTCCTGCAGCCAGATGGTGAGGCCGCCAAACAGCACGACAATGACCGTGGTGAAGATCATTGCAGCCGGCAGATGGCGCGTCTTGCTCCAGTGCCACAGCGCCGCGATCAACGTGGCGACCACGAACACCGCCGTGCCAACAACGGCGCTGGCCACTTCGGCATCGGCCAGACCGGGCAACTGGCCGCGTTCGTGCAGCGCCTTGCCCAATTTGCTGGCGCCAAAGAACAGCAGCAGCGGGCCAAAATTGATGGCCATGCGGGCGGTGGTTGAAAGTTGCGGGCGTTCAGCGGTGGGGGGCATGGCGGCAGTGATAGCCAAGAACCGGGCATACGTCACCTCTTGGGGGTGACGAAGCCCGACGGAGCCATTAAGCCGGGGCCGTGGTGGATGCGCTCGTGATCGATAATCTGGCCTGCCGGCGCGGCGGGCGGCTGCTGTTCGAGGCTGTCTCGGCGCAGGTGGCGCCGGGCGGCGCGTTGCTGCTGACCGGTCCTAACGGCGCCGGCAAATCATCCTTGCTGCGGCTGCTGGCCGGGTTGCTGCGCGCCGAATCCGGCAGTGTGAGCGGCGGCGGTCGCCGCGCCTTTGCCGGGCATGACGTGGCGCTGAAACCGCGCCAGAGCCTGGGCGCGGAGCTGGACTATTGGGCGCGGCTGGATGGCGGGCGGGATCGCTTGGCCCAAGCGCTGGCGGCGATGAACCTGGCCGGGCTGGTGGATGTGCCGTGCCGGCATCTTTCATCGGGCCAGAAACGCCGCGCCGCCATCGCCCGGGTGATCGCTGCAGGCGCGGAATGCTGGTTGCTGGACGAGCCCACCGCCGGGCTCGATGCGGCATCCGCCGGCCTGCTGGCGGCCGCAATGGGCCAGCATCGGGCAGCAGGCGGCCTCATTGTGGCAGCGGTTCACGGCGATATCGGCCTGGCTGATGCGCAAGTATTGCGGCTCGGCTGATGTTCTTCACGCTCCTCCGCCGCGATCTTTTGCTCATCGCCCGCTCCCCGGCACTGTGGCTGCCGGTGATGTTCTTCGTGCTGGCCGCCGCCCTGTTTCCCTTCGCCGTCGGCCCCGATGCCCGGCTGCTCGCCCGCATCGCGCCCGGCATCATCTGGGTTTCCGCCTTGCTTGCCAGCCTGTTGCCGGTGGAAACCCTGCTGGCCCCCGACGTGGAGGATGGCAGCATCGATCAGCTGATCGCGCGCGGCATCGCGCTGGAACTCGTATGTGCAGCACGCATCATCGCCCACTGGATCGGCTTTGCTGTGCCGTTGCTGGCAGCGCTGCCAGTGGCGGGCGTGTTGCTTGGCCTGTCAGCGGGCGATGGCACCCGCATCGCGATCGCCCTGGCGCTCGGCACCCCGGCGCTGGCCAGCCTCGCCGTGGTGGCCGCTGCGCTCACGGCGGGCCTGAAGGGCGGGGGCGCGTTGGCCGGGCTGATCGTCCTGCCGCTGGCGCTGCCGGTGCTGATCTTTGGCGTGGGTAGCGATGTGGCTGGTGCGTTCCGGCTGCTGGCGGCGGCCAGCCTCGTGGCGCTGGCAGTGTCGCCATTCGCGGCGGCGGCGGCGCTCCGTCCCGAATAGGCGGCTGCTGGTCGCCATTCATTGGCTGGAAACATGACGTTGTGGTAACTTGTCGTTCCCTGCATTTTGCAAAGGAGCATTGCCCCATGCGCGTCCTCACCCTGTCCGGTTTCACTCTGGTGGCCCTGCTCACGACGGCCTGCGGCGGCGCTGACAAGCCCGCTGAAACGCCGGCCGCCGAGACGCCGGTGGTGGCAGCACCGGTTGCACCGGCAGC
>JAIXPM010000258.1 GCA_027486275.1 Sphingomonadales bacterium | reverse complement strand
GCCGCCGGCCTGCCCGGCATCAGGCTGGAGCCCATCGTGCTGCCGCCCGGCGAAGCCACCAAGGATTGGGCGCATCTGCAACTGGTGGTCGAACGGCTGCTCGAACTCGGCGTCGAACGCAGCGATGCGGTCGTCGCACTGGGCGGCGGCGTGATCGGCGATCTGGTCGGCTTTGCCTGTTCGATGCTGAAACGCGGCTGCCGTTTCGTGCAGGTGCCGACCACGCTGCTTTCGCAGGTCGATTCGTCTGTCGGCGGCAAGACCGCGATCAATGCGAAAGCCGGCAAGAATCTCGTCGGCGCCTTTCACCAGCCGGTGGCCGTGCTGATCGATCCGGCCGTGCTCGCCACATTGCCGCGCCGAGAGTTGATGGCCGGCTATGCCGAGGTGGTGAAATATGGCCTGATCAACGATGCCGCCTTTTTTTCTTGGTGCGAAGCCAATGGCGCCGCCGTGCTGGACGGCAATGCGGCCGCGCAGATCCACGCCATTGCCCACAGCTGCCGCGCCAAGGCCTCTGTGGTTGCGGCTGACGAACGCGAGACGGACGATATCCGCGCGCTGTTGAACCTGGGCCACACCTTCGGCCACGCCTTCGAGGCCGAAACCGGTTTCTCCAGCCGGCTGCTGCACGGCGAGGCCGTCGCATTGGGCATGGTGCAGGCCTTCCGGCTTTCCGCCCGGCTGGGCCTGTGCCCGCAAAGTGATGCAGAGCGTGTGGCCGCCCATCTCGCCGGCCTCGGCTTCACCATCGAACCGTCGGCACTCGGCCTCACCTGCACCGCCGCGCGGCTGGTCGAGCACATGAAACAGGACAAGAAGATGAGCGCTGGCCGCCTCGCCTTCATCCTGGCCCGCGGCATCGGGCAGAGCTTCGTCTCCCGCGACGTCGAACTGGCCGACGTGGACTCCTTCCTCGCCGAACAGCTGACAGGCTGAGCTATTACTTGCGCTGCCACTGGTCCGCCTTGGCCAGCGGCGGCCGGGCCAGCGCCTTTTCGGCTTTCGCATCGCCGAGCAGCCAGTGCCGCCACCACAGGGTGGTCACGCGCGCCACGCGGTCCTGCCGGGCCACGTCGCCGGGGGCCTTTCGGGTGTCGCCGGCAAACAGCAGGTGATCGCCGCCGTCCAGCAGCAGCAACGCCTTGCGGCCATCGGCCGGTGCGCCGGTGAACAGGCTGAGGCGGCGGACGCGTTGATCGGCAACCACACCAGCCGACGCGTTGGCAGGCACGCCATCGGCATTGCTGGTGATCACCAACAGCGGCCGGCCGATGCCGCCAAATTGCGCTTTGGCCATGGCCGCATCGGCCGGGCCACTGCTGCTCATCGCCACAAACGCCCGAAAACGGCGGTCAATCAGCGGCGCGTGCTCGCCATCGGGGCGCTGGCCGGCCATCGCCTGCACCACCCAGGCCCCCATGCTGTGCCCGGCCAGCGCCAGGTGATCGCTGTCGATGCTTGTGAGGTCACAGCCGCCTTCGCTGCCGCGCCGCGCCAGCTCATCGGCCACGAAACCGACATCGGCGATGCGCGCCAACAGCTGTTCCGGCGCGATGCCGGCCCGCACGCGAGCGTCGCGCTCCTGCGGGGTGGCGGGGCCGCGATAGACAGCCGCATCGCTGCCGGGATGTTCGAGGCGGATCACCGCAATGCCGGCAGCGGTCCACGCCGCCACCCAGCGCGACGCATTGCTGCGGGTGCCGCCCAGGCCCGGCGACCAGATCACCGCGGGTGCCTTTCCCTTCCCATCGGGCAGATCAATCCGCACCGGCACATCGCGGCCACGCGGTCCATCGCGCCACACCGCATCGCACGGCGCTGCTGCCGCCGGCACGGCAAGCAACAGGGCGAGGCAGGTGAGCGCGGCTTTCACGCGCCCACCCTAACCCCTGATCAGGCCAGCGTCATCTTGCGCTTGCCGCGCTTCACCACGGCGGCCTGCGGCGCGCTGGTGGCCATCGAAACGGTCTTGATAGTGTCCATGAACACCCAATCGCAGCGGGTTTCAGCGGCGTTGAACGACAAGGTGAGATAGCCGCGACGGCTGGTGTCGCACCACTGCATCCCCGGCGAGCTTTGCAGCAAGGCAGCGCGGATCACCGCCGGATCAGCCGCCAGCGCCGATTCGTAACCGGGCGAAGTGACCGAGTGCACACCGAATTCCGCCGCCACCGGCTTGCCATCCAGGTTGTGGTTGAAGGCCCAGGCATTGTGGCTGTCGCCCGCGATCACGATCGGATCGGCACCGGCATCGGCCATGGCCTTCAGCAGGCGGCGGCGCGCCTGCGGATAGCCGGACCACATATCCTGCGCGCCCGGAATGCCGGCCTGCGATGCAGCGATGCCGCCCTTCACATAGCCCTGCGCGCGCGGATCGGCACCCGGCGCCAGGAACTCCAGCGCGTTCTTCGGCGTCATGATGTCCCCCATCACCACCTGCTGCGCAATCAACTGCCAACGCTGGCCGGATTTCACGCTGGCAGCGATTTCGGATGCGAACCAGGCTTCCTGCTCGGCGCCCAGCAGCGTGCGCGCCGGCGACTGCCACTCGCCGCTGGCAAAGGCCTTGATTCCGTCCGGCCCGCCACGCAGCGCGCTGTTCAGATCAAGCTGTTTGTCGCGGCCGGACATACGGGTATCCAGCGTCATCACCGACACCAGATCACCGAAATCATAGCGGTGCCACGGCACTTCCGGGCTCATCAGCCATTCGCGGTGGGCCTTGAGCGCGGCATCGCGGCGCAAATTCCACACGCCTTCATCGGCCTGGTGATTCTGGGCGCCGCCCTTCCACGTATCGTTGGCAAATTCATGATCATCCCAGATGGCGATCATCGGGAACCGCGCGTGGATCGCCTGCAGGCCCGGATCAGTGCGATAGCTAGCATAGCGCTGGCGATAATCGTCGATCATCAGAATTTCATCGACAGGCAGGATCTCGCGGCCGGGCATCACCTGCTCCGGGTAGCTGCCCATCTGATATTCATAGATGTAATCGCCCAGGTGGATCACCGCATCGATGTCATCGCGCACGGCGGCGTGAGCATAGGCGTTGAAATGCCCGAACGGCCGGTTGGAGCAGGACACCACCGCCAGTTTCAGCTGATCCAATTTGCCGGCCGGCAGCGTCTTGGTGCGGCCCACCATGGACATCGTGCCGTCGGGCGCGGTGAAGCGATACCACAGCCATTTGCCCTCCGGCAGGCCCGACACGCGCACCTGGGCGGTACCCCAGCTTTCCGGGCCTGCGTTGGCTTCGGCGCGGGCGATGATGCGGCTCATGCCCTGGTCTTCGGCCACTTCCAGCTTCAGGGCGGTCGCCGTGCCGGTGACGCTGGCATAGCGCGTCCACAACGTGACCGCACCGGGGCCGGGATGGCCGGACGCCACGCCATGGGTGAAGCCGCTGACCGGCCACAGCCGAGCCAGGGCCGGACGCACAGGCAAGATCAGGCCGGCCGCAGTGGCCCCCAGGAAGGCGCGACGATCGATGGCAGGACGCATGGCTGATTCCCCTTTAGACGTTGGCGCCATTAAACCGGATATTGTGACAATTTCGAGGGAGCCCGCCGCCATGGCGAAAATGCGCCAGAAGGCCGATCTGCCCAGCAAGGACTGCGCCGCCTGTGGCCGCCCGTTCAGCTGGCGGAAGAAATGGGCGCGCGATTGGGAGAATGTGCGATATTGTTCTGACGCCTGCCGCAGCGGTGC
>JAIXPM010000037.1 GCA_027486275.1 Sphingomonadales bacterium | reverse complement strand
TCACCCTCATCCTGATGGCGGGCATCGAGATCACCGCCGGCCATCATGCGCCATGGCTATGGCTTTCGGGCGGCCTGTTGGTGCTGGCCCGCATCGCCCACGCCATTGGCATGAGCCGGCCATCGCCCAACCCGTTCCGGGCCGGCGGCGCACTGATCAGCTGGGGGCTGATCCTGGGGCTGTCCTTATGGGCGCTGTGGCTGGGGTTGGGGCTTCAGCCGCCATCCCCTGACTATATTTAGCCAAGCATCCGATCAGCCACAAAGGCATTGGCCTGGCGTTCGCGGCCAAATGTGCTCATCGGGCCATGGCCGGGCACGAACGCCGTTTCATTGCCCAGCGGCCACAACTTGGTGGTGATGGCTTCCACCAAATCGTTGAAATTGCCCTTGGGAAAATCGGTGCGGCCGATGCTGCCCTGGAACAGCACATCGCCCACGATGGCCAGCTGCGATGGTGCGTGGTGAAACACGACATGGCCGGGCGTGTGGCCGGGGCAGTGATAAACATCCAGCACCAGCTCGCCCACCGTCACCTGGTCGCCATCGTGCAGCCATCTGTCGGGCGTGAACGCCTCGGCGCCGGGCACGCCGTAAGCGGCGCCTTGCGCGGGGTTCATGTCGATCCAGAATTTGTCATCGGGGTGGGGGCCCTCGATCGGCACGCCCAGATCGCGCGCCAGCACCGCGGTAAGACCGCAATGATCGATATGGCCGTGGGTGACGAGCAGTTTTTCGATGGTCACGCCATTGTCGGCGGCGACCTGCTTCAACCGATCGAGATCGCCGCCCGGATCGGTGAAGGCACCGCGCATGGTTTTCGTGCACCATATCAAGGTGCAATTCTGCTGGAGCGGCGTGACCGGCACGATAATGGCTTGCAGGGGCGGCTTGGCTGTCATGCCGCCATCAGTGGCGAATCCGCCGGCCCCATGCAAGCCGCCAGCGACATTGCGGTTCCGTAATGATGAATTGCGGTAAACTGCTGCTACACATTGCCTGATTGTAATTAATGAGGCTGCGCATGCAGGAAAAGACAGGCCTGCTGGCCAGTTGGCGGCAGGACGTGCCGGCGTCGGTCGTTGTGGCGCTGGTCGCATTGCCCTTGTGTCTGGGCGTGGCGCTGGCGTCGGGGGCGCCGCTGATTTCCGGCCTGGTCGCCGGCATTGTCGGCGGCATCGTGGTCGGCGCCATTAGCCGGTCTGCGCTGTCGGTGTCTGGCCCTGCCGCCGGTCTCACCACCATCGTGTTGGCGGCCATCACCTCGCTGCCCACTTTCGAGGCCTTTCTGCTGTCGGTGTGCCTGGCCGGCGCACTGCAATTGCTGTTTGCGGCCTCGCGCGGCGGCGTGATTGCCGAATTCGTGCCGGGCGCTGTCATCACCGGCATGCTGGCCGCGATCGGCCTGATCCTGATCCTCAAGCAGATTCCGCACGCGGTGGGCTATGATGCCGATCCCGAAGGCGATTTCAGCTTTTTCCAGCGCGATGGCGACAATACGCTCACAGCGCTTGGCCACATGCTCAGCAATGATTTCCTGTGGGGCGCGGCCCTGATTGCAGCCGTCAGCCTGGCGTTCCTGTTCTGGTGGGACAAGGCCAAGCCCAAGGATGGCCCATTGAAATTGCTGCCCGGCCCGCTGGTGGTGGTGCTGTTTGCCGTCGCCGCCAACGAAGCCTTCCGCCAGTTCGCGCCCGATCTGGCCGTGGCCAGCACCCATCTGGTGCAGGTGCCGGTTTCGGCCACGCCCTGGGCGCTGGTCGATCAGATCCGCCTGCCGGATTTCACCGCCATCACCAATCCCAAAGTGTGGAGCGTGGCCCTGACCATCGCCATCGTCGCCAGCCTGGAATCGCTGCTGTCGGTGAAGGCGGTCGATGAAATCGATCCCAAGCGCCGGGTAACCGACAAGAATCGTGAACTGCTGGCACAGGGCGGCGGCAACCTGATCTCCGGCCTGTTGGGCGGTCTGCCGGTCACCTCGGTGATCGTGCGTTCGTCGGCCAACGTCGAATCGGGTGCGGATTCCAAATTCTCCACCATCCTGCACGGCATCTGGCTGCTGCTCGGCCTTGCCGTCATCCCGTCGGTGCTGAACCTGATCCCGCTGTCGGCGCTGGCGGCCATCCTGATCGCCACCGGCTACAAGCTGGCCAAACCGGCGCTGTTCATCCAGCGCTGGAAGCAGGGCTACACCCAGTTCGCGCCGTTCGTGATCACCGTCGCGGCGATCCTGTTCACCGATCTGCTGATCGGCATCGGCATCGGGCTGCTGGTCGGCTTCGGCTTTGTCATCTGGCGCTCGGCCGGCAACATCATCACCTATGTCGAATATGGTGGCACGGTGATGGTGCGGGCGCGGCGCAACCTGCATTTCATGCATAAACCGGCGCTGGTGGAGTCGCTGAGCCGTGTGCCCGATGGTGCCGAACTGCTGATTGACCTGTCGGCCACCTCCTATGTCGATCTTGATTGCATCGATATCATCAACGGCTTTGTGAAGGCCGCCGGCTTCCGTGATATCAATGTAAGGGTCCGCCCCGATCCGGGCCGCAAGACGGCCGCCCTGATCAACGCCCCCGTTTCCCGCGCCCGCGCCACCTGAAGCTGGACCAGAGCCCATGAAGGAAATCGATCAACTGCTGCTGTCGAACCGGGCCTGGGCCGCCGAAATGCTGGCCGAGAACCCCGAGTTCTTCAACCGCAACGTCAACTGGCAACGCCCGGCCTTTCTGTGGATCGGCTGTTCCGACAGCCGCGTGGCGCCCGATCAGATGACCCAGGCGGTGCCCGGTGGCCTGTTCGTGCATCGCAACATCGCCAATCTTGTCTATCCCGATGATCGCAACCTGATGGCCGTGCTGGATTATGCCGTGAACGTGCTGGAAGTGGAGCATGTGGTGATCTGCGGCCATTATGGCTGCGGCGGTATCCAGGCGGCGCTGGACGGCGCGCCAGAGGGCGCGATTGCCCACTGGCTGGAACATGCCCGCCAGGTGCTGAACGATCACCGCAGCGAGATCGAGGCGCTGCCGGAAGGCGAGGAGCGGGTGAACCGGCTGGTGGAGGTGAATGTGCGCGACCAGTTGCTGCATCTGGCCGGTGCTGGCCCGGTGCAGAAGGCCTTCCAGGCCGGCCGGCCGCTGTCCCTGCACGGTTGGGTCTATGATCTGCGCGACGGCCACATCAAACCGCTGATGCGCATCGACAAGGACACGATCCTTTCCGAAGTGCCCAAACCGGAACGCGTGCTGGTCTGACGCAAAGAGGCCGCCGCATCGCTGCGACGGCCCCCTTGTTGCGCTGTTCTGCGCTTACTTGGCGGCGATCACCGTCAGTTCCACCAGAAACTGCGGGCCAGCCAGCGCGCTGATCTGCATGGTGGTGCGGGTGGTGGTGGTCGGGTTCTCGGCATTGTTGAAGAACTCGGCGAATCCGGCGTTGAAGCCGGCGAAGTCCATCTTGCCGTCCATGCCCGGCGCAGCGACCAAATAGGCATCCATGCGCACGATGTCCTTCATGGTCATGCCGTGCGCGGCCAGCAGTTCCTTGATCTTCTTCAGCGTGCTGATCGTCTGGGTCTTGGTGTCACCATAATCGCTGCCGCCCGGCGTGGCCGGCGAAGCGAGGTTGCCCGACAGATAGACGGTGGTGGCGCCGGCCTTGACCTTGGCGGCGGTGAGGATGCGGCCGCCAGCAGGGCCGACCTTTTCGACGTTCTGGGCAAGCGCCGGTGCGGCAATCGCCATGGCCAGGCTGGCAGCGGCGAGCGTGAGCAATTTCATGGATCAGGTCCTCTTCGGTTGCAAAAAGAAGCGGGCGGCAGGATTGCCCTGCCGCCCGCTGATGGCAAGCGATATCGCTTGCGCCTCCGCTTAGAACTTGGCGGTGGCGCGCACGTACCAGAAGCCGCCCGCCTGACCCAGCGGCGAGGAGCCGGGGTAAAGCGAACCGTTGGCCTGGCCGCCGGTGGACGGATAGGCGTTGCGGGTTTCGACATCCGGATAGTTGTTGAACAGGTTTTCGACACCGACGGCGAGACGATAATTCTCGGCAACGGTGAAGCCGGCTTCGAG
>JAIXPM010000293.1 GCA_027486275.1 Sphingomonadales bacterium | reverse complement strand
CTCTTCAAATCCACCCCGATCACCCGACGGCCGCGCAGCAGCGGATCACGCGCATCAATCCGCGCGCCCGGCCGATCCACCCGGATCACTTCGGCACCGTGATCGGCCAGCATCATGCCAGCAAACGGCCCAGGGCCGATTCCGGCCAGTTCAATGATCCTGATTCCCTTCAGCGGCCCGGCCATATTCTTCACTCCCCAAGCGGTTATGCTCCACTCGTGCCACGGCGGGCGGCGCAGGCCAAGCTGTTGGCGATGGGAGGACGCAGACCCAGCCGTCGCCCAGCATGAGGCTTGCCGGAGGCAGCAGGCCATTCGAAACAACATGACGAATTGGTAATGTGGTGCCCTGATGCGGTGGTTGATGTGGATGGCAATGCTGCTGTGGCCGGCCGTGGCCGCTGCGCAGGCGCCGCCCCCCGAACTGGTGGTGAATGCGGATGCGCCGATCTCGGTCTGGATCAATGGTCTTGAGGTTTCGCTGGCGGTCAGCACGGCCACGATTGATCATGTCACCCTGAACGACACGGTAGCGCAGCGGCTGGGGTTGAGCGCGGTGCCGCTCGACAACAAGGGCGACCTGTTCATCGGCGGCGTTGTCGCCTTGCAGGGGCGGCACGGCAGCGCCTGGCTGGCCCATGCCCATCGTCTCCAGCGGCAGCAGCTGTACTGGTTTCCTGGGCTGTCGTCCCTGCCACTGGCCGGCACGATCGGGCCCTTTGCACTGCCGCACGAACGGATCCGCATATCGTGGCAGGCGGCGACAGAGGCCGGGCAATCCGCGCCGGCATCGCTGGTCCTTCAGCTGGCAGGTGATATCGATCACGCGGCCTATGGGATAGGGTTGATGGAAGACCGGCTGCTGCTGATCGGCGTGGATGTGCGCACCCGGCGAACACTGCCGCTGGTTTCAGCGGCATCGGGGGCTGATCTGGCCGAACTGCTGGGCGGCAGGCTGGTGGGCGAGCCGTGGCAGGAAGAGATTGTGCTGGGTGTGCGCCGCCCGGTGCGGCGGCTGGAACTGGATGAGCCGCTGGAGATCGGCCCCATCCAGATCCGCGCCGTGGCCGTGCGCCAGGGCGGCCCGCGCGATGGCACGGCCCGGCTGGCACCGGGGCAGATCATCCCGTTCGATGCCGAGGAAGATCCGGGCATCGCGCAGGTGCGCGGCCGGATAGTGCGGCGGCGCGATGTGGCACGCTATATCGTGCTGACGCGCGCCCAGCTCGCAGCCTATGGCTGTTCAAGCCTGCTGGTCGACAAGGCGGCGCGGCGCTGGGAATTGGCGTGCACGGCGCCCGCCGTACCGCCGCCACCAACGCCGGCGGCACCATCGTCGCCCGTGCCGGCCGCAACAGCAGCGGCCTTGGTGAGCGATGTGTTGCAACCAACCGCGCCGCTGGAACTGGCGCTGGATGCGCCGCTGCCGGTGGCGATCGACGGGCAGGCGTTCGCCCTGCAGTTGGGCGATGGCGGCCTTGCTGGCCTGTTGCTCAACCGCAACGCGGCAGACAGGGTGGCGCGGCAGCGCCTTGCGTGGCTGGCCAGCGACCCGCTGTTCCAGATGGAAGATGTTCGGCGCTGGTTGCAGCAACAGGCCGGGCCCAGCACCAGTCTGACCAATCTTCCCGTCGGCCTGCTTCCACTGCTGCCCCGCTTGCCCGGCAGCGTTGACCAGAAGGTTGCGCCGGGCGTTGTACTGACGTCGCTTGATGTTGGTCTGGCGCTGGCTGGCCGCAACGGCCGGATCGACACTACCTGGCTCACACGGTGGAATCGCAACGGCCCCGACATGCTGAACGAACAGGCCCGCGACGGCACCATTGCCTTGGCGGCCCTGCCCGTTCCCCTTCTGCGGTTGCGGCTGGCCACGCCGCCCCCGGCCGGCACCGGCGGCGTGCTGGCCTTGCCGATTGCCGATCGGTCGCACGACCAGTCGGTGATGGGGGTGGCGACGCTGCCCGGGTTCAACCCACTGTTTGTAGGGCTGGATCTGGGAGCGGAACAGGCCGAACCGATCGTGTCGATGGCGCTGGGCCACGACCTGATGCGCCTGCATGGCGGCGTGTATGATGGCCCGGCCTGGCGCCGGCGAATGGCCGATCATCGCCAGCGCAGGCTGCAGCGCCTGCAATTGGCAACGCCGCTGGTGATCGGGCCGCTGCGCTTTGATGCCGTGCTGGTGGAAATCGTGCCGCTGCTGCCCGACTATCTGCGCACGATCAGCGGCCGGAGAGGCCCGGGCGGCTGGCCTGCAAACACGCCATGGCCCGATTTCAAGGGCGTCGCCGGCCTTGAACGCGAACTGCGGCTCACGCGGACCCAGTTGCGCGCCGCCGGCTGCCATGCAGTGACAGTGGACAAGCCGGCACGATCCTGGGTGCTGGACTGTTCCGGGCCAGTGAGCGCCACCGGCGCGATCTTTGCGACGCAATTTCAGCAATATTCCCAACAATGATCAGTAATGGCACGCATGTGCCATTGTATGAAACCGCCACAAGTGATGAACACATCACGACTTCTCTTGCGACTCCTCAATAACAGGCATAGCCTTCTCAAGTGCCAGGTCGGACAAACTGCGACGCGAATCTCATGGATTCAGTCGCTTGTGGGAGGTTACCGACATGCCGACTGTGAAATATTCCCTGACGCTCGCTGGTGCTGGCCCGAACGAGGCCGTGCCCACGCTCGCCATCTATGCGCTGCCCGATGGCAAGCCGCCGCAGAAGATCGCCACCGCCGCTGATGGCGGCATCAGTCTCGATCCGGCCAAGGTGAAGGGGATGACGCTGGGCATCGGCCCGGACGCCGAACCCGCAACGCTGGACACCGCCAACCTGATCCGGGTGCGCGCCGATCAGGTGCTCGATCAGTGGGCGCGGGCCGGGATCATCATTCCGCGCGAACGCTGGTGGCAATTGCTCACCGAAACCATCTGCGTTTCCGGCGATGTGAAGAAATGCCGGCCCTGGTTTCTGGCGCCGCCCTATATCAAGGCGCGCCCGCTGCCGGCCAAACTTGGCGTGCAATTGCGGCCCGAAGTGGCGAGCGGTTTCGATCTTTCGGCCTCCTCCATCATGCTGCCGCAGCGCTGCCTGCCGCTGTGCGACGGCGTGGTGGAAATCCACGAGCGTGTGTGCTGCTGCCCCACCATCGATTGGCGTGATCTGATCGACCGGCTGCGCGATCTGCTGGATGATCTGCCCATATTGGTGCGCTGGCCCGATCCGCCGATCCCCGATCCGGGGCCCAGAATCCCGGGTGGATTCCCGGGCATCATTCCCGGCGGAATCGGCCCCGGGCCCCGGCCCATTACCGGCACCATCCCGAATGTCGCCGATCTGCGCCGCATCGCGCCGCGCCTCACACCGCGCCCGGCGCCCAGCCTGCCGCCCGCGCCGGACCTCACCCGCACCATCCCCTCGGAACGCATCTACGAAGATTACCAGGCACTGCTGAAAATCCGCCCTACCGACGTGGCGACCTTTGTGGACAAGCGCCCCTATCTTTCCGCCTATCTGTGCCGCTGCACCAGCCGCAAGGTGGGCGAAGTGCCGATCCAGCCCAATGGCGATTTCGATTTCTGTTATCGCCGCCCGCGCCGCCTGCACAATGCGCGCGAACGCTGCCACACCGTGTTTGCCTATCGCGTGAAGCAGAAAATCGGCCCGTTCTGGATTACCGTTTATGATGGCGTTGCCGGCCAGGATTATTTCGGCGCCGGCGAGGAAGCGCACTTGCGCACCTCGCACCCGCTGGCGCGGCCGTGCGGCGATGGCCCCACCCCGCCCGATGAAGGCGATGGCACCGCGTTCGTGATGCTGGAACATGTTGGCGGCTCGCATCACTTCAACTTCCCGGCCCAGACCGGCCTTTCCAACATGGCCAATCTGGGGGCAGACAGCGGCCTGATCGATTTCGGCACTGCAACCGATTGCCCGTGGGCCACCACGCTGGGGCTGCGGCTGTGGTCGCCGAAACAGCTGGATGGCATTGTCGTCTATTACCGCTTCAAGGCGGTGCCGGTAAACGCGAACGGCGATCCGGTCGGCACGCCGGTCACCCTCACCGGGCCGGTAAGCTGGCAGCGGTTTGTGTCGGTGGGCGGCGAAATCGTCACCCAGCCGGAAAGCCTGGCCGCTGAACCCGCCACGGTGGGCGGCGAAATCGGCCTCTACCGCATGCCCTACTGGACCAACGGCAACGCCTGGCTGTCGGGCCAGTATCACCAGCTGTGGGACACGAAGTCTTCGCAGTTCCCGGACGGCAAATATCTGCTGATCCTGGAACTGTTCGGCCCCGGCGGCGCCCGCATCAAGCCGGCGAGCGCACCGGCCGGCGATCCCGGCACCGCCAGGCCCTTCCAGCTGCGCCGCTGGACCGCGCCCACCGTCACCGCCAACGTGCCGTTTGCGGATTGCGGGCATGTGTTCTGGATCAACAACAAACCGGTGGGCGGCGACATTGTGGATATCCGCAAGAACGGCGACGCCAGCGGCGACGAATGCCAGTTCATCTCCGGCCCCGGCGGTACCGGCCCCGGCGGCACGAGGATCTCCATCGGCTTCCGCGCCTTCCATGCCGATGGCGTCACCACCAGCGCCTCTGCGGTGGACAACAACAGCTTCATGGCGGGCTATTCGATCACCTGGCAACGCGGCCTCAACGGCCCCAGCGGTCTGATCGAAACCGGCTCCACCGATCAGGGCGAAGCCGGCCCGGAACCCTCCAACGCGCTGTTCATCTCCGATCTGCTCGGCGCCCACACGCGCTGCACCTTCTCGGTGCACCTGCACGTGGACGCCAAACACACCAACGGCGGCGCCTTCATTGACGCCTATGACTATCACGAGACGGCCAGTTTCGCGCTGGAGGTCACACCTGGACCATAGCGCGGGCGGGGGCGGAGCCGGGTGGACGGGATTGCCCGTTCACCCGGCTTTGCCGTTTCAGGCTTCAGCCCGGCTGCCGCGCGGCGCTGCCAGCGCGGGGCACAAAAGGGAAGGTTTGCCGTTCGACGATCTCGCTCACGGCGCGGTGGGCTTCCTCGAACGCCGCATCGGTGTGCGGGCTGGCGGCGGCATCGGCGTTGGCGATGGCAACCAGGCCAAAGGGCTGGCGTCCGATCACGCAGGGGCGGGTGGGGCTTTGGGCGTAGACCCATTCCACCGGATCTGTGAGGCTGTTGTAGGTATAGCTGTAGCCGTGCGGCCAGCGATTGACGGTGATGGCGGCAATGTCGCGCGCCGGATCAAAGCCGCCGGGGCCGAGCAGGCGCGCCAGTTGCTGACGGGTCTCGCGCTCGAAGGTTTCGAAACTAGTGGCGAGCAGGCGGGCGCGGCCCACCTTGTGCTGATCGCGGCGCGGCAGGCCGGGTTCCGCGGGAAATTGCGTCAGGTGCAGCGCGATCGGTTCGTCGGGCCCAGCCGCGTGGGTCACGCCGCCAAGGCTGGCGGCTTCGGTGAGCGCCACCGTGTCGTGGAACATGGTCGGGCAGTAGAAGTTGGACACGCCCAGTTTGTGGAAGGCGCGCCAGTTGCGCAGCACGACATTGG
>JAIXPM010000458.1 GCA_027486275.1 Sphingomonadales bacterium | reverse complement strand
TTCTTGAGTTCTTGGAGGTGCATGTCAGTCTTTCGGCTTCGCGGCGACGAGCGCGTGGCTCAGATACGCGGCGAGATGCAAGTGAAGCCTGCCGCACGCCAGGACGGGTGCGAGCAAGGGGTAAATAAGCCCGCCGGGCGGCGGACGCAAGTAAAGTCTGATCAGCGCTTCCTGACGAACTCGGCGCGCAGCACGAGGCCCTTGATGCCGTCGAACTTGCAGTCGATCTCCTGTGGGTCGCCGGTGAGGCGGATCGACTTGATCAGCGTGCCGCGGCGCAGTGTCTGGCCGGCGCCCTTCACGTCGAGATCCTTGATCAAGGTCACCTGGTCGCCATCGGCGAGCAGATTGCCGACGGAATCGCGCACTTCCACCACGTCGGGATCGGCGGCCGGCGCCCGCGCCCGCAGTTCGGCAGCAGGCAGCCATTCGCCGCTGACGTCGTCATAGACATAATCTTCGTCGCTGGAATCGGCAGACATGGTGTTGATCCTTGCAGGCAGGTCTTGCCGGTTGCGGCAGTGGTGATACGAACAGGCGGAAATCGCGTGGGAGCCTTTAACATGCCGGTCGATGCCTTGGGCAGTTATGACGAAAATAACATCTTCGCCCGCATCCTGCGCGGCGAGATCCCGTGCAAGCGCGTCCACGAAACGCCGCACGCGCTGGCCTTTCACGACATCAACCCGCAGGCGCCCATCCATGTGCTAGTGATCCCCAAGGGGCCGTATCGCAGCTGGGCGGATTTTTCGGCCACCGCGAGCGAGGCGGAAATCGCCGGGTTCGTGCGCGCGGTGGGGGAAGTGGCGAAGCTGCTGGGTCTGGAAGAGCCGGGCTATCGTCTGCTCGCCAACGCCGGGGTGAATGCCCACCAGGAAGTGCCGCATCTGCATGTGCACATCTTCGGCGGCAAGGCGCTGGGACCGATGCTGGCGCGCTAACTCTGCGCGTGCGCCTCGCCCATGCGCCTGATCGCGGCGATCTTGGTGTGGAGCGGTGCCCAGTCGTCACGCTCGGTGATGGGTGCCCAAAGGGCTTCCACCTCGTCGATCAACATGGTGCAGGGGGCTTCGTCTGACCAGTAAGTGTGTGACGGCGCGCCGGCCGCGAAATCGGGGATGAGCGCCAGGAAATCCGTGAAGCCGTCGTGGCTGTAGTGCGGGTCGGCCACGGATGCCCCGCGCCGCACGCCGCCGCGCCAATCGAAGAAGAAGCGATCCGGGTCCATCTGGGTTGTGACCAGTGCCTTCTGGATGGCTTCAACCAGCACTTCGTCCTCACTCGGCCCCAGCCGCTTGACGTCGAGCCGGCCCAGCACGGCGTCTGACAGCGCCGCGCGATAGCGTAGGGGATAGGTTTCGAGCGGGCCTTTCAGCTCGTCGGTCTCGGCGATCAGCCGCAACGCGCTGCCCAGTTGATACAGGTTCCACTGCAAGGCTTCGGCCTGGCGGCCAAAGGCATACAGCCCGGAATGATCGAAATAGGCGGCGGTGAAGCCGGCATCCCAGGCCGGCGCAAAGCGCCAGGGGCCGTAATCGAAGCTCTCGCCGGTGATGTTGATATTGTCGGTGTTGAGCACGCCGTGGACGAAGCCGGCGGCCATATACTGCGCCGCCATCCGCGCCGCGCCCTTCACTGCATGATCAACCAGCGCTGCGACCGGCGTGGGGCCGGTGGCGTCCGGGGCGAGGTGGCTGAGGCCGTAATCGACCAGTTTTGTCAGCCCCTCGCGGTTCTGGTGGAAGGCCTGGCGCTGGAAGCTGCCATAGCGCACGTGGCTGTGATTGAGGCGCACCAGAACGGCGGCGCGGGTGGGTGAGGGTTCATCGCTGCGGATCAGCTTCTCGCCGGTCTCGATGACGCTGAACGTGCGACTGGTGGCGACACCCAGCGCCTCCAGCATCTCGGTGGCCAGGATCTCGCGCACCGCGCCTTTCAAGGTGAGGCGGCCATCGCCCATGCGGCTCCACGGCGTGGTGCCGCTGCCCTTGGTGCCAAGGTCCATTAGGCGGCCCGCCGTATCGCGGCACTGCGCGAACAGGAAGCCGCGGCCGTCGCCAAGATCGGGGTTGTAGGTGCGGAACTGGTGGCCGTGATAGCGCAGCGCCAGCGGCCCGGTCAGGCTGCCAGGCAGGGGGGCGAAGCGCCCGAAATGCTGCAGCCACTGCTCTTCATTCAGCCCGGCCAGCCCCACCTGTTCGGCGGCGCGGTCGTTGCGGAAGCGCAGGATGGTCTGGGGAAACGGCGCGGCTTCAACCGGATCGAAAAACGCTGCGCCCAGTTCGAGGATGGTGGTTTCAGGGGTGAAGTCGGCCATGGCGCAAATCTATGGCCGTACCCGGCAC
This sequence comes from Sphingomonadales bacterium, assembly GCA_027486275.1. Next base: position 1,814 of record JAIXPM010000458.1, on the reverse strand, counting down.
CTCAATCCAGTGGATATCCGCTGGCGGCGCGGATGTAGCGCACGGTCTCGCGCTCGACGCGGTCCGCCTCTTCCGGGGAAGCAGCGCACAGCCAGCGATCGATGGCATCGCCAACGACATGGTGAGTGAAGCTGGCGGCGATCTCGATGTCCACACCGGTCACGCCGCGCTTGCCCAAGGCGGCCTGCATGTGGCGCTTGATCCAGTCGGTCGTGACCGCCTTGGCGGCATGATAGAAGGGTTCGGCATCGGGGTTGGAGGCCATCGCTGCCTTTGGCCCGCAATCGGCGCATTCGGCTTCCGCGCCTTCCCAGATCATGTTGTCGCGCACGAAACGCAACACGCGCGGGACGGTGATGCCAGGTTCCAGATCTTCGAGGGTGTAGCCCTCTTCCATCGCGGCGATCATCGCTTCGCCATGGCGTCGGCCCAATTCCTGGAGCAACGCCTTCTTGGAGCCGAAATGATAGAAGATCGAGCCTTCCGAAACATCGGCTTCGCGGGCAATATCGGCAGTGCCGGTGGCGGCAAAGCCCTGGCGGGAAAACAGCATGTGGGCCGCAGCCAGCACCCGTGCCTTGGTTTCGGTCGGGTCATACCGGCGGGCCCGCATGTCGGCCACGCCTGATGCGGCACGCGGGGAAGCGCGGCCACCGGTGCGGGCCGTGCTGGCATTGGAACCACGAGAATCGAGCGCGCGCGTTGCCACTTTAGCTGTTCTTTCTTACCCCCACGGTAATGGCTTCCTATAACAAGAGAGTTGAGTCAGAGTCAAAATATGGCCGTCGCCCCCCTCTCTGCTCCGGCTTCACGGCCCGAACCGGCGCCCGGCTGGCAGAAAGGCTATGCGTTCACGGGCGATAGCGTGCGGCTGTGCTGGCACGAACATCATGATCCTCGCGTTCCGCCCGGTCGCCCGGCGCTGCTGTGCCTTGCCGGCCTCACCCGCAACGGCGCCGATTTTGCCCCGCTCGCCGAATCGCTGGGAGCTGATTGGCGCCTGATCGCGCCCGATCTGCGCGGCCGCGGCGAATCGGGTTGGGCGCGCGATTCGCTCACCTATGTCTCGCTCACCTATCTGCGCGATCTGTCGCTGCTGCTGGATGCGGCTGGGGTGGATCGCTTCGTGGTGATCGGTGCCTCGATGGGTGGCCTTCTGGCCTTGCGGATGACGACCGCACACCGCGCCCGCATGGCCGGCGTGGTGCTGAACGACATCGGCCCCGCGATCGAGCCGGCGGGCCTCAAGCGTTTGCAGGCCAATGTGGGGCGCGGCGGCAACTGGATGACCTGGGTGCATGCCGCCCGCGAACTGGGGGTGCGCAACGCGGCCATCCACCCCGATTGGGGGCTGCATCAGTGGCTGGCCTTTGCCAAGCGCCTGTGCCGGGTGGGGCCGCAGGGCCGTATCATCTTCGATTATGATCCGCGCATTGCCGAACCGTTCCGGCTGCCGCACGGCGATGCCGGCGCCGACGATTGGGCCGCGTTCGACAGTCTCAAGGGCCTGCCGGTATTGTCCTTGCGCGCCGAATTGTCGGACGTGTTTTCGGCGGCGACACAAGTCCAGATGCAGCGCCGCCTGCCCGGTTTGACGGCGGTGACGGTGCCGGGCGTCGGCCATGCGCCCACGCTGATGGAGCCGGTGGCGGCCGCCGCACTGCGGGATTTTCTGGACGACATCAAACGGGGAGAGGCACGATGATACGCAAGGTATGGAAACTGGCGCGCCGGCCGGTGGGCGATATCGCCGACAGCGATCTGGAACTGGTGAACGAAGCACTTCCGGAGTTGGCCGATGGCCAGTTCCTGCT
>JAIXPM010000116.1 GCA_027486275.1 Sphingomonadales bacterium | reverse complement strand
CAGCGCCATCCGCCCGTGCGCGCGCGCCAGCAGGCCACCCGGCGTGAGCGCCACATCATGGCGATGATCGAACATCTCCCTGAAACCGACCTCGTCGGGCGCATGGTGATCCCGCACCTCGCGGGTGAGCGTGCCGCCCAGCGCGACATTGATTTCCTGCAGCCCGCGGCAGATGCCGAACAGCGGCTTGCCGCGCGCCAGCACGGCCTGCACCAGCGCTGCCATCATCGCATCGCGGCCGGGATCGAACGGCGGATCGCCGACTTCAGGCTCGCCATACAGCGTGGGCTGCACGTTGGACGGGCTGCCGGTGAGCAGCACACCATCCAGCCGGTCGATCACCTCTTCCGCCGTCATCAGATCGGGCAGCGCCGGCACCAGCAGCGCGGCGCAATCGGCATGGCGCATGGCCGCCGTCACATAACGGTTCATCACCGCCTGCGCCGGCTCCACGCCCACTTGCCGCGTGCAGCAGATAATGCCCAAGACTGGCCTCATGACAGCAGCACCGCCGGTGAACAGGCATGCCAGGCCAGCCAGACCTGTTCGCCCAGCGCGAAATCCTCCTGGTCCCAACGCGTCAGGTTGGATCGCAGCGCCTTCAGCTTCTGGCCATCGGGCAGCGTCACTTCATAGAGGCTCTCGCTGCCGAGATAGGCGACGTGAGTGATGGTGCCGGCCACCGCGTTGCGCCCCTGCGGCGCGTCGCCCAGGGCCGGCGGCGCTTCCGCCCATTTATGGAGCTCGATCTTCTCGGGCCGCAGCGCCAGCCACAGCGTGGTACCCGCCGCACCCGTCACACCATGATCGAGGAATATCGGCTGGGCGATGCCTGCCACCGCCACTTCGGCATGGTCAGGCTCGTCCACCACCAGTGCGCCTTCCAGCATGTTCACCGAACCGATGAAATCGGCGACGAAGCGGCTGGCGGGGAATTCATACAGGTCAGACGGGCTGGCCACCTGCTGCAACAGGCCACGGTTCATCACGGCGCAGCGATCGGCCAGCGCCAGCGCTTCATCCTGATCATGGGTCACCATCACGAAGGTGATGCCCACCTGCGCCTGCAACTGGCACAATTCGGTGCGCATCGCCTCGCGCAGTTTCGCATCCAGCGCCGACAACGGCTCATCCAGCAACAGCACGCGCGGCCGTTTCACCAGCGCGCGGGCCAGCGCCACCCGCTGCCGCTGCCCGCCGGACAATTGGTCGGGCCGGCGGCTGCCCAACCCGTCCAGCTTGACCAGCGCCAGCGCCTCCTCCACCCGGCGCGCGCGTTCGGCGCCACCCACGCCATCCACCTTCAGGCCATAGCCCACATTGTCGGCCACGCTCATGTGCGGGAACACGGCGTAATTCTGGAACACCATGTTCACCGGGCGCTTGTTGGGCGCAACGTGGGTCACGTCCTGCCCGTCAATCAGGATGCGGCCTTCCGATGGCACTTCGAACCCGGCCAGCATGCGCAGCAAGGTGGTCTTGCCGCAGCCCGATGGCCCCAAAAGCGCGAAGAACTCCCCTTCCCGCACCTCCAGATCGACAGCGTCCACCGCCACCACCTTGCCGTACCGCTTGGTGACGCCTTCGAAGCGGATGATGGGGCTACCCTTGGTCATGCGGCCTGCTTGGCGATATCCGCCCCCTGCAACCACAAGGCCAGCGCGGTCAGGCCGGCGGTGAGCAGGATGAGCAGGGTGGAGGCGGCATTGACCGCCGGGGTGACCGAAAAACGCACCATCGAATAAACCTTGATCGGGAAGGTGATCGTGTCCGGCCCGGAGGTGAAGAAGGTGATGACGAAATCATCCAGGCTGAGCGTGAAGGCCAGCAGCGCGCCGGCCACCAGCCCCGGTACCATGTGCGGCACCATGATATCGCGGAAGATCAGCCATTCGCCCGCCCCCAGATCGCGCGCGGCTTCGGCCAGGGCAGAATCGAAACTGGCCAGCCGCGCCCGCACCACCAGCGCCACGAAACTGAACGAGAACGTGGCGTGCGCGATGATGATGGCGCCCAGATTCAACGGCCACGGCAGTTCGGTGGGCCACGGCACGATGGCGGTGAAGAACACCAGGAAGGCGACGCCCAGGCAGATTTCCGGCACCACGATCGGCAGGCCCAACAACGCCTCCAGCGGCGCCTTGCCGGCAAAGCGGAAGCGCCACAGCAGCAAGGCGGCCAGCGTGCCGAGGATCAGGCTGATAAGGGTGGAGCTAGCTGCAATCACCAGCGAATTGCCGAACGCCGCCACCAGTTCGCCATCGTCGAACAGTTCCGCGTACCAGCGCAGCGAGAAGCCGCGCCACACGGTGATCCGCCTACTGTCGTTGAAGGAAAACACCACCAGCGCCACCAGCGGCAGATAGAGAAACGCGCCGACCATCGCCAGCCACAGCCGCAGCGGCCAGCGCGCCAGATAGTCCAGCGGGCCCTTCATCGCGTAGCCTCTCGCTCGGCGCTGCGGCGGCTGATGATCGCCTGCACCATCAGCGCCGCAAAAGTGAGATACATCAGCAGGAACGACAGCGCCGCACCGAACGGCCAATCATTGGCGGAGCGGAACTGGCGCTCGATCACGTTGGCGATCATCTGGCTGTTGGTGCCGCCCAGCAGATCGGGCGTGAGATAGGCGCCCAGTGCCGGAATGAAGGTGATGATGATGCCCGAAACAATGCCGGGCAGCGCCAGCGGCACCACGACCCGCCACAAGGTGGCAAGATGGCCAGCGCCCAGATCCAGGCTGGCCTCGATCAGCGAGCGGTCCAGCCGATCGAGCGCGGCATAGAGCGGCAGCACCATGAAGGGCAGGTGGACATAGACAAGGCCGATGACCACGGCGAAATTGTTGTTGATCAGCGGCAGCGGCTCGAACGAAGGCAGCCCGGGCACAATGCCCCACAAGGCGCCAAGCCCGGCATTGATCAGCCCTTCGGTGCGCAATATCGCCATCAGCGCATAGGTGCGGATCAAGAGGTTCGTCCAGAACGGCAGCATGATTGCCACCAGCAGCAACAGCTTGGCGCGACGGCCGGCAAAGGTGATGGCCAGCGCCACCGGCAGGCCCAGGATGAAACACAGCACGGTGGTGAGCGCCGCAAAGCCCATGGATTTCAGCAGGATCGCCAGATACAGCGGCTTCAGCGCGCGGGCGTAATTGCCCCAACTGCCGGTGATGGCGATATCCACCAGCGT
>JAIXPM010000435.1 GCA_027486275.1 Sphingomonadales bacterium | reverse complement strand
GGCAGCACGCTGTTGATCACGACATTGTGCGGCACCAGTTCCCGCACCATCGAGGCGATGGCGCCCGCGAGGCCCACGCGCGCCGAATGGCTGTGGGCAAAGTTCACCTGCGGGAACTTGATGTTGCTCACCGAGATGTTGACGACACGGCCAAACTTGCGCTCGCACATGCCCGGCACGATGGCGCGGATCAGTTCCAGGGGCCCGAAATAATGCGCCTCCATCCAGAAATCCCAGTCCGCCCGGCTCATGGTGCGGAAATCATCCGGCGTTTGCCGCACGCCCGGATTGCACACCAGAATATCGGGATCGGGGCACGCCGCCAACACCGTGGCCGGCGCGTCGGCCAGCGACAGATCGGCCGCCACGGTGGTGACCGTCACACCGGTTTCATCGACAAGCTGGCGCGCGGCCTGCTCCAGCGCTTCCGGCGTGCGCGACACCAGCACGAGGTCCACGCCTTCGCGGGCCAGTGCTTGCGCGGCGGCAAAGCCCAGCCCCTTGCTGCCACCGCAGATCAGCGCCCGGCGCCCTGAGAGTCCAAGATCCATGGCTTTCAATCCTGCGGGGCAAAGGAGGTGGCGAGCAGATGCGCCGGCACCCGGAAGCGGCCGATTGCATCCTTCAGCTGTTCGCGTTCGGTGGTGACTTCGGCGTGGCTGCCGGTCACCAGCACGGTCGCCGGCAGCAACTGCGCATTGTAGCGCGCCGCCGAGGACTCGGTGTAGCCGCCGGTATCGAGGAAGGCGACCAGATCGCCACGCTGTAGCGCCGGCATGCGGCGGTGCTTGCCCACCTCGTCCGAATTGCACAGCGGCCCGACCAGATCGACCGTTTCGGTCGGTTCAGCGCCGGCGTCCACCACGGGCACGGCGTGATAATACCAGTCCAGCACCGCCGCCCAGCTGAGGTGGTTGGTGGAAAGATCCATGTTCACCCACTTGCGGGTGGCGCCTTCCTTGATGGCGCCCACGCGCCCCACCGCGACACCTGCCGGGCCCGACAGGGCCCGCCCTGGTTCCAGCCGCAATTTGGGCAAGGGTAGCCCCAGTTTCGCCGCTTCGTCCTTGATCGCCGCGCAGCACAGCCGGGCATAATCCTCGGCCGTGGGCGCGTTGCCATCATCCAACTGGCTGTTAGGGCCGGTGCCGTACCATTTGCCGAACGTCCAGCCGCCGCCGATATCGATGCAGGGCGGGATCCAGCCGGTGTGATCGCGCAGATAGCCGGACCAGGTGATCATTTCCCGCGCCATCACCGCGAAATCGGCCGGATCATTCGACATGCGCGACAGGTGGAAATGGGTTTCCTTCAGGCGCACCGATGGCATCGCCTGTGCGCGCTTCACGATCTCGGCGGTCTGCTCGCGCGTCATCCCCCACTTGGTGGAATCGCTCTGCTGCTTCAGCGTGCCGGGGCCGTGCATGGCAACGCCCATCCGGCCGGTCAGCGGTTCCAGATCGAGCTTCAGGCGAATGCCGATCTCGGCGACCACGCCCAGCCGCCGCGCCACTTCATCGATCCGGTCCAGCTCGTCCATGGCATCGATGTTGACGCACAGGCCGTTGGCAATGGCCAGTTCCAACTCTTCGGTCTGCTTGTTGGAGCCATTGAGCACCAACGTGCGCCCATTGGTGCCGGCCAGCAGCGCCATGTACATTTCCTGTGCGCCGAAGCAGTCGCCGCCCGCGCCTTCGCTGTTCATGATGTGGCGGATGGCCAGGCCATTGTTGGACTTGTTGGCGAACAGGATCTCCACATCCGGATAATGGGCGCGGAACGCATCGCGGAAGGCGCGATAGTTCTGGCGCAGCTGGTTTTCCGAGATGATGTATAGCGGCGTGCCATAGCGATTGGCCAGATCAGCCACATCGCAGCCATCAACCCACAGATTGCCGTTGGGGCCGATCCCGATGAACTCGCCGAATGTCACGCTGTAATCGGGCGGGGTGAGCGGCTTCTGAAGCTTTTCCTGAATGGTCATCGTGCCTCTCCTGATCACAAAAGTCCCAGCGTTTTCAGCCCGGCCTCGAGGCCCTTCAATGGCTCCCCGGCGAGCTTGCGCAGCGGCCGGCGCGGCGTGCCGCCACCGGGCAGGCCCATCATGTCCATCGCCGCCTTGGTGGCGGGGTAGAGCGTGCGGCCTTCGCTGGTGAACAGATCGGTGAGCCGGCGGCCCATCGCCTGCAGTTCAGCCGCCTTTTCGGTTTCACCCGCCTTGGCGGCAAAATAGAGATCGAGCCCGCCGCGCTGCCAGACATTGGGGAAGCAATCGATGGTGCCATCCGCTCCCAGCTGCACCGCCGGCACGCCGAACACCGATGATGGCCCGCAGAACACCCGCAGCCGTTCGTGCACGGCGAGATGGGTGCCGTAATAATTGTTCCAGTCGCCCGAACTTTCCTTGATCGCCACCACTTGGTTGAGATCGGCCAGCCGCGCCGCCAGAGCGGGCGTGATCGCGTTCACCGCATTGCCGGGGATATTGTAGAGCACCACCGGCAGGCCAATTTGGCCCGTCACATCGGCAAAATGCGCAAAGATCTCGTCGTCCGAAAGCTTGACGAAATAAGGCGGCAGGATCAGCGCGCCATCGCAGCCGGCCGCTTCGGCATGACGGGTCAGCGCCACGGTTTCCTCCACCGAAACCGCGCCAGTGCCAGCGATCAGCGTCACGCGGCCGGCGATGGCCTCGTGCGCCACCTCGAACAGGCGCTTGCGCTCTTCGTGGCTCAGCGCCCAGAATTCGCCCGTGCAGCCGCCCACCACGAAGCCGGTGGCACCCGCCGCCATCAGCCCTTCCAGATTGGCGGCAAACGATGCTTCATCGATGCGGCCATCATCGTGAAAAGGCGTGGTGACCGCGGGCATCGGCCCTGACCAGTTGACGCTGTTTCTGTCCATCTTGTGCTTCCTCTTGCGTCAGCGGCCAGCCGGTTCCCACCGGCGACCGTCGCTCTTGTCGAACAAATGAATGCGCTCGCGCCGCAGATCGAAGGCAACGGTTTCGCCAACGCGCACGGCTTTCGAACCCGGCACACGCGCGGTGAGCGCCAGCCCGCCGGCATCCAGCGCCACGATCGTTTCATAGCCGGTCGGCTCGACAAGCCGCACCTGCGCTTGCCACGGCCCCTCGCCCACCAGCACATCCTCCGGCCGGATGCCGACCGTCACCGCATCTGGACGAGCCGTATCAGCGGCGAACGGCAGCGCGACGGCCAGCGGGCCGACATGCACCACAAGGTGCCCGCCACCATCAGCCAGGCTGCCATCGGCCAGCGCCATCGCCGGCGTGCCGATGAACCCTGCAACAAACACATTGGCCGGGCGGTTGTAGATCTCATCCGGCGGCGCAAACTGCTGCAACTCGCCAGCGCGCATCACCGCGATGCGGGACGACATGGTCATCGCTTCCAGCTGATCGTGGGTGACATAGACCATCGTCTTGCCCAGCCGCCGATGCAGCTCGATCAGTTCGGCGCGCATATGGGCGCGCAGCGAGGCATCGAGGTTGGACAGCGGCTCATCGAGCAGGAACACGCTGGGTTCCCGCACCAGCGCCCGGCCCAGCGCCACCCGCTGCTGCTGCCCGCCCGACAATTGCCCCGGCTTGCGGGCCAGCAGCGGCTCCAGCTGCAACAGCGCCGCCACTTCGGCCAGCTTGGCGGCGCGGTCGGCCTTGGCAAACCCACGCTTCTTCAACGGATAACAGATATTCTCCGCCACCGTCATGTGCGGGTAAAGGGCATAGGACTGGAACACCATCGCGATGTCCCGCGCCGCCGGTGCCAGGTTCACCACGTCGCGGTCGCCGATCCGGATGCTGCCACT
>JAIXPM010000108.1 GCA_027486275.1 Sphingomonadales bacterium | reverse complement strand
GAAATGCCCAAGATGAAGACCAAGAGCGGGGTCAAGAAGCGCTTCAAGATCACCGCCACCGGCAAGGTGAAGCATGGCGTGGCCGGCAAGCGCCACCGCCTGATCAGCCACAACGCCAAATATATCCGTCAGAATCGCGGCACCGATGTGCTCGCCAAGTCCGATACCGCCCGGGTGCATGCCTGGGCGCCGTACGGTCTGAAGTAAGGGAGGACACCGATGCGTATCAAACGTGGTGTAACCACCCGCGCCAAGCACAAGCGCATTCTCGACGCCGCCAAGGGCTTTTATGGCCGCCGCAAGAACACCATCCGCATCGCGCGGCAAGCGGTGGAAAAGGCTGGCCAGTATGCCTATCGCGATCGCAAGGTAAACAAGCGCAATTTCCGCGCCCTGTGGATCCAGCGCATCAACGCCGCCGTGCGTGAAGAAGGCCTGACCTACTCGCAGTTCATGAACGGCGTGAAGATCGTTGGCCTGCAGATCGATCGCAAGGTGATGGCCGATCTGGCCATGAACCAGCCGGAAAGCTTTACCGCCATCATCGGTCAGGTGAAGGCGGCGCTGGAAGCCAAGGCCGCGTAACCCGCGCCTGCGATAGCACCGAAATGGAAGGGGCGCTCCGGCATCGGCCGGGGCGCCCCTTTTCGTTTTCGATTCAACCATTTGTTAACGTTAATCAGTTAACGCAATCCCCGAACGGCCATACTATTGGGGTGGGCCGCTGCCAATTTGGGGAATTTAATCATGATCACCACGCGCCTGCTGCCACTTGCCGCCCTTGTCGCCACTTTCGCCGCACCGGCCGCGGCCGTCACGCTTTCGACGCCGCTGCTCGCCGGCAACGGCCAGGCCGGCATCATGTTCGATCTGGTCGCCGGCGGCCAGACCCTCACCGTCACCGGCGGCGCCCTCAGCCTTGATGCCGGCAGCCACTCGGTTGAAGTTTACACCCGTTCCGGCACGGTGGTTGGCAACCTCGGGCCGACGGGCTGGACACTGATCAGCACCATCAACGGCGTTGCCGGCGGCGGTGAAGGCACCCAGACCTTCTTCGATTTCGCCGATTTCGCCATGGCTGCCGGCTCGACCACCGGCATCTATTTCAATGCGCTGGCGGGCACGCCGGTGAACTACACCAACGGCGTTGCTGTCGGCGGCGTGGTGGCGTCTGATGCCAATCTGTCGATCCGGTCGGGCTTTGGCCGCGGCTCTGCCTTTGGCGGCGATTTCTCGCCGCGCAACTTCAATGGCAGCATCACTTACACCGTGGGCGCCGGTGCCATTCCGGAACCGGCCAGCTGGGCGTTGCTGATCGCCGGCTTCGGCCTCACTGGCGCCGTGGCCCGCCGCCGCCGCACGGCCGTTTCTGCCTGAACCTTCTGCAATCATGAAACGCCGGGTGCCCAAAGCGCCCGGCGTTTTTCTTTGTGCGGCGCGCAAGTCTTGCGTCGAACAGGGGGCTGGCTTAACCGCTGCTGCCCATGAGCATCGATCAACTGCACACCGAAACCCTCGCAGCCATTGAAGCTGCCGCCACGCCTGAGGCGCTGGAAGCCGTGCGGGTGGCCGCCATGGGCAAGCAGGGCAGCATCACCGCCCTGTTGAAGACGCTGGGCGGTATGAGCCCCGACGAGCGCGCCGTGAACGGCCCGGCCTTCAACGGCCTGCGCGAAAGCGTTACCGCCGCGCTGGCGGCCAAGAAAGCCGCGCTCGATGAAGCCGCGCTGAACGCCAAGCTGGCGGCCGAGCAGCAGGACATGACCCTGCCCGTCAGCCTGCCGGCCACCGGCAGCATTCACCCGGTAAGCCAGGTGATGGACGAACTCGCCGAAATCTTTGCCGATCTGGGCTTCGCCGTCGCCAGCGGCCCGGAGATCGAAGACGACTGGCACAATTTCAGCGCGCTCAACATTCCGGAAAGCCACCCGGCGCGGGCAATGCACGACACCTTCTACATCGATGGCCAGCCGACAATGGTGCTGCGCACGCACACATCGCCGGTACAGATCCGCACGATGATGAGCCAGAAGCCGCCGATCCGCATCATCGCGCCCGGCCGCGTCTATCGCAGCGATTCCGATGCCACCCACACGCCGATGTTCCACCAGATCGAAGGCCTGGTGATCGACAAGGGCATCACGCTGGCGCACCTGCGGTGGACGCTGGAAACCTTCATCAAGGCCTTCTTCGAGGTTGATGACGTCGTGCTGCGTTTCCGCCCGTCCTACTTCCCGTTCACCGAACCGTCGGTGGAAGTGGACGTTGGCTACAACAGCAAGACCGGCAAGCCGGCTGGCGCTGGCCAGGTTGATAAATGGCTGGAAGTGCTGGGCAGCGGCATGGTGCATCCGCGCGTGATCGAAGCGTGCGGGCTTGATCCCAATGAGTGGCAGGGCTTTGCCTTCGGCACCGGGGTCGATCGCCTTGCCATGCTGAAATATGGCCTGACCGATCTGCGCGCCTTCTTTGATGGCGACATCAAGTGGCTGAAGCACAACGGCTTCTCGGCCTTTGACCTTCCCTCCATTTCTGCTGGAGCCGTCTCGTGAAGTTCTCCCTGTCCTGGCTCAAGGACCATCTCGACACCAACGCCAGCGTCGAAAAAATCGCCGCGGCGCTGACCGGCTGCGGCCTGGAAGTCGAAGGCATCGAGAACCCGGCCGAACGCTTGAGCGCCTTCACCATCGCCCATGTGCTGACCGCCGAGCGTCACCCGCAGGCCGACAAATTGCAGGTGCTCAGCGTCGATACCGGCAGCGGTGAACCCATGCAGGTGGTGTGCGGTGCCCCCAATGCGCGCGCCGGCATGAAGGGCGTGTTCGGCGCACCGGGCACCTATGTGCCGGGCAGCGGCATCACGCTGAAGGTGGCGGCCATCCGCGGTGTCGAATCAAAGGGCATGATGTGTTCCATGCGCGAGCTGGAATTGTCCGACGAGCATGACGGCATTATCGCCCTGCCCGACGATGCGCCGGTGGGCGCGCGCTATGTCGATTGGGCCGGGATGAATGATCCGGTGTTCGATATCGCCATCACGCCGAACCGGCAGGAGTG
>JAIXPM010000156.1 GCA_027486275.1 Sphingomonadales bacterium | reverse complement strand
TGAAGTGCTGGCGCTGGCGTTGACCCAGCCGCTGGTGCCGATCGAATGGACCGAGGCCGATGAAAAGGCCGCCATGCCACCAGCCGCGGTGGCCACCGAACCGGCGGTGCGGCACTAAAAATCTTGCGGTGAACGGGTGGGCGGGGCTTTACAGCGCCGCCCGTCTCGCCTAATCCGCCCGCTCGCCAAGCAAGTGGGCGCGTAGCTCAGCGGTAGAGCACTGCTTTCACACGGCAGGGGTCACAGGTTCAATCCCTGTCGCGCCCACCACTTGCATCCCCCTCAATCTCGATCCTGATCACGCTGACCAGGCGTGCCGTTGCCGCCATCGGTGCGATGGCGCGGTGCGTGCCGCACGTCCAGCCTGCGGTGCAGCAAGCAGGCCGAGCACTGCTCGACGCGCTCACCAGCATCGGCATGGCTCGCCAGCTGGCCGATGGGCGATATGCGCCATCGGGCAAGGCCCGCCCAAAACGCGCCCGTCGCCCCGGAGCAATTCTGGGGTGACGACAAGGAAAGCGGTTGGCCCGCTCAGGCTGGGAAGCGGCAGGCCTGATCCCGGCTCACGAAGTGCAGATCGGCAAACCAGCCCCGCGTGGCTCCGCCGGTCTGATCCGTGTCCACCGCCACGGCGATGGAGGTGGCCTTGGCCGTCGTGCCGGGGAAGGCGCGGGCATAATCGCCGGCCAGATCGGCGCGCTGCTCCACCCAGCGGCCGGCGTTTGCCGCGCCTGATTGCGCCACCACCATGCGGGCACGATCGGTATAGGCGTTGGGCGCGGTGGTGCCGATGGGGTGCACATTATCCCACACATAATTCACCGCCGCATCGGGGATGGGGCCGGGGAACAGCCTGCGGGCAAGGCCAAGCTTCATGCGGGTAGCAAGGCCTAATTGCCCATCAGGAATATCGAAGCCCACATACACACGGGCGGCATAATCATCGCCGGCCTTGGTCTTCATGTTGGCCCCCGCCACCGGCGCCGCGATGCGCCAGCGCCAGCACAGGATTGGCGTTGCATTGAGATCAACCGTGATTGGCCGGGCGAGCAACGCCATGCTGGCGTCGGCACTGCCTTCGATGGCCATGACGCCATCGATGCGGGTGACTCGGTAGCGGGTAGGCGGCACCTTTTTGGAAACGAGAGCGACCTGCCACGGCGGCGGCACCGGGCCTTCGGCACTGAACTTGCCCACCACAACAGCTGCAATCAGGGCGGCGATCATGGCTTGAACGCCGCCCAGGCGGCGGCCGTGCGCTGGATGACGGTCAGGATGCACAGGCCGGCATAGGCCAGCGCGATGGTGGGGAAGTGGGCGGGCCACAGGCAGCACAGGATGAAAACGATGATGGTCTCGGTGCCTTCCGCGATCCCGGTGGAGTAGAAGAAGCTCTTGCGGCCGTGCGCCGTGGTTTCCAGGCCGCGCTTGGCCGCCAGCGTGGCAAAAGCGAGGAAGCTGATGCCGGTGAGGCCGAAGCAGCAGGCCAGCACCAGCGCCGGAATCAGGTTTTGTGGCGCGGCCAGGCCAAAGCCCAGCGGCACGGCCAGGTAGAACAGGAAATCGGCGACGATATCGAGATAGCCGCCAAAATCCGTTGGCCCGGTGATGCGCGCAACCGGGCCATCGAGCCCGTCGAGCAGGCGGTTGACGATGATCACCACCAGCGCCAGCGTGAACTGGCCCTGCGCCAGTAGTGCGCCGGCCCCGATGCCGAGCAAGATGCCGATGCTGGTGATCGCATTGGCTGTCACGCCGAGGTCTGCCAGAACCCGCCCCAGCGCGTTCAGCGGCGGGTCGATCAGCGGGCGCAGGCGGGCATCAAACAAGCGGCGTCACCAGGCCGATCATCGCGCCGGTCATCAGCGTGGCGAAATTGCCGGCGATCCAGCTCTTGACGCCCAGTCCGGCCGCTTCGGCACGGCGCTCTGGGCAAAGGCTGGCGATGGTGGAGACGAGCAGGCCGATGCTGGCAAGATTGGCAAAGCCGGCCAACGCGTAGGTGACGATGAGGGCGCTGCGCGGATCGAGCGTTCCGGCGGGCAGGGCCGCCAGATCGAGATAGGCGACATATTCGTTGAGAATGGCCTTGGTGCCCATCAGTGCGCCCGCCACTGTCGCCTGATCCCAGGGCACGCCAATCGCCCACATGAACGGCGAGAAGATCCAGCCGAACATGCGCTTCAGGGTGAGGGCGGCGCCATCGACATGCGGCGCCAGCGCCAATATCTGATCGGCAAGCGCCACCAGCGCGAAGATGGTAATGATGATGCCGATCACCGCCAGCATCAGCTGCACGCCTTCCATGGCGCCGCGCACCACGGCGTCCATGGCGCCATCATAGGCGAGGTCAGGCTCGGCTGCTTCGCTGGACTGCGGCTGGCCCGGCACCATCAGGCGGGCGACCATCAAGGCGGCGGGCAGCGAGATGAGGCTGGCGACGATGAGATGGCCAGCGGGATTGGGGATCACCTTGCCCAGCGTGCTGGCATAAAGCACCAGAATCGCGCCGGAAATCGTCGCCATGATCATCGCCATGATGGCGAACAGATCGGATCGGCTCATTGTGGCGAACCAGGCGCGCAGTACCAGCGGCGATTCAACGACGCCCAGGAACAGCGTGCCGCCGCCGCCCAGCCCGACGACGCCCGAAACGCCCAGGGTGCGCCGCAACGCCCAGCTGAGCCCGCGCACCAGCGCCTTCAAGATGCCCCAGTGCCAGAGCAACGCCGACAGCGCCGAAAAGACGATGATCAGCGGCAGGATCTGGAAGGCGATGATCAGCGGTGGCGCGGCACCCGCCTTCAGATCGAATGGCAGCGGCGCGCCGCCCAGATAACCGAACATGTAGGAGGAGCCGACCAATGTGGCCTTCTCGATGGCGGCCACGCCCTGATTGGCGACGCCAACGGCCGCCCACACCGCCGGCACCCGCACCACGATCACGGCAATCGCCAGTTGCAGCAGCAGCGCGCCGCCCAACCAGCGCCAGCCTGGGCGATTGGCGCGGTCTTCGCTGAACGCCCAGGCCAGCAGCAAAATGGCCGCCAGCCCGATCAGACCCTGAAATTGCTGCATCACGGCCGGCATATCAGAATTTAAACGCGATACCGAACTGGAACTGGCGCGGCGGGCCGGCGTTGCGTTGCACGAAGGGTGCGCCCCCGCCGAACTGCACCTGGTTGGACGTGGTCGCCGCGTTGGCAAAGCCGGACTGGTTGTTGGCGTTGAACAGGTTGAACACGTCGGCCGAAAGTTCGATGCGCTTCAGCAGCAGATAGCGGATGCCAAGATCAACCATGGCCGACCAGGGCAGGCGCGCCGAGTTGCGGCTGGCACCGGGGAAACGATCACTGTTGCCGACGAAATTCTCGCCAAACGAGGCGCCATCGCCGTTCAGATCCTGCGTGCCGAACAGCCGCGCATCCGGCACCAGATTGACCGGCTGGCCCGACTGGAACAGGCCAGCGGCCGTCAGCGTCAGGCCCTCAAGCGGGTAGAGATAGCCCACCGCCGAAATCACATGCCGCCGATCATTGGCGGATGGGCCATATTCCGTGCTGAAATCATTGCTGTTCGCCGCGCGGAAGTTGATGTCGTCGGTGTCGTTCTTCAGCCGTGACAGCGTGTAGCTCAGGCGGAAGCCATAATCATCGGTGCCGCGCTCCTTCACCGCCTGCAGGATCAGCGCCATATACTCGGATTTGCCAGCTGTTTCCGAAACAGTGATCTGCCGCGCCCCGCCCGCCACCAGCGCCACCGGGCGGCTGGCATCGGCCGCGGCCTGGCTGCGGACGAGGCCCAGGCTTTGGGCCAACGCCGCCCGCGCCGCATTATCGGGCGCGGCCTGCAGCAGGGCGATATTGGCCGGCGTGAGCGCGGCGGCGTTGGGCGTGAAGGCCGCCGGCGCATTCAGGTCGCGCAGCCGCACCAGATTGCGGCTGCGGCTGTAGAT
>JAIXPM010000055.1 GCA_027486275.1 Sphingomonadales bacterium | reverse complement strand
CAGCGGCCGGGCCAGCGATGGCAGCGGCAGCGAGCAAAGCAAAAGCGAAACGTGACATTGGTGTATTCCTTGTTTTGCGCCGGCGATGGGGATGGCCGGCTGCACAAGGGGTTAGGCCCCGCTGGCTGGCCATGGCCTGAACCAAGCTGGGCAATTTGGTGGCGGTGTGGTGCTTTTGCCATACACTGGCCTTGTTTCGTTCAGCCGGGCTTCAGCCGGCGGACAGCGCGGTTCAAAGCACTTGACGTCATTCAGTACAATATTTATGTAAAACATAAAGATTATAATTGGAGACACAAAGTGACTGACCAAAAGCAACGACTGCAAACGCTTCAAGGTGATTTCAGCAGTATGGCCCGCCTGCTCACTGTTCTGTTCGTCTTTGCCGCCCTTTCCTTGTTTGCGGAGGCCTATGTGCCGCTGAAGCAGCTGGGTGCCATGCTGGTCGCGGGGGATCGCACCGGCATCCGGGCCATTGGCGAACGACTGATCGCACTGCTGCCGGCAATCATGCTGCTTGGCGCCGTATGGCAGGGGCGCTTGCTGTTCACCCATCTCGAAGGGGGCGCGCTGCTGGCACCGGAGACAGGCCGGCATGTCCGGCGCAGCGGTGAATGGATGGTCGCAGCGGCGGTATCGGCCCTGATCATCGGCGAAATCCAGAATGGAACGGCCGTGGGTTCGGCCCTGCTGGTCGGCGTGGCCGCTGTCGGCTTTGCCCTGCGCAGCCTGGCCGGCGTGCTGGATCAAGCCGCCGTCATCCAGGCTGATCTCGATCAGATCGTCTGATCAATGGCGATCATTGTCACCCTCGATGTCATGCTGGCCCGGCGCAAGATGAAGGCGCGCGACGTGGCCGCCGCCATCGGCATGGCCGAAACCAATCTGTCGTTGATGAAATCCGGCAAGGTAAAGGGCGTGCGCTTCGACACGCTCGCCAAGCTGTGCCGCGTGCTCGATTGCCAGCCGGGTGACCTGCTGGAATTCGATGCCAACGGCCCCGACGAGACGGATTAGCCCTTCTTCAGGTGGCGACGGCCGAGCAACTCGGCGATCTGCACCGCGTTCAATGCCGCACCCTTGCGCAGATTGTCCGACACGCACCACAGCGCCAGGCCGTGCTCCACGGTCGGATCCTTGCGGACGCGGGAAACGAAGGTGGCATAATCGCCAACGCATTCGATGGGGGTGACGTAGCCACCGTCCTCGCGCTTGTCGACGAGCATGATGCCCGGCGCTTCGCGCAGCAGGCTCTGCGCCTTGGCGACGGAAAGCGGCATTTCGAATTCGACGTTGATGGCTTCGCTATGGCCGACGAACACCGGCACGCGCACGCAGGTCGCCGTCACCTCGATATCGGGATCGAGGATCTTGCGGGTTTCCACCGTCATCTTCCACTCTTCCTTGGTGTACCCGTCCATGCCGCTGTCGGAGCCAAGGAAGCTGTCGATGTGGGGGATCACGTTGAAGGCAATGCGCTTGGTGAACTTCTCGTTCACCGGCTCGTCACCCACGAAAATGGCGCGGCTCTGGGTGAAAAGCTCGTCCATGCCGTCCTTGCCGGCGCCCGACACCGATTGGTAAGTGCTCACCACAACGCGCTTGATGATGGCAGCATCGTGCAGCGGCTTCAGCGCCACCACCATTTGCGCCGTGGAGCAGTTGGGATTGGCGATGATCATCCGCTTCTTGTAGCCGTCGATGGCCTCCGGGTTCACTTCCGGCACGATCAGCGGCACATCATGATCCATTCGGAACAGGCTGCTGTTGTCGATCACCACGCAGCCCTGCGAAGCGGCCTTGGGAGCATAGATCTTGGCGGGGCCGGAGCCAGCGGCAAACAGCGCGATATCCCAGCCGGTGAAATCGAAATGCTCAAGGTTCTGCACTTTAATCTCGCGGCCGGTCTCGCCAAACTCGACCTTGTCGCCCACTGAACGGGACGAGGCGACGGCAGCGATATCGTCCAGCGGGAACTGCCGTTCCGCCAGGATGTTCAGCATTTCGCGCCCGACACTGCCGGTGGCGCCGACGACAACAACCTTGTAACCCATGGGTGTGCTCCTTGGGCTGCGGCTGTTACCGGATTTGGACGCAGAGTCCAGTTTTCAGCGCGCCCTGTCGCGGGACAAAATGGCAGTCACGGCCAGATCGGCGGTGACATTGCCCAGCGTGCGGAACACGTCGGGCACCAGTTCCACCGCCAGCAGCACCGGCAGCACGGCGATCGGCACGCCCATGGCGTTGGCGATCGGCACGCAGGCGGCGAGGAAGGTGATGGAGCCGGGCAGGCCGCCGGTGGAGACAGCTGCCACCAGAGCGGCCAGCAGCGCGCCGAGATAGGCCAGCGCCGTGTGGTCCATGCCGTAAAGATGGCCGCAGTAGAGGACGACGGCGACGTTGGCGCAGGGGGAGGTGATGCGGAAGATGCTCACCGCCAGGGGCAGCACCACGCGGCTGGTGGTTTCCGGCAGGCCCAGCCGTTCGGCGCCGTCGAAGATTGCGGGTAGCGAGGCGATGCTGGACTGGGTGGAGACAGCGACGGCCTGCGCCGGCAGCACGGCGCGGGCAAAGGCCAGCGGGCCGACCCGGCCGAAGATCACCGCCAGCGGATAGATGAGAATGATCAGGCCAACCTGCACCAGCACCAGCACAACAATATAATGGCCAAGCAAGCCGAAGGCGCCGAGCCCGGCCTTGATGCCGACGCTCACGGCGAGCGCAAACACACCCAGCGGCGCGATCACGAAGATCCATCCGACCAGCACCAGCATGGCGTCCTTCACGGCATCGAACAGGGCGACGAGACTGCGGCGGCGATCATCGTCGAGCCTTGTGGCGGCCAGCGCGAACACGGCGATGAAGGTGACGACCGGCAGCATGTCCCCCTTGGCCAGCGAATCGAAAATGTTGGCCGGCACGAGGCTGAGCAGCCATTTGCCGAGATCAATCTTGATGTCGCCCACCGGTGCGGCACCGGCGCTGTTGGCCACGATCGCGGCCGCGGCCGCCGGAGGCGCCGGCCACCAATCCAGCAGCAAGGGCACGAAGATCATCGACCACAGGGCGGAGAAGATCAGCAGCGCCAGGAACGCCAGCAGTGCTCGCCCGGCCACCTTGCCGCCGCCGGCCTGGCCCACCGATTGGGCGATGCCCGTGAACAGCAGGCCCGCGATCAGCGGAATGATCGTCATCTGCAACGCCTGCAGCCACAGGTTGCCGAT
>JAIXPM010000286.1 GCA_027486275.1 Sphingomonadales bacterium | reverse complement strand
TTGTTGAAGGCGCTGCCCACGATGATGTTGGCTTCGGTATCGACCATGTCGCGGATGTAGGAAGCGGCTTCGTCCACTTCCATCAGCTTCAGATCGTCGCCGCCGGTGATGTTGATGATCACGCCCTTGGCGCCGCGCATCGATACTTCGTCGAGGAGCGGGTTGGCGATGGCCTTCTGCGCAGCTTCGATGGCACGGCCTTCGCCGCTGGCTTCGCCGGTGCCCATCATGGCCTTGCCCATCTCGCTCATCACGGTGCGGATGTCGGCGAAATCAAGGTTGATCAGGCCCGGCATGATCATCAGATCTGTAATGCCGCGCACGCCCTGATGCAGCACCTGGTCCGCCATCGCAAAGGCGTCCTTGAAGGTGGTGTTGGCGTTGGCGATCAGGAACAGATTCTGGTTCGGGATGATGATCAGCGTGTCGACATGCTTCTGCAGTTCGGCAATGCCTTCTTCCGCGGCGCGCATGCGCTTGGCGCCTTCAAAGCTGAACGGCTTGGTAACGACACCAACCGTCAATATGCCCTTCTCGCGCGCGGCGCGGGCCACGACTGGGGCTGCGCCCGTGCCGGTGCCGCCGCCCATGCCGGCGGCGATGAAGCACATGTGCGCGCCATCCAGCGCGTTTTCGAGTTGCTCAAGCGTTTCCTCGGCGGCAGCGCGGCCGATCTCCGGGCGGGCGCCGGCGCCCAGGCCCTGTGTGATCTTCATGCCAAGCTGGATGCGGGTGCCGGCCGGGCTCATGGCGAGCTGCTGGGCATCGGTGTTGGCGACCACGAACTCCACGCCCATCAGATCGGCGGCGATCATGTTGGCCACTGCATTGCAGCCGGCGCCGCCAACACCAATCACGGCAATACGCGGCTTCAGTTCGGTCAGTTCCGGCTTGGCGAATTCCAGCATGTCGTGTCTCCCCAGGTCAGATTCATACTAGATGATGCGTGATTCGGTGGGAAGTCACTTCACAGACTTCCCCACAGTTTTTCGATGACTCCCCCAAATCCGCGCCGAAGCGAGGGGGTTTCGCCCGATACCTGCGCGTGCCACACATCCCCGCGGTCGCCTTGCGCAAACAGCACCAGGCCGGCCAGTGTCGCAAAGGCCGGGCCTTCTTGCGCCACCGGCAGGCCGTTCAGCCCGCGCGGGCGGCCGATGCGCACGTTGCAGCCCAGATAGGAGCCGGCATAATCGGCGATCGAGCGCAGATCGGAGCCGCCGCCGGTCAGCACGATCCGCCTTGCCTGCGGGCCGACAAAACCCAGCGATGACAGCGCCTTGCCAATCTCCCCGAACAACATGTCGAGTCGGGTGCGGATCACGGCCACCAGTTGTGCGCGTGGTACCTTGCGGGCTTCCACGCTGCCATCCTCGACCGACGGCGGGATCAGCACCGGGTCGGACTGATCACGGATGGTGGCCACAGCCGCGCCATCAAAGGTTTTCAACCGTTCAGCAATGCTGCGCTTGGTGTCGAAGGCCGCCGCAATGTCGTCGGTGATGTCGGCGCTGCCCATGGGCACGGTGGCGACGCCCACGGCGATGCCGAACTTGTGCACGGCAATGCTGGTCATGCCGGCGCCGATGTCGATCAGCGCCACGCCAATATCGCGCTCTTCCTCGTCCAGCACGGCGAGGCTGGCGGCCAGCGGGCTGGCAACCAGCGTGGAAATGCCCAGGTGCGATTGCGCCACAGCGCGGGTGAAGTTCAGAATTGCCGGCGTGTCGGCAGTGACGACATGGATATCCATGCCCAGCCGATCGGCATGCAGGCCCAGCGGGCTTTCAACCCCGGGCAGGCCATCAAGCGTGTACAGCGCCGGCAAGGCATGCACCACACTGCGCCCGCGCGGATCGATGGCGGCACGGCCGGCCTGGCGCAGGGTCACCATGTCGGTGGGGGTGATGCTGGCGCCAGCGATGTCGATCTCGGCACTGGCCATGCTACTGGCCATGTTGCCGGCGGCAAAGCTGGCCACAACACTGTCCATCTGCATGCCGGCCGCGCGTTCGGCCTGGTCAATGGCACCACGGATCGCCATTTCGGCCTTGTCGAAATCTGTCACGGTGCCGCGCTTCAGGCCCATGCAGGGCTTTTGCCCGCTGCCGATGATCCGCGGCGGTCCGTCGCCACCCACCAGCGCAATCAAGGCCGATACTTTCGAGGTGCCGACATCAAGCACGGCGACCGGCCGTTCGGACTGGCTGCGGCCAAGGGGAGGAAGGGGAATACGGGGGGCCATATGTTCCTCAGATCTTTTGGGCCTGCGCGGCGGCGCGGCGCGCCTTTTCCGCTTCGGCCAAGGTTTCGGCCACCGCAGGCCCGGCAACGATCATGCGGCCGGGCAACCGCAGATCGAACCGGGTGAAACGCCCGCCCAACAGCCGCTCCGGCCCCTGCCCATCCAGCTTGGCAAATGTGGCGAGCGCCGCGCGGGCCTGGCCGGGCTGATCGGGCAGCGCCAGCGTCTCGCCACTCTTGAACCGCAAATCCCAGCGGCGGCCACCCACGAACACGGCGGCATTCACGTCACGGCCCAGCGGCGTTGCGGCGATCAGTTCCAGCGCGTCGCGCACGCGGGCATTGGCGCCGGCACCAACCAGGATCGGTAGATCGTTCCAGCGTTCCAGGCGCTCGCGGGTCAGCACCTTGCCGGTGACATCGATGGCGGCCAGGCGCTGGTGATACTGCCAAAGCGCGACGGGTTTGCGTTCCTTCACCTCGATCACCAGCGTATCGGGCAGGCGGCGCTGCACGCTGGCATCAGCCAGCCACGGCAGCGCGCGCAGCCGCATCCGCACATCGTCCAGATCGGTGGCGAGCATGGCGTTGCTCGGGCCATTCAAGACGGCGGCATAGATCGCCAGCCGCTCCTGCTCGCGGGCGCCGGTCAGTTCGACATGGCGCACTTCCCACCCTTGCGCGGCGGTCCATTCCACAAAGCCGTTCCAGATGCGCTGCGGCACGCCCACGGCGACCATCACCGCGATCGCAATCGCCAGTAACA
>JAIXPM010000101.1 GCA_027486275.1 Sphingomonadales bacterium | reverse complement strand
GGCAAGGACCGCGAAGGCGCTTCGGTGGGCCTTTACACCTACCCGGTGCTGCAGGCCGCCGACATCCTGGCGTACAAGGCCACGCATGTCCCGGTGGGGGAAGACCAGAAGCAGCATCTGGAACTGGCCCGCGACATTGCCGCCAAGTTCAACACCGATATGGGCGTGGAGCTGTTCCCGCTGCCCGAGCCGGTGATCGAAGGCCCCGCGACCCGCGTGATGAGCCTGCGCGATGGCAGCGCCAAGATGTCGAAGAGCGATCCCAGCGACCAGAGTCGCATCAACCTGACCGACGATGCTGATACCATCGCCGCCAAGGTAAAACGCGCAAAGTCCGACGCCGATCTGCTGCCGTCCGAAGCCGCTGGCCTTGCCGGGCGCCCGGAAGCGGCGAACCTGGTCAACTTGATGGCCGCGCTCACCGACCGCACGGTGGCCGAAGTGCTGGCCGACTTTGGCGGCAAGGGCTTTGGCGCCTTCAAGCCGGCGCTGGCCGACGTGATGGTGGCCAAACTCGCCCCGATCACCGAGCGGTTCAACGCGCTGAAAGATGATGACGTGGCGATCGAGGCGATCTGCGCGCGCGGGGCGGAGCGGGCGCGCGCCATTGCCGAACCGGTGTTGGCGCAGGTGCATCGCGCGGTGGGGTTCATATCGTAACTGCAGTGGTTGCCATGAGGCCCGGAAGGGTGCCATTCATGCGCCAGTCAGTTGCCTTGGCGCACAGTCGCGTCTATCATTACAGATAATTCATGTGGAGTGCCGCCGAATGATCATCCATCCCAAGGCTCGACTGCTGTTGCCGCTGGTTGCGGCCCTGGCCTTGTCGGCCTGCATGGCGCCGTTCGAAGCGCGCGTGGCGCGGTTTCAGCAGCTGCCGCCGCCCTCGGGTACCAGCTTCGTGATCGAACCGCGGGACAAGACCAATGAAGGCGGGCTGGAATTTGCCACCTATGCCAATCTGGTCCGGCAAAAACTGGTCGCCGCTGGATTTCAGGAAGCCGCCAATGCGGACAGCGCCGCGCTGACGGTGCAGCTGGATTATCATGTCTCTGCCCCGCGTGAGAAGGTGCAGAGCCGGCTCGGCATGGGCTGGGGCGGCATGGGCGGCGGCTTTGGCGGTTTCGGCTGGGGCCCCTATTGGGGCGGCGGCTGGGGCGGCTGGGGCGGCTGGGGCGGCGGCTTTGGCGGTCTTGGCGGGTTCGGCGGCTGGGGCGGCGGCTGGAACAATGAAGTCTACAGCGTCACCAACTACAACACCGTGGTTGCCATGCGCATCAACCGCAACACCGACAAGAAGAGCGTGTTCGAAGGCCGCGCCGAAACCGTGAGCAACAGCAACAATCTCACCCGGCTGGTGCCAAACCTGGTTACCGCCATGTTCACCAATTTCCCCGGCAGCAGCGGTGAAACCGTGCGGGTGCGCTTCGATCCGGCCAAGCCCGACGTGGCGCCGACGGTCAAGCCGGTCCGCTGACCGTCACATACCGATGACAGGGGGGCGTTCCGGGCAGCCGGAGCGCCCCTCTTGCATTTGTGTGAATGTGGATTAACCTTCTCTCCGACTGATGCGAAGGGGGGCTTTCCATGACGGTCTATATTGCGCTGCTGGCAGTGGTCATTGGGCTGATGCCGGTGCTGTTGGACAAGTGGCGTGCGTCTCACAAACACGGCATGACGCCGCAGCGGACGCCACGGCGCCGCTGATCTTTCTGTAATCGGCTGATTTCCGGCTTAGTTGCGCGGAGTCGGCTCGTTATAGCCCATACGGTTGGTGCGATCCTGCGCCCACGCATCCACCATCTTGCGATCGCAGCCGGTAAAGCCGGCCGGCCCGATCGCGCTGCAACTGCCGATGCTGTTGCCGGCACCGCCGGTGCCATCACCCAGCAGCAGCGCGCGGTTCTGGGTCAGCACGCTCTGCCGTGTTTCGGCCTTGCGCAGCCGCTCCGGGATGCGGAACACTTCCGATCCCGGCAGGCGCGCGCACACCACCACTTCATCAACGGAACTGGGCTTGGGGCAGGCCTCGTTGTCGAACACCGTGACGAAACGCTGGCGCGGCTGGCTGCCATCGCCGGTCGGCAGATCGGCCGGCTTCAGCATGGTCGGCCGCGGCGGCGCGGTGGTGGGGTTGGCGGGCGGCTGCTGGGCCAGGGCAGGGAGCGCCACTACCACAGTGAGAAGAACGAAGGGCAGGCGCATGGATATCGGCTCCGCAGGCGGGATTACCCCATCAGATTAGGCGCTTTTGCCGGCACAGGGAACCGCCAAATCGCATCACCGTTGTGCGTGGCCGCGGCTTGCTGCCCCCTGAATGACAACGCCCCGCGCCGACAAGCCGGCGCGGGGCGTGTGCGATGGCGATGGTCGCCGGATCAGTTGGTAATGGCAGCCTGCATGGCTTCTAGGCGGGCGATGGCGGCATCATCGCCAGCCTGCCGTGCGGCGGCCAGTTGGGTGGCCACGGCGGCCACGTCGATCTCGGCCACCGGGGTGGCCTTCTCAGCCAATATCGTCAGGCCGGTTTCCGTTACTTCGGCAAAGCCACCGTCGATGAAGAAACGCATGGTGGCGGGGCCGCCATCGGCTTCATGGATGGCAATTGCGCCGGGGCGGATGGTGGACATCATCGGCGCGTGGCCGGGCAGCACACCAAAATCGCCTTCCACGCCGGGCACGACAACCATCGCCACCTTGGCCTTGGCCAGGCGGCGTTCCGGAGAGACGAGTTCGAAATCGAGCAATTCAGCCATGTTCGGTTCCTTTCCCCTCCCACTGGGGGAGGGGTGTTGGAT
>JAIXPM010000412.1 GCA_027486275.1 Sphingomonadales bacterium | reverse complement strand
GTTTTCACCGCTGGCCAGACAATGAACATTCCGCATGCCTATGCAGATTTGCGGTTCAACCCTTCCTTCGACAGGCAGACCGGCTTCTTCACGCGATCGATCCTGTGCGTTCCCATCATCAACAAGGAAAATCGCGCCATCGGTGTGGCACAGGTGCTCAACAAGAAAGGCGGAAGCTTTTCGGATGAGGACGAGCAACGCCTGAAGGCGTTTACCGCGCAGATCGCCATCGCGCTCGAAAACTCAAAGCTTTTCGATGATGTGCAGCGGATAAAAAACTACAATGAAAGCATGTTGCAAAGCATGTCCAACGGCGTCCTCACGCTTGACGCCAACAACAAAATCGTAACCAGCAACGCCGCTGGAGCACGCATTTGGGGCGCATCGGAAGCGGAACTCATTGGCAAACCGCTGACCGACATGCTGGGCGAAAATGGCCAGTGGTTACTTGACCAACTCGAACACACTCGGGCCAGCCAAGAGAGCAGTTTCTACCCTGACAGCACCCTTTCAGTGGGTGCGCAGGAAAAATCGGTCAACATCACGTTCATGCCATTGCGAGCAGCAGATGATAAGTCGCTCGGTTCTATGCTGATGTTCGAAGATATCAGCAGCGAAAAACGCATGAAATCGACGATGTCCCGCTATATGGATCCTGTAATCGCTGCAAAGATGCTGGAGAATGACGGACTCGATCTTCTTGGTGGCGTCAATGCCGAAGCCACTATCATGTTCACCGACGTGCGCGGTTTCACAGCTATTACAGAGGAGTCCGGGGCGCAGGGTACCGTACAGTTCCTCAACCAGTATTTCACGATGATGGTTGATTGCATTACCCGCGAAGGTGGGATGCTGGACAAGTTCATTGGCGATGCGATCATGGCCTGCTTTGGCCTGCCGGTCGCCCAAGGGGACGATCCTGATCGCGCTGTACGCGCCGCGATCACAATGATCCAGGAACTGTGGGAATGGAACGTCGTGCGCAGGGCGCAGGGTCTGAAAACCGTTGACATGGGTATCGGTCTCAACACCGATAATGTGGTGTCCGGCAATATCGGAAGCCCCAAACGCATGGACTATACCGTTATTGGAGACGGTGTGAATCTGGCTTCACGGTTGGAGAGCGCCTGTAAGGCCTATTCGGCGCGCATTCTTGCGAGTGAATCCACAGTGTCCAAACTCCGGGGAACGTATCGTCTTCGCGACATCGACCTGGTTGTCGTCAAGGGCAAGACCCAGCCGGTCCGTGTGTTCGAAATCCTCGACTTTCATGACACCCAAAGCTTCCCGAACCTTATGGACGTGGTCAACCATTTCGGCGAAGCCATGGTGGATTATCGTGGAGGCAAATTCGATCGCGCCATCCAGCGTTTTGAACGTTGCCTGCAGCTCAATCCCAGCGACAGCCTTTCACAAACCTATATCGATCGTTGCCAGGCTCTCTTGGCAAGCCCGCCGACGGAAGCCTGGAATGGCGTGTGGGTGATGCAGAGCAAGTGAAAACAGCGCTAGCACCCTGTTGCGAAACCTGTTCGTGGTTTGGTGGTGACCTGCACCCCAGTTTGATGGTCCCCGGAATTCCCCTCCAAGCTGTAGGTGGGCATTCGGCGGTCTAAGGGGCCGCTGCAGCGGCACAATCGCTCGGCGTCAGCCAATGATCTGAGTACCCATTCTTGTCGTGCATGGTGCGCGCCCTTTATCGGCATTGCGGCCGTTGCTATGGTCGTCACAGCCCGCACTCTCGCCTGAAAGTGACCGCCATGCGTGTCGTGCTGTTTGCTGTCCTGATCGCCAGCCCTCTGGTGGCACAGGAAGTCGCAGTGCCCACGGCATCGACGGCCGATGCGCCGATCTGCACCGATCGGCCGACCAAATCGAACTTTGCCTGCACGGTGCCCAAAGGCCTGTTCCAGATTGAATCCGATGGCCTCACCTGGCTGATGAACAGCAGTGGCGGCACGCGCAGCGATCAGTTGCTGTTCACCAACCCAACCTTCAAATATGGCCTGGGCGACAGCAGTGATATCCAGATCAACTGGGTGCCCTTCACCCGTATCCATAGCCGCAATGCCGCCGGCACGGTTACTACCCTCTCGGGCATCGGTGACGCCACGCTGCGCTTCAAGCAACGCCTGACCCGCCCCGACGGCGCCTTTCAGTTGGCCATCCTGCCCTTCGTGAAGCTGCCGACGGCGCGGGCCGGGATCGGCAATGGCAAGCTGGAAGGCGGAGTGGCGGTGCCGATCAACATCAGTGTGCCGGGCGGCTGGACGGTGACGCTGGGGCCGCAACTGGATGTGCTGGCGGATGCAGACGGGCATGGCCGCCATGCCGGGTTCACCGGCCTGGTCAACATTGCCAAGCAATTTGGCAAGTTCACGCTCTACAACGAGCTCTGGACCAGCCAGAATTTCGATCCGGCGGGGACGGTACAGCAATATAGCTATGATGTGTCGCTGGCCTGGCTGCCGCGGCCCACGATGCAGTTCGACGTTGGTGCCAATGTCGGGCTCAACCGCAACACGCCCGATCTGGTCGGCTACGTCGGCATCTCCACCCGATTCTGAACGACCGGCAGGGGCTGATTCGCGCGGCACCCGAGTCGAATGAATTCGAAGCGCGCGGACTCTTCCTGACCCAAATATAGCCCAGATAGGAGACGGAACGGCCCAATTCGGCAGCTTCTCAATAATCGTTAACAACAAATTGCGCTTTTTGCTAACAAAATCTTGACGAATTGGTAAATTTCCGTGACAAGCGCCGTTGATCGGTTCGCGTGATGCGTAATGCGCGACTTGGTTGGGGGTGAGTTGGCGTATGAGCACCAGTGATGTGGCGTTAAGCATTGTTACCCGTGCTGTTGCGGGTGTGCGATTCTGTCGACGCGGCGCGGCCGCAACAGAATTGGCACTCATCCTGCCGCTGTTGACCACGATGATTCTTGCGGTGTTCGAATATGGCGCCGTGATCTACAGTTACAGCGCCATGCAATTCGGTGCCAATCGTGTGGCACGTACGGTTGCGGTCAACCGCATGACCAATGATCAGGCCCAGACTGCCGTGCGCAATTACTTGCCCGGTTGGGTGCGGGATGATGTCAGCATTTCGGTGTCCCAGACGGCGCCGGCCGATCCCGAAACCAATCTGGTGCAGGTCCAGCTTTCGGTGGCGGCGGCGCAGGCCACGCCGATGGCACTGCTCACCCGCGCCGTGCCCTGGCAACTCACCGCCAACGTGGCGATGAAGCAGGAACTTCCCTATGTCGATTGAACCGCGCCGCCGCTCTCTGCTGGCTCGGCTGCGCGCCGCCCGGCACGGCGCCACCGCCACCATCTTTGCGCTGTCGATGCCGGTGATGGCCGGCGGCCTGGCGCTGGGCATTGATTTCAGCCTGTACAACATGGTGCACAACCGCATGCAGGCGACTGTGGACGGTGCGGCGCTGGCCGCCGCCATGGAAATCGAACGCGGGGGGGATGTGACCGCCAAGGCGCTGGAATTCGTCGGCGCTGAACTGCCCGCGGGCTTTGCCGGCATGACCACCGGCGCCGATGTGACGCTGGGCATCTATGACACCGCCAATGGTTTCCGGCCCGACAACAGCAGCGATGCCAATGCCGTGCGTGTGCGCGGTGAACGCTCGCCGGATCGCGGCAATGGCGTGAACCAGTTGTTTTCCGCGCTGTTCGTCGACGATGCCAAGAAGATTTCGGTGGAAGCCATCGCCGCCCGCCCGGTCAACGTCTTCTATCAGCCGCCGGAAAGCCGCACGCTTGATCCCGAAGCCGGTGATTACAATGAAATCTATGTCTATTGCTTCGACACGCGCGGCAGTGGTTCAGCGGATTCACGGCGGTCGCAGATGACCCTGGTCTCCAACAACATGCCGCCCGCCAGCGATATCGTGGCGACATCGGGCGGGCTCATCACCGCCAATCCGCCGACCAATCCCACCTGGCCGCGCTGTACCCAGGAAGGCCAGACGCTGAGCATCCGGCTGCGCAACATCCGCCATGTCAAATCCAACCCGGCGCTGTGGGGAAATCCCGCTGCCACCGTAAGTGGCGTGCAGCCCGGCCGGCCCGAACATAATTACTATACCGATACCCGCATCGAAGGCTGGGTCGAGCAGTTCGATCTGCAGGGCTTCAACATCCTTGAAACCGTGCGGTGTGACACGGCTGCACAGTGCACGCCGGGTTCCGGCAGTTCGACCATCCCGACCGGACGCAACCGCCAGACCACCCGCAGCCGCGAAACCCAGCCGTGTGAACCGGGCAAGTTCATGTATTTCGGCTTCGAGGATCGCCCACCCGGCCAGGCCGGTGCCAACGCCAACTGGCTGCAGCCGGCGTGGACCGATACCGACTATGACGATATTCGCATCGTCATGCGCTGCCCCAACAGCGGCCGGCTGGGCGATGCCTTTGTGCGGTTGGTGAAATAAGAAACTGCCCCGCCCCACGGGTCGCGCGCCGAATCACAGCATAACAAATGATCGCTGCGGTCATCGAACCGCGGTGTATTGGCAAGATGAGCCGACTTCTGGGAAGCGTGATGAGCGCGCTGTTGCCGATCAAGGCCGCCACACAAGCGTGATTGGCGAAGCTCCCAATGAGCATCTTTCGCTCCCCGTGTGCCATCCGCCTAGTAGCGCGGGTGTTCGAGTCGCCGCCGATTCGCGTCAGATTCGACGATTAGGTGTCCCATTCTTTGTCACCAGATGATTTCGTAGGATAATATCCCTGAATCTCGCTATCCAAGGTAAGCACCCCTCTATACGGTGCAAATATACACTTACATTTAACAATAGTTAAGTTGCATTAAGGCTCGATACTTGACTCTTTCTCCGGCTTTAAATAAATGACTGCCGGGGTCTGATTATATCAGATACGCGCTGTTGTGTTCCTGGATAGTCAGGGTGTAGCTATGCTTAACATATCGGTTAAGAGTTTCTTTGCTTCTTTTTATGGCCTGATGCCATGCAGGCGCGGCTCAGCGAGTACTGAGCTGGTCCTGATAATGCCGCTGTTTGCCAGCATGCTGTTTGGTACAATCGAATACGGCTCGGTCATCTACAGCTATAGCGCCATGCAGTTCGGTGCCAATCGTGTGGCGCGCACCGTTGCTGTCAACCGCATGAGCAATGCGCAGGCGCAGACAGCCGTCCGCAATTACCTTCCTGGTTGGGTGCGCGACGACGTCACTGTCGCGGTCTCCCAGACGGCGCCAACCGATGCCAACACCAATCTCGTGCGGGTCCAGCTTTCGGTGCCGGCGCAGCAGGCCACGCCGCTCGCCATTCTCACCCGCATGATGCCTTGGCAACTGACCGCCAATGTGGCGATGAAGCAGGAGCTTCCCTATGTCGATTGAGCCGCGTCGCCGCTCTGTCCTCGCCCGGCTGCATGAAGGCCGCAGGGGCGCCACCGCCATGATCTTTGCGCTTTCGATGCCGGTGATCGCCGGTGGCTTGGCCCTGGGCATTGATTTCAGCCTGTACAACATGGTGCACAACCGCATGCAGATTGCCGTGGACGGTGCGGCGCTGGCTTCTGCCATGGAAATCGAACGTGGTGGCGATGTCACCGCCAAGGCACTGGACTATGTTGGCGCTGAACTGCCGGGGCAGTTTTCGGGCATGACCACGGCGGCCGATGTGACGCTGGGCATCTATGATACCGCCAATGGTTTCCGGCCCGACAACACCAGCGATGTCAACGCCGTGCGCGTGCGCGGCGAACGCTCGCCGGATCGCGGAAATGCCATGAATCAGCTATTCTCCTCGCTGTTCATCGACACAGCCAAGACGGTTTCGGTAGAAGCCATCGCCGCCCGCCCGGCCAACGTCTTTTATCAGCCGCCGGAAAGCCGCACGCTTGATCCCGAAGCTGGCGATTACAACGAAATCTATGTCTATTGCTTTGACTCGCAGGGTTCTGGTTCCGCGGCATCGCGTCGATCGCAGATGACGCTGGTCTCGAACAACATGCCGTCCAGCAGCAATATCGTGCAGATTTCAGGCGGGCGCATTACCGCCAATCCGCCGACCAACCCAACCTGGCCGCGCTGCAATCAGGAAGGCCAGACCCTTTCAATCCGGCTGCGCAATATCAGGCATGTGAAAAGCAACCCAACGCTGTGGAACAATCCCAACGCCACGATCGATGGCGTAAAGCCGGGCCGGCCAGAGTTTAATTACTTCACCGACACTCAACTCGAGCAATGGGTCGAGCGTTTTGACTTGCAAGGCAACAATATCCTCGAAACCGTGCGCTGCGACAGCGCCGCCAAATGCACGCCGGGCAATCCACAATCGACAATCCCCACCGGCAGAAATCGGGCCAACACCCGTCGCCGCGAAACGCAGCCGTGCGAGCCAGGCAAGTTCATGTATTTCGGCTTCGAGGATCGTCCGCCCGGCAAGCCAGGTGCCAACAGCAACTGGCTGCAGCCGGCGTGGACCGATACCGATTATGACGATATCCGCATCGTCATGCGCTGTCCGAACAGCGGGCGACTGGGTGATGGGTTTGTACGTTTGGTGAAGTGACGCTTTTACGCGGCGCTTTCTGAACTGTGTTCAGTCGTCATCATCGTCATCGCCGCCACGATCATTGACCCGGGGCATTGCGACTTCGGCCGTGAAGTTTTCCGGCATGGGAACCAACGACAAGATCGCCGCGCTCGATCCAGGCACGGAAACTGTCAGGCGGGCAAACCCATCATCATCGGCAACCGTGTTCACCGTCGCCGCGCCTGCCACCCACGGTGGCAGTGCGGCGCGCGTGGCTGCTTCGGCAGTGGC
>JAIXPM010000296.1 GCA_027486275.1 Sphingomonadales bacterium | reverse complement strand
CCAAGGCGCGGCAGACGGGGCGTGGAGCGCAGGATTGGCTGCCTTCCGGTTGGGCCGCTGGCGCGATGCCGCCGAAGCCTTTGATCTGGTGAAAATGGGCCGCGACGATACCCGCGCCGCTGCTGCCTTCTGGGCCGGCCGCAGTTGGGGCTTGGCCGGCAATGAAGCCAACCGCAAGGCTCGGCTGAGCCAAGCCGCCACCTCGGTCGCCAGCTTCTATGGCCTGCTCGCCCGCCGCTCGTTGGGCGTGGACCAGGGTCTGGATTGGAGAGAGCCCGATTTCATCACGGCAGACTGGAGTTATCTGAAAGAGGTGGCCGGCGCCCGCCGTGCCGCTGCTTTGGTGGAAATAGGCCAATTGGGCCTGGCCGACCGCGAACTCCGCCACCTCGCCGCCACCGCGCCGGCCGATGCCTATCCGGCGATCCTGCGGCTGGCGGCACGCCTCGATCTGCCGGCCACGCAGTACAGCCTTGCCAGCAAGCCACCCGTGGGCCTGGAAGCGCCGCTATCGGCCCGCTACCCCGCCCCCGATTGGGTGCCGTTCCGCGGCTGGCGGGTGCCGCGCAGCCTGGCCTTTGCCCACGCCCTGCAGGAATCAGCCTTCATCACCACCGCCACCAGCCGCACCGGTGCCAAGGGCCTGATGCAGTTGATGCCCGATACCCGCGATCTGGTGAACCGCCGCATCCTGAAGGAAACCCCCGATGCTGCCAGCGTGGTGGGGGATATGGCAGACCCGGCCTATAATTTTGAACTGGGCCAGACCTATCTGGAAGTTCTGGGCCGCATGGGACTCACCGGCGGGCTGCTGCCCAAGGTGATCGCCGCCTACAACGCCGGGCCGGGTTCGGTGCAGACCTGGAACCGCACGCTGGATGATCAGGGTGATCCGCTGCTGTTCATCGAATCCATCCCCTATCGCGAAACCCGGCACTATGTCGAAATCGTGCTCAGGAACCTGTGGATGTACGAACTGCGCGACGGCCATTCGCCCGCATCGATGGACGCTATCGCGCAGGGCCTGTGGCCACGCCTGCCCGGGCTGAGCGGCGAACTGGCGGTGAAGCGCGACCCGCAGCCCATCCGCCCCCGCCCCGAACCCGGCAGCTTCACCCCTGAAGCCTGGCCCAGCGACGATCGCGCCGTGGCCGGCGGGAAATAGTCGGCGCTAGCCCGGAAAGCGCTGATAGCCCGGCAATTCATGCGCCGTGGCCATCCAGCTGATGCGCTCGGCCAGTTGGATATGGCCATCGGGGACAAAGACATCGGGATTATCGAGCGTGGCGGACTGCACATCGACAATGCCCGGCAAATTTTCGGCGTTGCGGTAATACATCCCGCTGCCACAGCGGCCGCAGAAATAGCGCCAGCTTTGCCCCGACGAGTTGAACGCAATCGGTTCGCCCTTGGTCACCCGAAAGTCGGCTTCGGCAAAGGCGGCCCAGGCCACCACCGGCGCACCGCTGCTCTTGCGGCAATCCTGGCAATGGCACAGCGCCACATGCTTTGGTACACCGCTGACTTCGTAGCGCACCGCGCCGCACTGGCAGCCCCCTGCTTCGGTCATCTTGCCCTCCCCTTGCTGAACTTCAACGCTGCTCTGTCAGGCTCAGCAGATTGCCCTCACTGTCGTTGAACCAGGCGATGCGGGCGCCGCCATCGGGCGAATTCCAGATGCCCGCCTCGTCCTGGCCAAAGCCAGGATAGATCAGCATTCGGGCGCCCTTCGCCACCAGCCCGGCCACGGCGGCGCCGGCATCATCCACCTGCCAGCCCAGCACAGGATGGGGACTGGGCGTGAAATCCGGTAGCGCGGTCAGCCGGATGAACCCATCGCCGCACGGGAATTGATCGCCAAAATGGTCAATCCCCGGCGCACCAATGCCCAGCACCGCCCCCAGCACATCGCGGTAAAAGGCCCGCGCTCGCTCACGGTCGCTCACGCAGATCATCGCCATCACCCGCGCCATCGTCGCAATCCTTCCCCTCGCCGTTCAT
The DNA here is from genome assembly GCA_027486275.1 of Sphingomonadales bacterium. Next base: position 903 of record JAIXPM010000296.1, on the reverse strand, counting down.
CCACCATGACAAACCGGCAAGGAACAGTTTAGCGTCTTTCATGCCCCTTGATGAGTCGATTTCCTTCGTGCCCCTGCACATTGCCGCCCTGACGGTGAGCGACACGCGCGTGCCGGCGACCGATACATCGGGCGACACGCTGGTGGCGCGGCTTACTGCCGCCGGCCATGCTCTTGCCGCCCGCGCCATCGTGAAGGACGAGGTGCCGCTACTGGTGGCGCAACTGAACGCGTGGATTGATGACCCGGCCATCGACGTCATCATCACCACTGGGGGCACCGGCGTGACCGGCCGCGACGTGACCCCTGAAGCGCTTGATCAGGTTGCGGAAAAGATGATTCCCGGTTTCGGCGAATTGTTCCGTTGGCTCAGTTTCCAGAGCATTGGCACCTCCACCATCCAGTCCCGCGCCTGCGCCGGCCTCGCCCGCGGCACCTATATCTTCTGCCTGCCCGGCTCCACCGGCGCCGTGAAGGATGGGTGGGACGGCATATTGGCCAGCCAATTGGATGCCCGCCACCGGCCGTGCAACTTCGTCGAACTCCTGCCCCGCCTGCGGGAACGCTGAACCGTGCGCTATTTCCTCGATTGCGAATTCAACGGTTTCGATGGCCCGCTTATCGCCATCGCGCTGGTGCCGGAAGGCGAGGGCCTGGGCGATTTCTATGCCGTGCTGCCCTGCCACCGCCCGCTGCGCTGGGTGGCGGAACATGTGATCCCCAAGTTGGGCGCCCCGGCGCAAAGCCGCGCCGACGTTGTGGCCGCGCTTGCCGCCTATCTGGCAGCCGACGCCGAACCGGTGCTGGTCGCCGACTGGCCAGAGGATATCGCCCACGCCGCCGGCCTGCTGGTGTTCAAGGGCCGCCGCATGGTGCCGCACGTGCGCTTTGATCTGATCAACCT
>JAIXPM010000062.1 GCA_027486275.1 Sphingomonadales bacterium | reverse complement strand
ATGAGCCGGGCAAAGCTTGGATGGAGGCGGCCATCACGCATGTTCTGATGCTGGATTCCGGCGTGGGCGGCTTGTCCGTTCTCGATGACGTACGCGCGGCGCTGCCGGCGATCGATGTCAGTTATATTTCTGATAATGCAGGATTTCCTTACGGCACGAAGACGGAGATGGAGGTCGCCACCAGGGTGTGCGCGTTGCTCGGCCGGCTCACCGAACGGTTGCAGCCGGATCTGATCGTGATTGCCTGCAACACCGCCTCCACGATCGCGCTGGCCCACGCACGGGCGGTGCTGGACGTGCCGGTGGTTGGCACGGTGCCGGCGATCAAGCCGGCGGCGGAAATGTCGAAATCGCGGGTAATCGGCGTGCTCGGCACGATGGCGACGGTGCGCCAGCCCTATGTGGCGCGGCTTTCCGCCGATCATGCCGCCGATTGCACGGTGCTGCTGCACGGATCGGCGCGGCTGGTGGAACTTGCCGAAGCGCATTTGCGGAGCGAAACGGTGACAGCGGCGGATGTGGCACCGGAACTGGCGGGGCTGACCAGACAGAAGGGCGGCGAGCGCATCGATCAGGTGGTCCTGGCCTGCACGCACTTCCCGTTGTTACTGCCGCAATTGCAGGCGGCAGCGCCGGGGATGGGCTTTGTCGACGGCGGGCCCGGCATCGCCCGGCGGGTGGCCCATTTGCTTGGCGACCGCGGGCGCAAGGGTGAAGGGCGCGGTCGTGCGCTGTTCACTCGGCATGACGAACAGGTTGACGCGCTAGCACCGGCGCTGCACCGCTATGGCCTCACGATTGGCTTAAGAGGCGGCAATGGCCCTGAACGACGATGATCTGAAAGCGCGCATGAACCGCTTCGTGCCGCCCACGGCTGCGATCCTTGGTCAGGAGATTCTGGAGATCGACAGCGCCGCCGGCCGGGTGAAGATGAAGTTCCAGCCCATCGATGCCTGCCGCAACCCGATGGGCAATGTGCAGGGCGGGATCGTGGTTGCCATGCTTGATGATGCCGCGGCCTTTGCGGCCATCATCAAGAGCGGCAAGCGCATCGGTATCCCGACGATCGAGCTGAAAACCAGCTTCTTTGCGCCTGCCAAGGCTGGCGTACCGCTCTATGCCGAAGGCCGTTGCCTGAAGCTGGGCAAGCGCATCGCCTTCATGGAAGCAGATTTGTTCGACGAGGAGGGCACCTTGCTCGCCCGCCTCACCACGTCGGCCATCCCGATCGAACTGGATGGCCCCAGCAAGCTGGTGGACCGCCAATGACCGAAGCCGCCCCCGAAGTCCTGGTTGAACGCCGTGGCCATGCGCTGTGGATCACGCTCAATCGGCCGCAGGCGCTCAATGCGCTCAATCACCCGATGGCGGTGACCATCCACCGCGCCGTCATTGATGCGATGGGTGACCATGAAGTGAAGCATATCGTGATCGATGGCGCCGGGGAGCGGGCGTTTTGCGCTGGCGGCGATGTTGCGCTGCTCGGCCGCGAAGGCCGGCAGAACCGGGCGCTGTGGGAGACGTTCTTCCACGACGAATATCGCATGAACCAGGCCATCGCCCGTTGCGGCAAGCCGTGGGTGGCATTGATTGACGGCATCACCATGGGCGGCGGCGTGGGCCTCTCGATCCACGGCCCCTACAGCATCGCCACCGAACGCACGCTGTTCGCCATGCCTGAAACCGGCATCGGCCTGATCCCCGATGTCGGCGGCACCCATGCGCTGGCGAAATTGCCCGGCGAGATCGGCACCTGGCTGGCGCTGACCGGCGCGCGGCTGAAGGCGGCGGATCTGCGCTACTGCGGGATCGCCAGCCATTATGTGCCGTCCGCCCATCTGCCGACGCTGTGCGACCTGCTCGCCACCAGCCACGAACCGCTCGCCGAGGTGCTGGCGACTTTCGATGAAGACGCCGGCGAGGCGCCGCTCGCCGCGTATCGCGATGCCATCGATTATCATTTCGGCCATGACCGGATGGAAGACATCATGGCCAGCCTGGATGCCGGCGATGAGTGGGCACAGGAACAGGCCGCCACCATCCGCCGCATGTCGCCGATCAGCTGCAAGCTGAGCCTCGCCGGCCTGCGCGCCGCACGCGGGGTGGAGATCGAGGACGCGCTGATCAACGAATATCGCATGGTGTGCGAAATCCGGAACGGCCATGATTTCTTCGAAGGCATCCGCGCCCAGCTGATCGACAAGGATCGCAATCCCAAGTGGCAGCCCGCCACGCTCGAGGCGATCAGCGACGACGATGTGGCGCGGCATTTCGAAGTGCCGGAGACGGGTGATCTGACGTTCGAATGAACAGGGACGAACAAGCGGGCAGCAGGCCAATCCTGCCGCCCGCCAGTTCGATCACAGTCCGTCGACAGCCTTGCTTACCAACACGTTGACGGCAACGCGGCGGTTCTGGGCCTTGCCTTCATCGGTGCTGTTGTCGGCCACCGGATCGGATTCGGCCATGCCGCTGGGTGTAAGGGTGCGGAACTGTTTCCAGCGGCATACTTGCTGCAGGTGCGCTAGCACGCGGCTGGCCCGTTTTTCGCTTAGTTCCTGGTTGTAATCCTCGTCGCCCACGGAATCTGTGTAGCCGACCACCAGCAGCAGCGCGTTGGGTGTCTTTTCGGCTGTGGCCGCAGCATTGCACAATTCGGCCTTGGCCTGATCTGACAGGATCCATTTGCCGGTGTCGAAATAGACGTTTGTGGTGGCCTTCACGTTGTAATTGTCGATATCGGCAACGCGGCCGCGCAGCGCGGCGGTGGCGGCGGACTGTTCTTCAAAGCCCTGCGCTGTGCCCTGTCGGATCATGGCGGCGGTCTTGAAATCATTGCCGCGGAAGGTGACGATACTGGCCACCAGCGCGTCGCCGGCCTGCAGTGTCTTCACCGTCACCGGCAGGCCGTTCATCAGCGAGGCGGCGCTGAACTTGCCTTTGCCGCCGAACAGGCCGGTCCTGCCCTTCACCTGGGTGGCGTCGTCGATGCTGATGATGGTCTTGGTGCCATCTTCGGCGGTCACCGCCATGCGATCACCGCTGCGCGCCGAAATGATGCCCTTGATTTCGGGGCCAGGCTGCGGACGTTCGCCAGTCACGGTCTGAGTGTTGGGGGCGTCGGGCACGGTGGGTGCATTCTGGGCGGCGACTGGTGCGGCTACGGCCATGGCGAGCATGATCGCTGTCGTACTGGCTGTTCTAGTCATGATGTTCATCGGCTTCATCCCTTGCAGTTCGGTTGCGGCGCGGCTGCCGGTGCCCCTGATGGCATGCCAAACCCTGTAATCGGGCAACCTCGTCGCCCTTGGCCATTGCTGCCGATGTGCACTTCCGTCCTATCGCCATTGCTGCCGAATGAACATGGTTGGCACAGCAGGCCAAGCGCGGTTGAACGGTGCGCAGGGCGCGACAAGCCGTGCCGCCCGGGCGGGGGTGTCATGACGTTCAGGCGTAGTGGGGAAAACGCCCGTGGGGGCGATTTCCGCCTGCCCCGGTCAGCCCCCGGTCTAGAAACAGGCCTTCCACTGCAGCGTATCGACAAACCAGCGTTCTTCGCTGATCTTGTCATCCACAAAGCGGAACAGCACGGCAAGCTGGCTGCCGCCGGTACATTTGGTGCTGGCCCAGTTCAAGATCGAGACGACCTCATCGCCGTCGGAAATCTGCCGCAGGCCGGTGATCTCGAAACCCGGCGGCAGGGCAGCGCCCAGGTTTTCCAGCGCGCCGCGAAATGCCACCGTGCCGTGCAGCACGTCGGTCTGGCCGGGCATCACGAACAGCATGTCGGGCAGATAGTCCGCGATCAGCGTGTCCCAATCGCCGCGGCCCACCGCCTCCCATCCGCGTTGCACGATATTGGCGTGGCTGGTGGTGCTGGCCATGGCTGGTTCGATCCATATCTGTGGGGCCCGCGTCATGCGCGCCGTTGGCAGAACATGCCTCAATCTCACCCGCAGTCGCCATTGGGCAAATGGCCCGGTCAGGCCTGTCAACCCGGCAGCACCCCTGATTGCGTGGCTGGACGCGGTGACCGACAAACGCAGGCCACAACGCCGGAGGATCCATGCGCAGCCACCGCGAAACCCATCTTGTTGCCCGTGCCGGCTGGTTGCGGGCGGCCGTGCTGGGGGCGAACGATGGAATTGTCTCCACTGCCAGCCTGATCTTGGGTGTCGCCGCCTCGGGGGCGGAGCGGCCGGCACTGCTGGTGGCGGGCATTGCCGGGCTGGTGGCCGGCGCCATGTCGATGGCGGCGGGGGAATATGTCTCGGTCAGCAGCCAGGCCGATACCGAAGGCGCGGATCTGGCGCGCGAACGGGCGGAACTGGCTGAAAGTCCGGAGTCGGAGCATGCCGAACTCGCCGCGGTTTACATGACCCGCGGTGTCGATGCCGAAACCGCCCACAAGGTAGCCAGCCAGATGATGGCGTATGATGCGCTGGCGGCGCACGCCCGCGACGAACTGAACATCACCGATATCACCACGGCCCGCCCTGTGGTTGCCGCGCTTGCATCGGCAGGCACCTTCACCGTGGGGGCGGCGCTGCCGCTGCTGCTCGCCGTGCTGCTGCCGATGAACATGATGGCGCTGGGGCAGGGTGGCGGTTCGATCCTGTTCCTTGCGCTGCTGGGTTATGTCGGCGCCAAGGCCGGTGGCGCGCCGCCGCTGCGGCCGGTGGTGCGTGTGGTGTTCTGGGGGGCGCTGGCGATGGCGCTGACGGCAGGAATCGGCAGGCTTGTTGGCACGGCGGTGTGATGCGGCTAGAGAGCGGGCGCAGCCAAGGAGTCGCCCCCCGTGTCGCGCATTGCACTTGCTTCCGATCACGCCGGATACGCCCTGAAGGCGCTGCTGGCCGATGAACTGCGTGCTGCCGGGTACGATGTGCTCGATCTGGGACCCGGCAGCGAGGCCAGTGTCGATTATCCCGATTTCGGCCATGCGCTGGGGGAGGCGGTGGCGCAGGGCCGCGCCGCAAAGGGCATTGCCGTGTGTGGCAGCGGCATCGGCATTTCCATCGCCGTTAACCGCATTGCCGGCGCCCGTTGTGCGTTGGTGACCAGCGGCTTGATGGCGCGGTTGGCCCGTCAGCATAATGATGCCAATTGCATCGCGCTGGGCAGCCGGATAATCGGCATCGAGACCGCCCGTGATTGCGTGGCCGAATTTCTGAACACGCCGTTCGAAGGTGGCCGCCATGCCGGGCGCGTCGCCAAATTGGGTTGAGGAGAAGCAGAATGAGCACCCGTCCCGTTACGGAAATCCGCCCCGATGGCTTCTTCGAAACGCCGGCTGCGGTGAGTGATCCTGATGTGGCCGCTGCGATTGCCGCCGAGCTTGACCGCCAGCAGAACCAGATCGAACTGATCGCGTCTGAGAACATCGTTTCCCGCGCCGTGCTGGAAGCCCAAGGATCGGTGTTCACCAACAAATATGCCGAAGGTTATCCCGGCAAGCGTTACTATCAGGGCTGCCATCCCTCTGATGTCGTGGAACAGCTGGCGATCGACCGGGCCAAGGAGCTTTTCGGCGCTGCCTATGCCAACGTGCAGCCGCATTCCGGCGCGCAGGCCAATGGCGCCGTGATGTTGGCGCTCACCAAGCCCGGCGACACCATTCTGGGCATGAGCCTGGATGCCGGCGGCCACCTTACCCACGGCGCCAAGGCGGCGATGAGTGGCAAGTGGTTCAACGCCATCCAGTATGGCGTGCGCCGCGAAGACCATCTGATCGATTATGATGAGGTCGAGCGCTTGGCCGTGGAGCACAAGCCGGTGCTGATCATTGCCGGTGGTTCCGCCTATCCGCGCATCATCGATTTCGCTCGTTTCCGTGCCATTGCCGACAAGGTGGGCGCCCGTCTGCTGGTGGACATGGCGCATTTTTCCGGCCTCGTGGCCGCGGGTATCCATCCGTCGCCGATCCCGCATGCCGACGTGGTGACGACCACCACCCACAAGACGCTGCGTGGGCCCCGGGGCGGCATGATCCTGTCCCGCGATGCCGAACTGGGCAAGAAGTTCAACAGCGCCGTGTTCCCCGGCCTGCAGGGCGGTCCGTTGATGCACGTGATCGCCGCCAAGGCCGTGGCTTTCGGTGAAGCGCTGCAGCCGGGCTTCAAGGATTATTCGAAAGCCGTGATCGCCAACGCGCAGGCGCTGGCGGCGCGGCTTGTGGAACGCGGCTGCGCCGTGGTGGCTGGCGGCACCGATACCCACCTGGCGCTGATCGACCTGACGCCCAAGGGTATTACCGGCAAGCAGGCCGATGAAGCGTTGGAGCGCGCCGGCATCACCTGCAACAAGAATGGCGTGCCCTTCGATCCGCTGCCGCCCACCCAGACCAGCGGCATCCGCGTCGGCTCGCCGGCCGGCACCACCCGCGGTTTCGGCATTGCCGAGTTTCAGGCCATTGGCGACATGATCGCTGATGTGCTGGACGGGCTGGCTGCCAATGGGCATGATGGCAATGCCGAAGTGGAAAAGGCGGTGAACCAGCGGGTGCGGGCGCTGTGCGCGCGTTTCCCGATTTATCCGGTCTGATCCGCTTCGCCATTTCGGGGGAGAAACGCGGATGCAGGGGGATGAAGCAGGCGGCCCAAAGCCGGAGCCTGACAAGCTGACCCAAGCCGCCGAGGATGCAGTGGCTTCGGCCAAGCGCGCCCTCGACAACGAGACCGGCAAGCAGATTGCCGATATTGCCGATGCCGGCTTCACCAAGGCGGGCCAGGTGGTGGACGATCTGCTCGACAATCCCACTGGCGCGAAATTCAAGCAGGGCGCTGACGATCTGTTTGCCAAGGCTGGCCCGGTGGGCGGCACCGATGTGGGCCGCAATGTGATGGCGGGCGCTGCGGTGGGCTTTTTCGTCGGGCTGATTTTCTCCTTCATCGGCCTGTTCTGGGGCACGCTGATCGGCGCCGCGCTCGGCTTCCTGCGCACCATCACCAAGAGGCCCTGATGCGCTGTCCCTTTTGCGGCAATGACGACACCCAAGTGAAGGACAGCCGTCCCACCGATGATGGCGCGTCGATCCGGCGGCGGCGGCAGTGCCCGGCCTGTGCTGGACGCTTTACCACCTTCGAACGCGTGCAACTGCGCGAACTCACCTTGGTCAAGAAGAGCGGCAAGCGCGAGCCGTTCGACCGTGACAAGTTGGCGCGATCCATTGAAATTGCTTGCCGCAAGCGACCGGTGGAGCCCGAACGCATCGAGCGGCTGGTCAACGGTGTGGTACGCCAGCTGGAATCTCTGGGCGAAGCCGAGATCGAGGCCGATGTGGTGGGCGAGCTGGTGATGGCGGCGTTGCAGGCGCTCGATCCGGTGGCCTATATCCGCTTTGCGTCTGTCTATCGCGATTTCCGTGAAGCCAAGGATTTTGAGACGTTCGTGGGCGGGCTGAGCGAGGCTGTGAACGGCGTGAAGGGCAAGCCCGACTGACAAGCGCAGACAAACCGGCTAGGGCGACCTCATGAGCCTGCCCCTCAATCCGCCCGCGATCATCCTCGTGCGCCCGCAACTGGGCATGAACATCGGCGCTGTGGCCCGCGCCATGCTGAATTTCGGCCTGACCGAATTGCGCTTGGTGCAACCACGTGACGGCTGGCCCAATCCGGACGCCGGCCCCTCTGCGGCTGGTGCGGACAAGGTGATCGAGAACGCGCGCGTGTTTGATAGCGTGGCCGAGGCGATTGCCGATTGCCATCTGACCATCGGCACCGCGCAAACCACGCGCGACATGGTTCGCCGCGTGACGTCGCCCGCTGGCTGTGTGGCGGAACTGCAGGCGCTGCCCGGCAAATCCGCGCTGTTGTTCGGGCCGGAGCGCACCGGACTGGTGCGCGAGGATCTGCTGAAGTGCCACGCCATCTGCACCATTCCCAGCAATCCCGATTTCGGCAGCCTCAACCTGGCGCAGGCCGTCGCCGTGCTGGGCTATGCTTGGGTGATGGGCCATGACGCGCCGCCACCCACCTGGCTGGTCAATAGCGACGGCCCGGCGGCCCAGCATGAACTAGCCGGGCTGATCGCGACGATCGACTCGCGGTTGGAAACCAATGGCTTTTTCAATCCCGCGCCCGGCAAAACCGAAACCGCACGGTGGATGCTTCGCAATGTGCTGACGCGCCCGGGATTTACCGGCGCGGAAGTGCAGTTCCTGCGCGGCGTCGTGCGCCATTTGGTGCAGGCACGCCGGCCATCCTGACAATCAAAAAGGCCGCTGGTTGCCCAGCGGCCTTCGTGGAAGGAGCGTGCCGTGACCTGATCAGGCCACGGCAGGATATTCACTGGGTTCCGGGTCGCGTAGCGCATAGCCGCGGCCCCAAACGGTTTCGATGCAGCCGGACGACGGCGCACCAGCCTGGTGCAACTTCTTGCGCAGCTTGCACACAAACACGTCGATGATCTTTAGTTCCGGCTCGTCGCGGCCACCGTAAAGATGGGTCAGGAACATTTCCTTGGTCAGCGTCATTCCCTTGCGGAGCGACAGCATCTCGAGGATCGCATATTCCTTGCCGGTCAGTGCCACGCGCTTGCCGTCCACCGACACGCTTCGGGCCGCCAGATCAACCGCGACCGGACCGGTGACAATGAGCGACTGGCCATGACCCTGGCTGCGCCGCACGAGGGCGTGCAGGCGGGCCATGAGTTCCTGGCGGTCGAAGGGCTTGGTGACATAATCGTCGGCGCCCGCGCCGAAGCCGGTCACCTTGCTGGTGGTTTCGGCATCACCCGACAGGATCAGCACCGGCGTATTGATGCGCAGTTGGCGCAGTTGGCGCAGCACTTCGTGACCGCTGATATCGGGCAGCGTGAGGTCCAGCATGACCACATCGAATTCATAGGTTCGAGCAAATTCGAGCGCGAGCTCCCCTGTGCCCGCAGTTTCGTGCTCGATGCTCGCTTCGTCGAGCATGCGCTCAACGCTGCGAGACATTGCACGATCGTCTTCAATCAAAAGAACGCGCATGCATACGTCTCCGAGTTCGGATTGACCGCCGGGCGCAACAAGCCCGGCACACACCCCTGCGTATTCTTAACCTGATTTATGAGCATCCGTAAACACCTCTTTAGAAAATTCTCCAAATTATTCCAAAAGTTGACTCATTATTTACCATATGATTCATCCGATTCAAACAGTGGACGATAGATCTGCACCCGAGTCACTCGCAGGCCAGGTGTGCCCACCTTGTCCACGGCGCGCTGCCAAAGTTGAATCTCTTCAATGCTTAAGCGCCAACGCTTGCAAGCGTCTTCTAGGCTGACGTGGCCATCCCGGATCGCCTTGAGCACGGCGGCCTTGCGGCTGGGCACCCAACGGACCGTATCATTGGGAGGCAACGAATCGTCAGCGAATCCGGGCGGGGGTGGAGACATGAAAGACACGGATTTGCCTCCAGTCGGCGCGCGGGGCCGATGAAACGGGTTGAACCATTCATCATGACGGCGGCGCGCGGCCCGGCTTTACCGGGCGCGCCCCTTGACGACAACCGGCCGCATGCCCATTGCGCCGCCTGAGCCCATGAACATGCCCGCCGCCTTTCCCCTCGATCTTGACGCGCTGCCCGCCAGCGCGCGCGACGTGCTGGCGCCTTTGGCTGGCCGGCGAGTGGCCGTCGCCATGTCGGGCGGGGTCGATTCGTCGGTGGTGGCGGCACTGGCAGCCGCTGCCGGCTGCGACACAGTGGGCATCACGCTGCAGCTCTATGATCAGGGTGCCGCCGCACGCCGGCCAGGCGCCTGCTGCGCCGGGGCCGATATCCGCGACGCGCGTACCGTGGCCGAGCGGCTGGGCATCGCCCATTATGTCATCGATATGGAAAGCCGCTTTCGCGAGGCGGTAATCGACAATTTCGTCGACTCCTATGCCAAGGGCCTGACTCCGGTGCCGTGCGTTGAATGTAACCGCACGGTGAAGTTCACCGATCTGATCGCGCTTGCCCGCGATCTGGGGGCCGAGGCGTTGCTGACCGGCCATTATGTGCAGCGCATCGATGGCCCGGATGGCGCCGAACTGCATCGCGGGGCTGATCCCACGAAAGACCAGAGCTATTTCCTGTGGACCACCACACAGGGTCAGCTCGATTATCTGCGTTTCCCGCTGGGCGGGCTGGCCAAGACCGAAACCCGCGCGTTGGCTGAAGCCTTTGGCCTGGTCGTGGCGGCCAAGCCCGACAGCCAGGATATCTGCTTCGTGCCAGGCGGCGATTATGCGGCTGTGGTGGAGAAGATCCGGCCAGAACTGGCTCGGCCCGGCGAGATCGTCGATATCGCTGGCCGGGTGCTTGGCGGCCACAATGGCATCCACCGTTTCACCGTTGGCCAGCGCCGCGGTCTTGAACTGGGTGGCCAGGCCGAGCCGCTGTATGTGATCGGCATCGATGCCGCGCAGAACCGTGTCATCGCCGGGCCGCGCCGGGCGCTGGCGGTGCGCGCGGTGCAACTGGATGGCGCCAATCTTCTCGGCCCGATTGATCGCCCGCTGATGGTGAAGGTGCGATCGATGGCACCGCTGGCGCAGGGCTGGATCGAAGGCGACATGCTGCGCTTTGCCGAACCGCAGTTTGGTGTCGCGCCCGGCCAGGCGGCGGTGGCCTATATCGGCGACCGGCTGGTGGCCGGCGGCACCATGGTGGCCACGGTGGCGGCTGAACCAGGGCTGATTCCGGCCTGAAATCCGGCGTCAACAAACTGACAGTGTCAAACGCTTGACGCCAGCCCTGTCGGGCGGCTGACGCTTTGCCTGTCGGCATTTTGACGGGCGATATTTTGTTAACCACGCCGCATGGTAGCGGCCGTTCAGGAAGGCAATTTGGCACGCGCCTTGCTGAGGAACGGGCATGAGCACGCCTGTCCCCGTTCCGTCGCCGCTCCCGTGGATCCCCGGTCTTGCCGATTGGGATCGCGCTGGTCTCGAGCTTGTCATCGGCAATCAACGGTTTCCCGGCGCCGGCCTTAAACCGCGCCGCCTCGTGTTGAACGAAGCCGCCACCGGCAGTGCCCGGTTGGAGGGCAACACGCTGCATCTCGCCATTGCCCCCGGAGATGCCGACTGGGCGCTGGCGCTGGCTTCGACCTTTGCCCGGCCCGACCGGCCGGCGGCGGCCGATCCCGCATCATGCGATCTGTTGAAGCTGGCGGCGCGGGTTGGGGCCAGCCCGACGAGCGTGCTGATCGAAGGCCCCACCGGCACCGGCAAGGAGGGCCTGGCCCGGCTTGTGCATCAGTCTTCCCCCCGCCGCGACGGCCCCCTGGTCGCGGTGAACTGCGCCGCGCTCGCCGAACAGATGGTGGAAGCCACGCTGTTCGGGCACGAGCGCGGCGCCTTTACCGGTGCCCATGCGGCCTCGCCCGGCCTCATTCGCAGCGCAGATGGCGGCAGCCTGTTCCTTGATGAGGTGGCCGAACTGCCGCTGGCCGCGCAGGCGAAACTGCTGCGCGTGCTGCAGGAGCGCGAAGTGCTGGCCGTGGGTGCCACCCGCCCGGTGAAGGTGGAAGTGCGCCTGATCGCGGCCGGCAATCGCAATCTGGCGGCCGACGTGGCCGCCGGCCGCTTCCGCGCTGATCTCTACTGGCGGCTGGCGGTGTTCCCGCTGCGCACCGCACCGCTGGCCGAACGCCCGGCCGATATCCTTGCCATCGCCGCCCATTGGCTGCTGGGCCGTGCGGGGGGAGACGGCCTGATCCCGTGGCTTACTCCTTCCGCCCGCGCCCGCCTCATGGCGCACAGCTGGCCCGGCAATGTGCGTGAACTGGGCAACGTGCTGGATCGTGCGCTGGTGCTGTGCGACGGGCCGGATATCAGCGCCCGCCACCTGCTGATCGATGCGCGCGCGCCCATGGAAGCCTGCAGCGTCGGCCTGCCACTCCCTGGCCAGATGCGGCGGGCCGAACAGGAAAGCATCGCCCGCGCATTGGCCGCCAGCGCCAGCCGCCGTGATGCCGCCCGTCGCCTCGGCATTTCGGAACGCACGCTGCGTTACAAGCTGGCCGCCCAGCGCCGGCCTGATGCCACCATGGTGCAGTGATGCTGCCTCCGGTTGACAGTGCCTCGATCCTGAAGCTGCGCCAGCAGATCTTGGCGCGCAGCGATGCGCTACAAGGTCTTGGGCAAGGCCTTGGCACGCCGACGCTGCGCGGCGGTATCGGCGCGCCGGAGCAGCCCCGCTTCGGCACCGCGCTCAATGAGGCGCTGCGTTCGGTTTCCGCCATTCAGGATCAGGCCAGCGCCGCCACCAACGCCTATGAAACCGGGCAGACCCACGATCTCGCTAGCGTGATGATCGCCCGCCAGAAAGCCGCCATCGCCTTTGAAGCCACCTTGCAGGCGCGCAACCGCCTGGTGGGGGCCTACAAGGATGTCATGAACATGCCGCTGTGAGCGCATGAGCGAGGCTGCAGCCATCCCTGCTGACGCGCCTTCGCCGGGGCTCGCCATGCCGCCGGCACTGGCACCCGTGGCGGCGCGCGCCCGCAGCCTGTGGACCAGCCCGGCCGTGCAGCAGGCGCGCCCGGCGCTGCTGGTCATCGCGTTGCTGGCAGCAGCGGCGCTGGCATATTTCACCCTGCGCCAGCCCGATTGGCGACCGCTCTATCCCGGTCTGGCCGAAGCCGATGCGGCAGCCGTGTCGGATGCGCTGGCGGCAGCGAACTTCGATTACCGTATCAACCAGAATAGCGGCACGGTGGAAGTGCCGGCCAGCGACGCCGCGCGCGCCCGCATTCTGTTGGCTGGTCAGGGCCTGCCCAAGGCCAGTGCCGCAGCGGGGCGGGCGCTGGCCGACATGCCTCTGGGCGCCTCGCGTTCGGTGGAGGCGGCGCGGCTGAAGCAGGCGCTGGAGCGCGAACTGGCGATGAGCGTGGAGGCCATCGACGGTGTGAAGGCAGCGCGCGTGCATGTGGCGACGCCGGAGCCCTCGGTGTTCATCCGTGATCGCGCCGCGCCGTCGGCCAGCGTGTTTGTTACGCTGGCAGCGGGGCGCAGCCTTTCGGAAGCGCAGGTGCGCGCGGTGATCTGGTTGGTGGCCACTTCGGTGCCGGGCCTGACCAGTGACCGGGTGAGCGTCGTCGATCAATCGGGCGCGCTGCTTTCCGCCGGGGTGTCGGGCGATGCCCAGCATCTGGCCTATCAGCAGCGGCTGGAAAGCCTGGTGCGCGAACGGCTGGTGAAATTGCTCACGCCGATGCTCGGCCCGGGCCGCTTCACCGCCGAAGTGGCGGCGGACGTGGATTTTTCCGAGAACGAAGCCGCCAGCGAGCGCTTCCAGCCCGCCGGCACCGTGCGTTCCGAACAGACCAGCCGCAATTCAGACGGCACGCCGCCCGCTGCCGCCGGCATCCCTGGGGCGCTCACCAACACCGTGCCACAAGCCGCGCAGGTGACCGGCAATCCGCCACTAGCGCCAGCGCCGGCTGCCGTGGGCAACACTGTCACTTCCGAAACTGCCGCGCGCAATTTCGAGATCGGCAAGGATGTCTCCGTCACCCGCGCCGGCGCGCCGCGGCTGAAGCGCCTGTCGGTGGCGGTGGTGCTCGATGCGACGGCGCTCGGGAAGGGCGGTGCCAAGGAACTCGCCAATATCCAGCGCCTTGTGCGCGGCGCCATGGGATTTGACGCGGCACGCGGCGATCTGGTGGAAGTGCAGACCCGGAGCTTTGTCGCCGAAACCGACACGGCGGCGGCCTGGTACGAAACGCCGGTGGTGCGCGATTATGGCTTCATGATCATCGCCGGCGTCGGCGTGCTGATCCTTGGCCTCGCCGCAGCCTTCTTCCTGTGGCGTCGCCGCACCGTGCTGGCCGCAGCGGCCACCGCCACCGCGCAGGCGGCCACGGCGGCATTGGGCCGGGGCGGGACGCAGAGCGCACCCAGCCTGTTTGCCGAAGGCACCGCCGACAAGGCCGCTGTGGAAGCGATGATCGACGGCGGCGAACTGCTGCGCCCGGCGGCGGCCCGCGATTACAGCGGCAAGCTCGACATCGCACGCACGCTGGTGACGGGCGATCGCGACCGGGCGATGGCCGTGGCGCGGCAGATGCTGCTCGCTGATCTCACCGCGCCGGCCGCGGCGTCAGCCCCGGCCGAACCGCCGCCTGACGAGGAGGCGGAGGCATGAGCGCCATCGACCTCACCAGCCCTGCCGCGGCGCTCAGCGGTGCCCAGAAATGCGCCATCCTGTTGCTGGTGCTCGAAGAAGCGCAGGCCGCCGAAATGCTGGCCGGCATGAGCCCGGCCGAAGTGCAGCAGGTGGGTGAAGCCATGCTGACGGTGGCGGAGATTGACCCGCTCGCCATTGATCATGTGCTCGATGAATTTCTCGCCCGCACCGCCCAGGTGGCCGCACTCGATAGCCAGGGCCGCCAGCTGCGCCATCGGTTGGGCATGGCGCTGGGCACGCCGCGCGCCGAAACCATGATCGAAAAGATCGGGCCGCCCGCATCGGGCCGGCGCTTTGCCGTGCTCGATTGGGTGGATGGGCCGGCGCTGGCCAAGCTGATCGCCGATGAACATCCCCAGGCCATTGCGGTCGTGCTGGCGCATCTCCCCGAAGCCCGCGCCGCTCAGACGCTGGATGCGCTGCCCGAACAAGCGCAGCCCGATGTCGCCGCCCGGCTGGCAACGCTGAACCCGGTCAACATCCATGATCTGGCCGCGCTGGAAGCCGATATCGAAGCCAAGCTGCGCGGCATCGGCACACGGCGCGATCACACCCAGCTGGCCGGCACCGATTTCACCGCTGCCGTGATCAAGAAGGCGCGCGGCCGCGGCGCGTTGCTGGAAACGCTCATGGCGCTCAACGCCGATCTGGCGGCCGAGCTGGAGGCGCAACAGTTTATTTTCGCCGATCTGATCGGCCTGAACCAGAAAGACATGCAGCTGGTTTTGCGCGAGGTCGATCCGGCGCAGCTGGCGGTGGCCATGAAGGGCGCCGATGCGCCGCTGAAGGATTTCATCTTCGGCGCCATGTCGAAGCGCGCCGCCTCGCAGTTGCAGGATGAATTGGCGGAACGCGGGCCGATGAAGCGGTCTGAAGTGGAAGCCGCCCAACGCGAACTGTGCCGCACCGTGCGCCGCCTTGGTGACAGCGGCGCGCTGACCCTGCCCACAGCCACGGAGGCGATGCTGTGACAGCCCATGATCCCCGCCTTGCCGCCTTGCTGGCCGGCGTCTCGCCCGATCTGCGGGCCGGCGCACCGGGGCTGGCGCGGCTGCTCTCCAGCCTGATGCCGGCCGAAGCGGCGCCACCGCGCGAAGCGGTGGACGTGGCGATACTGCTGGCCGACGCCCGCGCCGAAGGCCATGCAGAGGGCTTTGCCGATGGTGAAGCTGCTGGCCGGGCGGCTGCGGAAGCCGATCTGGCCCCGTTGCGCGCAGCCCTGGCCGGCGCCGCTGCCGCCGCGCGCAGCGCCACGGCGATCGACGAAGCGGCGCTGCAGCCTCTGTTAACTGAACTGGTTGAAAATATTGCCCGAACGGT
>JAIXPM010000427.1 GCA_027486275.1 Sphingomonadales bacterium | reverse complement strand
CGGGTGCTGGCCAATGTCGCGGCGCAGAATCCGGCTATTGCCGATGCCATCAGCTGCACCGTCTATCCCACCATGTCGGCGGCGATTCCGGCGTGGACCTTCAACGATTTCCCCTGCCTCATGATCCCCAAGGGCGCGCCGCACCTGGCCGAGACCAAGGCCTTTGCCGCCGCCTTGTATCAACCCGAATTTTACATCCAGCAGTTGCACGCCGCCCCCGGCCATGTGCTGCCGGTGCTGAAATCAGTGCCGACGGACCCGCGGTATCAGGCCAACACGCTCATCGCCCGCTATCCTGCCGAGATTGACCTGATGACCCGCACGGCCGCAACCGGCCACAATCTGGGCCAGGAAACGGCGACGCACCGGCCCAATCTGAAGGCGAACGAGATCATTGCCAGCAACGCCATTGCCGAGCTGGTGCAGCGCGTGGTGCTGAACAACGAGGCGCCCAAGCCGGCCGTGGCCGCCACGGCCAAGCGCCTGGCGGAGTTGATGCGTGCCTGAGGCAGTGGCCGGGGCCGTCTCGCGGGAGCGGCGGGATGCGCTGCTCGGCCTGGCGCTGATTGCGCCGACAGTGCTCGTGCTCGGTGCGGTCATCGTCTATCCGCTGCTCTCGGCCATCGCGCTGTCGTTTCAGTCGGTCTACACGCCCACGCTGGAAGGCCATTGGGTTGGCCTGGCCAATTATCGCGAGCTGCTGGGCAGCGGCGGTTTCTGGGCGGCGCTGCTGACGACCGCGATCTGGACGGTCGGCACGCTGACGCTGCAGATCCTGATCGGCGTCGCGATGGCGCTGCTGCTGCACCAGAATATCCTCTTCCGGTCGCTGGCGCGCAGCCTGGTGCTGTTTCCCTATTTCCTCTCCACCGTCGTCGCCGTGCTGGTGTGGCGCTGGCTGTTCAACGATCTCTACGGCATCGTGAACCATGCCCTGATGGCGGCGGGCATCATTGATGCGCCGGTGAACTGGCTGGGCGCCATGCCCAACGCCATGCTCAGCATCATGGTGGTGGGCGCGTGGAAATTCTTCCCGTTCGTCGTGATCGCCGTGCTGGCGCGCCTGCAGGCCATTCCCGAAGCGCTGTACGAAGCCGCCCGCATCGACGGCGCCGGGCCGATCAGCCGCTTTTTCGACGTGACCCTGCCGCAGCTGCGCGACGTGCTGACCATCGTGATCCTGCTCAGAACCGTGTGGGATTTCAAGGAATTCGATCTCATCTACCTGATGACCGGCGGTGGGCCGGTGAATGGCACGCGCACCTTGCCGCTGATCGTTTATCAGCAGGCGTTCGGCTTGAACCAGATGGGTATGGCGGCGGCCTATGCCGTTTCGATGATGCTGGTGATGCTGGTGTTCATGCTGGCCTATCTGCAGCGCGCGCGGAAGGCGGCGGCATGAAGAAGCGCCCGGCCTGGATTGTCAGTCTCGTCACCTGGCCGATCGTGCTGCTGATCGCCTTTCCGCTGCTGTGGATGCTGATCACCTCGGTCAAGCCGGCGGCGGAGCTGTTTTCCACCTCGCCAACTTTGCTGCCCAAGGCCATCACCTTCGAACATTATGCCCGCGTCCTCCAGGACACGCCGTTCCTGCAGTATTTCGCCAATTCGATGATCCTGGCGACATCAACGACGATCGTGGTGATCAGCATATCTGTGCTGGGCGCTTACAGCCTGGTGCGCTTTGCCTATCCGGGCCGCGAAACGCTGGCGAGCCTCGTGCTGTTCACCTATCTGCTGCCGTCGGTCGTGCTGATTTCGCCGCTCTATCTGATGCTGGTCAGCATTGGCCTGGCCAACACGCTGGCCAGCCTGGTGATCGCCTATACCACCTTTGCCTTGCCCTATGCGCTGTGGCTGCTGCGTTCGTTCATGGCTGGAATCCCGCAGGATCTGGAATCCGCGGCCATGGTCGATGGCGCCAGCCGGATGGGGGCGTTTGTTGATGTGGTGCTGCCGCAGGCGCTGCCGGGGATCATTTCGACGGCGCTGTTCACCTTCATCCTGGCCTGGAACGAATATCTTTATGCGCTGGTGCTGGTGAATTCGGACGAGGCCCGGCCGCTGACCACCGGCGTGATGACCATGCTGATTTCGGCCTTCAACATCGAATGGTCCTTGCTGATGGCGGCTTCGGTGCTGATGAGCGTGCCGCTGATCATCATCTTCGCCTTCTTCCAGCGCCATCTCACCAGCGGCTTTGGCGCTGGTGGTGTAAAGGGCTGATATGGTGCAGGTTGTTTTTGAAAAGGTCAGCAAGGCCTATGGCGACACCATCGCCATCCCCGGCCTTGATCTGACGATTGAATCGGGCGAGTTCGTCTCGCTGCTCGGGCCTTCGGGGTGCGGGAAAAGCACCACGCTCAGGATGCTGGCGGGGCTTGAGCAACCAACAAGTGGCAGCATCCGGATCGGCGACCGCGACGTGGTGAACCTGGCACCGGCGGCGCGGGACATCGCGATGGTGTTCCAGTCCTATGCCCTTTACCCGCACATGACGGTGGCGGAGAATAT
>JAIXPM010000400.1 GCA_027486275.1 Sphingomonadales bacterium | reverse complement strand
TGGCCAGGCCCTCAAGAAGCCGGCCTGAGGCCATTATCTGATGCAACGCCGTCCGCCGCCGGCCCGGCGATGGGGCAAGACCCGCACCGCGCTTGGCGCTGCCGCCACCGCCGCTGCCACCGTGCCGGCCGAACTCCTGCTGCGCGCCATCACCTTGCGCAACCGACCCTATCTTCCGATCTGGTTTCACCGCGGCCTGTCGCGTTCCCTTGGCGTGCGGATCATCACCCACGGCGAGCCACCCCGGCGCGGCAAGGTGCTGTATATCGTCAATCACCTGAGCTGGACCGATATTCCAGTACTCGGCGCGCGCATTCACGCCAGTTTTGTCGCCAAATCGGAAGTGGCGGGTTGGGGGCCGGTCGGCTGGCTCGCCAGTTTTGCCCACACCGTCTATGTCGCACGCGATCGCCGTTCCACCGCCGCCATCCAGAAGAACGAGATAGCCGATCGGCTGAATGCCGGCGGGTCGATCATCCTGTTTCCGGAAGGCACCAACAGCGATGGCACCGGCGTGCTGCCCTTCAAATCCGCGCTGTTCTCGGTGGTGGGCGACGTGCCCGGCCTGATCATCCAGCCGATTACCTTGGCCTATACGCGCGTCAACGGCCTGCCGGTTACCCGCCGGCAATTGCCCGATCTGGCCTGGGTGGGTGATACCGAACTGGCGCCGCACGCCATCACCTTCGCGGGGCTGGGCCGGGTGACGGCAGAAATACTGTTCCACGATCCCATCGATCCGGCCGAACACGCTGATCGCAAGGCGCTGGCGCGGCACTGCCACACGCTGATCGCCGCCGGCTACCGCCGGCTGATGCGCGGTGGATGACAGCGGGGATGATAGCGGGGATGACCGGGCCGGGCAAAATCGCTATGAAAGGCCAACAACCCCTCGGAGCCGCAACTTGACGTCACCAGCCAGCCCCAAGACCTACCACGTCAAGTCCTTCGGCTGCCAGATGAACGTCTATGACAGTGAGCGGATGGGCGATCTGCTCAGTGCCGACGGGTTGACCGCCGTCGACACGCCGGAAGCAGCCGACGTGGTGGTGCTCAACACCTGCCACATCCGCGAACGTGCCGCCGAAAAGCTCTATTCCGACATCGGCCGCCTGCGCCAACCGCGCGCTGATGGCAGCCGCCCCACCATTGTTGCCGCCGGTTGTGTGGCCCAAGCCGAAGGGGCCGAAATTGGCAGGCGGGCGCCGGATGTTGACGTGATTGTCGGCCCGCTCGCCTATCACCGCCTGCCTGAACTGCTGAAGCAGGCGCGAACCGGCCGCGCCGTCGATATCGACATGCCGGCGGTGCCCAAGTTCGATTCCCTGCCCCAGCGCCGTATCGCGCAGGCATCAGCTTTTCTCACCGTGCAGGAAGGCTGTGACAAATTCTGCACCTTCTGCGTGGTGCCCTACACGCGCGGGCCGGAAACCAGCCGACCGGCGGCCGATCTGATCGCCGAAGCTGAGGCGCTGGTGGCGCGCGGCGTGCGCGAGGTCACCCTGCTCGGCCAGAATGTGAACGCCTATAATGGTGGGCTGACTCTGGCTGGCCTGATCCGTGCGCTGGCGCAGATCGATGGGCTGGAGCGCATCCGCTACACCACCAGCCACCCGCGCGACATGCAAGGTACAGGCGGAGATGATCTGATTGCTGCCCATGTCGAGGTGGCCAAGCTGATGCCCTATCTGCATTTGCCCGTGCAGTCCGGCTCCAGCCGGATCCTGAAGGCGATGAACCGGGCGCACACGCGCGAATCCTATTTGGCCACGCTGGCGCGGCTGCGGGCAGCCCGTCCCGATGTCGCGCTGTCAGGCGATCTCATCGTGGGCTTCCCTGGCGAAACCGAGGCCGATTTCCAGGACACGTTGTCGATCGTGCGGGAGGTGCAGTACGCTGCCGCCTACTGCTTCAAATACAGCATCCGCCCCGGTACACCGGCCGCCGCCATGGCCGATCAGGTGCCCGAGGCGGTGAAGGATGAACGGCTTGCCCGCCTGCTGGCCGCCGTCGCCGAAGGCAGCCTGGCGTTCAACCGCTCCACCATCGGCCGCCGCTGCACCATTCTGCTGGAACGGCCGGGTCGCAAGCCGGGGCAGTTGATCGGGAAGACGCCGTGGCTGCAATCGGCGGTGGTTTCTATCCCCGGTGCGGCCATCGGTGACCTGGTAGAGGTCGACATTGTCGATGCGCACCCCAATAGTGTCGAAGCCGTGCCTGTCGTTCCCTCCAGCCAGGAAAGTGCTGCCGCCTGATGTCGAAAAAAGCCCCGCGTGGACCCTTGGTGGCCACTGACCGTGTCCGGCTGGAGATCGAATTCGACAAGGTGCAATTGCTGGGGCCGTTGTTTGGCCAGTATGATCAGAATCTGATCGCGCTCGAAGGCCAGTTGGGCGTCTATATCAGCGCGCGCGGCAACCGGGTGGTGGTGGAAGGCCAGGCCGATGCCGCCGCCCGGACCCGCGATGTGCTGACCGGGCTTTATAATCGCCTGCTGAAGGGCGAAACCATCGATACCGGCGATGTGCTGGGCGCTGTTGCCATCGCGTCTGATCCTTCGCTTGATGGCCTGGAGCAGGCCGATAGCGGCCGCCCCAACGCCACCGCCGCCATCCGCACCCGCCGCAAGACCATCGTGGCGCGTTCCCCCACGCAGGTCCGCTATATCGAAGCGCTGGGTTCGTCCGACGTCATCTTCGCGCTGGGCCCGGCCGGCACGGGCAAGACCTATCTGGCCGTCGCGCAGGCCGTGAGCCAGCTGATCGCCGGGAGTGTGGACCGGCTGATCCTGTCGCGCCCCGCGGTGGAAGCCGGTGAACGGCTGGGCTTCCTGCCCGGCGACATGAAGGAAAAGGTCGATCCCTATCTGCGCCCGCTCTACGACGCGCTCTACGACATGCTGCCCGCCGAACAGGTGGAGCGGCGGCTGGCTTCGGGCGAGATCGAGATTGCGCCGCTGGCCTTCATGCGCGGCCGCACGCTGGCCAATGCCTTCATCATCCTGGATGAAGCGCAGAACACCACGCCGCTGCAGATGAAGATGTTCCTCACCCGCTTTGGCGAGCGCAGCCGCATGGTGATCTGCGGCGATCCCAACCAGGTCGATCTGCCGGTGGCGGGTTCATCCGGGCTGGCCGATGCCGTGCGCCGGCTTGACGGGGTGGAAGGTATCGCCACGCTGCGCTTCTCGGTGAAGGAAGTGGTGCGGCATCCCATCGTGGGCCGCATTGTCGAAGCGTATGAAGGCCCGGCGAAAGATGGCTGATGCTGGTTGTTGAAACCGATGTGGTGGCGGGTGACTGGCCAGCGGCGGATTGGCCGGCGCTGACGCGCGCGGCCGTGGCGGCCGCACTGGCTGAAACCCCCTATGCCGATCTGGCCGATGCATCGATGGCGGTGGAAGTGGCCGTGCGCCTTTCCGACGATGCCGAAGTGCACACGCTCAACCGCCAGTATCGCGACAAGGATAAGCCGACCAACATCTGCTCC
>JAIXPM010000046.1 GCA_027486275.1 Sphingomonadales bacterium | reverse complement strand
TCATTCACGTTGGCAAACAGCTGATCGACGCGGCCAAGCACGGGCACGCCCATGGCGCGCGCCACGATGATGACGTGCGCCGTCAGGCTGCCTTCTTCCAGCACCACGCCCTTCAGGTGGCGCTTGTCATATTCCAGCAGTTCGGCCGGGCCGAGATTGCGGGCGATGAGGATGGCATCGCCAGTGATGCCCAACTGCGCTGCCGTGCCCAATTGGCCCGAAAGAGTGCGCAGCAGCCGGTTGGCGAGATCATCGAGATCGGTGAGCCGTTCCTTGAGGTAGGGATCGTCGATCGATCGCATGCGCAGCCGGTTGCGCGATTGCACGCGTTCCACGGCGGCTTCGGCGGTCAGGCCGGTTTCGATCGCCTCGTTGATGCGCCGCGCCCAGCCTTCATCATAGGCAAACATCTTGTAGGTTTCGAGAATTTCGTGGTGATCGGTGCCGGCAACGAATTCGGATCGGCCCATCATGTCGTCGATCTGGGTGCGCATGCGGGCAAAGGCATCGACCAGCCGCACGCGTTCGGCATCGACATCGTCGGCCACCGTGTGTTCCACCACCACGCGCGGCTGGTGAAACACCGCCACGCCGCGGGCGAGGCCATCAACCAGCTTCAGGCCATTCAACCGCGTTGGCCCAGAGTTTGCCGCGCGCATGCGGGCGGCCTGGGCATCATCCACCAGCCCGGCGCCGTGGATCAGTTCGGAAAGCACCATGCCCACGGTCTGCAGCGCTTCGATTTCCACCTCGGCATAATTGCGCGGTTCGCGGTGCTGCACGGCAAGCACGCCGATGGCGGCTTCGCGGCGCAGGATCGGCACGCCGCAGAAACTGTGGAAATCATCTTCGCCGGTTTCCGGGCGATAGGCGAAATCGGGATGGGCCTTGGCCTCGGCCAGCGCCAGCGGTTCGCGGCGGGCGGCGATATTGCCGACCAGGCCCTGACCCATCGAAAGCCGCGTCACGTGCACGGCCGATTGCGCCAGGCCTTGCGTGGCAAACAGTTCCAGCACGCCATCGCGCAGCAGGTAGATGGAGGCGACCTCGCTGCCCAGTTCGGCCGCCACCAGCTTTACCACCTGGTTCAGCTTCACCTGCGCCGCCGCTTTGCCGGCCATCACATCGTGAAGGCGGCGCAAGATTTCGCGGGCGGCGTTGACCTGGGCCATCAGGCAGCGGCCTCTCTGACGGTGCGGCGGGACAGGGCGGCTTCGGCGTCGGTGGTGAGTTCCGCGATGATCTCGGCCACCGGCTGCACGCTGGTGACCATGCCCACCGATTGCCCGGCCATCAGGCTGCCGCCCTCCACATCGCCATCAACCACCGCGCGGCGCAGCGCGCCGGCCCAATAATGTTCGATGGCCAGTTGCCCGGCGGCCAGATCCATCTCGCCGCGGTCAACGGCAGCGGCGACTTCGCGTTGCCGCTCGTTGAAGGCTTCGCTGCCGGCGTTCTTCAGCGCCCGCACCGGGATCACCGGCAGGCGCGGATCGATTTGCACGCTGGACAGCGCATCGCGGGCCGAAGCGCGGACAAACGCGGCCTTGAACTTGTCGTGCGCCACGCTTTCGGCCGCCGCGGCAAAGCGGGTACCGAGCTGCACGCCCGATGCGCCCATTTCCAGATAGGCGGCAATCGCATTGCCGCGCCCGATGCCGCCGGCAACGAACACCGGCACATCCGTGATCACCGGCAGGATTTCCTGCGCCAGCACCGTCAGGCTCACCGGGCCAATATGGCCGCCGGCTTCCGAACCTTCGATGATGATCGCATCAACACCCGATCGCACCAGCTTCTTGGCCAGCGCTGCCGTGGGTGCAAAGCACATCAGCTTGGCACCAAAGCCTTTGATCTTGGCAATCGCCGCGCCCGACGGCAGCCCGCCGGCCAGCACGACATGGCTCACGCCTTGCCGGCCGCAGATATCGATCAGTTCATCCAGCTGTGGGTGCAGGGTGATCAGATTCACCCCGAACGGTTTGCTGGTGAGCGCCCGTGTCGCGATGATTTCGGCTTCAAGAATGGCCGGCGGCATCGCCCCGCACGCCAGCACGCCGAAACCGCCGGCATTGGAAATGGCGGAAACCAGGTGGCGTTCCGAAACCCACGTCATGGCGCCGGCCATGATGGCGTGGCGGGTGCCAAGGAATTCGCGACCCTTGGCCGATGCAGCGTCGAGGTGGGGGGTATCGCTCACGCATCGCTCTCCGCATCTTCGGCCACATCGCCGGCAATCGGCCCATCCAGGCCATAGGCCGTGTGCAGCACGCGCACGGCCAGTTCGACATAATCCATCGGGATCAGCACACTCACCTTGATTTCCGAGGTGGTGATGGCCTGGATATTGATCCCCCGGCTGGCCAGCGCGCGGAACATGGTGGCGGCCACCCCGGCGTGGCTCTTCATACCGACGCCCACCACCGAGATCTTGGCCACATCGTCATCGGCCAGCAAGGACGCAAAACCGATGGCATCGCGCGCCTTTTCCAGAACGTCCATCGAGGCCGGCAGCTGCGCGCGCGGCACGGTGAAGGTGACATCGGTCTTGCCTTCCCCCTTGGCGATGTTCTGCACGATCATGTCGACATTGATATTGGCATCGGCCAACGGCCCGAAGATGCCGGCCACCACGCCGGGCTTGTCGGGCACGCCCACCAGCGTGACCTTGGCTTCACCCTTGTCGGCCACGATGCCGGCGATCAGTTCCTGTTCCATCTCGTCATCCTCGTCCACCACCAGCGTGCCCGGCGCGTCGGAGAAGCTCGACAGCACCTGCACCACCACTTTTTCCTTCATGGCCAGTTCGACCGACCGTGTCTGCAACACCTTGGCGCCCACGCTGGCCAGTTCCAGCATTTCTTCATAGGTGATGCGATGCAATTTGCGGGCGCGCGGCACGATGCGCGGATCGGTCGTGTAGACGCCATCCACATCAGTATAGATGTCGCAGCGATCCG
The DNA here is from genome assembly GCA_027486275.1 of Sphingomonadales bacterium. The sequence goes on along the minus strand of JAIXPM010000046.1, from coordinate 10 downwards.
CCTTCAGCGC
>JAIXPM010000100.1 GCA_027486275.1 Sphingomonadales bacterium | reverse complement strand
GACCGGATGATGTCCTCGAAAAATCCTGCCATCGCACGCCCTTTTCCTTTCGCAGGATAACGGGCGGGGCAGGGCGGGCTTTACCCGGCGAGCGCCTTGGCAATGGCAGCGGCCAGCGCGGGATCGCCAGCGGCAATCACGGCGCCGCGGCTGGCTGTCGTCAGGGGCTGCCCTTCCCAATCGGTGATCACGCCACCGGCGCCGGTGATGATCGGCACCAGCGCCGCCCAATCGTGCAGCTTCAACCCCGATTCGACGACGGCATCGAGATGCCCGGCAGCGACCAGGCCATAATTGTGACAATCGCCGCCATACAGCGTGTCACGCGCGGCGGTGCGCACGCGTTCGAAACAGGTGAAATCTTCCGACTCAAAAGCCTGCGGGCTGGTGGTGCCGATGCGCGCCTGGGCAAGATCGGTGCAGTGCCGCACATGCACCCGCGCGCCGTTCAGCGTGGTGTGCTGGCCGGGTGCCGCCATCCAGCGATCGCGGATGATGCATTGATCGATGATGCCCAGCACCGGCGTGCCCTGTTCCATCAGGCCGATCAGTGTGCCGAACAGGGGCCGCCCGGCAACAAAGGCGCGGGTGCCGTCGATGGGGTCTAGCACCCACACGCGCTCGGCATCGGGGCGGTCCTCACCATATTCCTCGCCAATCACCCCGTCATCGGGGCGATACTGCGCCAGCAGGCGGCGGATGGCGGCTTCCGCTTCCTTGTCGGCGGCAGTGACGGGGGAGAAATCTTCCTTGGTCTCCACCAGGAAAGGTCGCCGGAACCATGGGCGGATGGCCTGGCCGGCCGCTTCGGCGAGCATTTCGGCAAGGGCGAGATCGCTGATCGTCACAGGCCGAGTTCCTTCAGGATAGCAGCGCGATCTGCATCCAGATCGGGGGCTGGGGCGCGGGTGGCGGGATCGGCATGAGCCGAAAGCTTGATCGGATTACCCGCGGCAATCAGCGGCGTGCCGTCGGGCAGGGCGGTGTGCACCACCATGTTGCGCGCCTTCACCTGCGGGTTGGCCAGCGCCTGGCCGATGTTGTTCAGTGGCCCGCACGGCACCCCGGCCGCCTCCAGCTTCGGCAGCCAGTGCGCCACCGGTTGTGTGAGCAGCACGTCTTCCAGAACAGCGGCCAGTTCCTCGGCATGGGTGGTGCGCGCTTCGTTGCTGCCAAAGCGCGGATCATCGGCCAGCCCGAGCGCCTGCTGCAACGCTGCGAACAGCTGATCATTGCCAGCCGCGATCACGATTGGTGCATCGGCGCAACTGTAAGCGGCAAAGGGCGTGATCGACGGATGGCGCGCGCCAAGTGGCCCTGGCGATTCTCCGGTGGCGGCATAGCGGGCAATGGCATTTTCGAGGATGGCGATCTGGCCATCAAGCATGGCGACATCGACGAACTGGCCGCGGCCGGTTTTGTCCCGGTCATGGAGAGCGGTGAGGATGCCGATCACCGTGAACAGCCCGGCGGTGATGTCGCCAACGCTGGTGCCCACCCGAGTCGGCGGGCCGCCGGGGTGGCCGGTGACACTCATGATGCCGCCCATCGCCTGCACCACCATGTCGTAGGCGGCCTTCTGGCTGTCGGGCCCGGTCTGGCCAAAGCCGCTCGTCGCCGCATGGATCAGGCGCGGATAGCGCGCGGCCAGACCCTCCCAGCCATAGCCCAGCCGCGCCATCACGCCGGGGCGATAATTGTCGATCAGCACATCGGCCTTTTCCAGCAGCGCTTCGAAGATGACGCGATCTTGCGGAGACTTCAGATCGAGCGCGATCGATTGCTTGCCGCGGTTGATGCTGGCGAAATAGGCGCTGTGGCCCTTGATGAACGGGCCATAGGCGCGGGCATCATCGCCGCCATCGGGCCGTTCCACCTTGATCACCCGGGCGCCAAGATCGGCCAGCACCATGGTGGCATAAGGGCCGGCGAGCACGCGCGACAGATCGATGACGGTGAGATCGGAGAGAGGACCGGGCATGGCCACAGGTGTAGCGATGTTTTTCCCCCTCGTCACCGCCCCGCCGGCTGGATAGACCATAGGCAACATATGAGGGGAATGACCATGCGATCACTGATTCTGGCGGCGCTTCTGCTGGGTACCGCTGCTGCTGCGCAACCGGCCGCCAATCGCGAAGCGGCGTACGACGCCCAGATCAGCAGCGCCGATCAGATGGCCTGGCTGAAAACCATGGCCGCCGGCCCCAACCACCTGGGCAGCCCGCACAACCAGGCCAATGCCGCGCTGATCGAGAAGATGTTCCGCGAATGGGGCTGGCAGGTGAAGCGCGCCGATTATCAGGTGCTCTATCCCACGCCGATTTCCACGGCGCTGGCCCTTGTGGGCCCGGTGGCGAAGACACTGGGCGGGCAGGAGCCGGGCATCCCGCAGGATGAGACCTCGAACAGCCTCGCCGGCGCTTTGCCGCCCTATGTGGCCTTTCAGGGTGATGGCGATGTCACGGCGCCGGTGGTGTATGTGAACTATGGCCTGCCCGCCGATTACGAGGCGCTGGCGCGGCGCGGCATTTCGGTGAAGGGCAAGATCGTCATCGCGCGTTATGGCGCTGGCTGGCGCGGCCTGAAGCCGAAGCTGGCGCAGGAGCAGGGCGCCATTGGCTGCCTGATCTATTCCGATCCGCAGCAGGATGGCTATGGCAGCGCCGATACCTATCCCAACGGCGGCGGCCGCCCGCCGGCCGGGGTGCAGCGCGGCAGCGTGCTTGATATGATCACCTATCCCGGCGATCCGCTCACCCCCGGTGTGGGTGCCACCAAGGATGCCAAGCGCCTGACCCGTGAGACGGCGCCGACGGTGCTGAAAATCCCGACGCTGCCGATTTCCTATGCCGATGCGACCGAAATTCTCTCCCGCCTCAAGGGCGCCCCCGTGCCCAACGACTGGCGCGGCGGCCTGCCGTTCCATTATCGCTTTGGCGGCGACGACAGCGTGCAGGTGCATCTGAAGGTGCAATCGGAATGGTCGCTGAAAACCATCAGCAACGTGATCGCCACCCTGCCGGGATCGTCGAAGAAGGACGAATGGATCGTGCGCGGCAACCATTATGATGGCTGGGTGTTCGGCGCTTCCGATCCGCTGTCGGGCGAAGTCGCGATGATGAGCGAAGCCAAGGGGCTGGGCGCGCTGTGGAAATCCGGCTGGCGGCCCAAGCGCAGCATCGTTTACGCCAGCTGGGACGGTGAGGAGCCGGGCCTGTTGGGCTCCACCGAGTGGGTGGAGGAGCATATCGCCGAACTGCGCCAGAAGGCGGTGGTCTATATCAACAGCGACAGCAATGGCCGCGGCTTCCTGGGCGTGGATGGCAGCGGGCAGTTCACGTCGCTGATCGGCAAGGCCGCTGCTGATGTGAAGGATCCGCAGACCGGCGCCAGCGTGGCAGACCGCTGGCGGGCCGGCGTGCGCGCCAAGGCGTTCGACGGCCTGCGCGGCAACCCCGCAGCACTGGCCGCCGCTGAATTGGCCGCCGATCAGCCGATGGACGCGCTGGGTTCAGGCAGCGATTACACCGCCTTCATCCACCATGCCGGTGTGTCGTCGATCAACATCGGTTTTGGCGGCGAAGGCGAAAGCGCCGGTTCCTATCACTCGATCTACGACAGTTTTGATCATTTCGTGCGCTTTGATGATCCGGGCCTCGTCTATGGCGCGGTGCTGTCCAAGGTGGCGGGCCGGATGGTGATGCGGCTGGCCGATGCCGATGCGCTGCCGGTGCGTTTTGGCCCGGTGGCCGGCGCGGCCCG
>JAIXPM010000114.1 GCA_027486275.1 Sphingomonadales bacterium | reverse complement strand
TCGCCCGGATACCAGTTCTGCACGGTGGAATATTTGATCTCGGCATCGTCGAGCGCGACCAGTTCCACCACGGCGGCGTGCAGCTGGTTTTCATCGCGCATCGGGGCGGTGCAGCCTTCCAGATAGGAGACGTAGCTGCCCTTGTCGGCGATGATCAGCGTGCGTTCGAACTGGCCGGTGTTGGCGGCGTTGATGCGAAAATAGGTGCTCAGCTCCATCGGGCAGCGCACGCCCGGCGGGATGTAGACGAAGGTGCCATCGGAAAAGACGGCGCAGTTCAGGCAGGCAAAATAGTTGTCGGTGACCGGCACGACGCTGCCCAGCCACTTCTTCACCAGATCGGGATATTCCTTCACCGCCTCGCTGATCGAGCGGAAGATGACACCGGCCTTTTCCAGTTCGGCCCGGAAGGTGGTGGCGACGGACACGCTGTCGAACACGGCATCGACGGCGATCCGGCGCGAGCCTTCGACGCCGGCCAGCATCTTTTGCTCCTCGATCGGAATGCCGAGCTTTTCATAGGTGCGGCGGATTTCGGGATCGAGTTCATCGAGCGAGGCCAGCGTCGGCTTGGCCTTGGGCGCGGCGTAATAATAAGCGTCCTGATAATCGATCGGCGCGATATCGAGCTTGGCCCAATCCGGGCTTTCCATTGCTTCCCACTTGGCAAAGGCCTTCAGCCGCCAATCGAGCAGCCATTCGGGCTCGCCCTTCTTGGCGGAGATGTAGCGGACGGTATCGGTGGTCAGCCCCTTGGGCGCCATTTCCGATTCAACGTCGGTGGAAAAGCCCCATTTGTAGGTGGCAAGATCGGCCACCGCGGCGCGTGCTTCGGCGTCCTGGATGGGGGCATCCTGAACAGGTTCATTGTCCACGGCAGTGGCAGACACGTCTTCAGACATCACTCGTCTCTTTCAGTCAGTCAGCCAGCGCCGGGGCGGGCGCCGCCAATGGTGCCGCCGCTGCCGCCGGCCGCACCAGATCGGCCAGTGTCACGGCGGCAAGCGCGCCACGCACGGCCTGGTTGATCGGGGCCCAATGGCCCCGGATCGCGCAATGGCCTTCCATCACGCAGTCGTTCACGTCGTTCCCGGCACAGCTGGTCAGCGCGATCGGGCCATCCACCGCTTCCACCACGTCCACGACACTGATGTTGGCCGGGTCGCGGGAAAGGGTGAAGCCACCGGCGACGCCGCGCGATGCGGTCAGCAGCCCGCCGCGCGCCAGTGTGCCCATCAGCTTGGCCACGGTGGGCGCCGGGATCATCGTCAATTCCGCCACCCGCGCCGCCGACAATTTCACCCCCGGCTCACGCGCGGCCGCAGCCATCACGACGACGGCATAATCGGCAAGGTTGGTGAGACGAATCAAGCGTCGGTTCCCGGCGGTGCTCGCAAAGTGGACAAATCTGGTCTACTTATGCGGTTCGGGCCGGCTGGTGTCAAGGTTTGCGCCGCTTTGGGACCGGCGTCACGTTCAGGCGATGCGCACCAGGCTGGGCAGGCCAGGCAGTTGCCGGCGCTGGGTCATGGTGGCGCGGGTGAGCGGGGCGAGCTGGGCCTGAAAGCGCGCCGGGGTAAGGCCGGTGAAGGCGCTGAATTCGCGGATGAAATGTGCCTGATCATAGAAGGCATCGCCCGCCGCATCCGACCAGCCATGCGCTTCGCCCATGCCCAAGCGCACCGCGGCGCCCAACGCCCGATATTTGCGCGCCAACAGCTTGGGCGATGCGCCATAGAGCCGGTGGGTGAGCCGTTCGACTGAACGGGACGACATGCCCGACGCTGCCACCAGCGTATCCACCTGCGGATTGGGGCTGGCGGTGAGCCATTCATCGGCCAGCCGGGTGAACCAACAGGCGGCATGGCGGTTGGCTACCAGCCGCGCCTGCAGGAAATCGGTGACCACCTTGCAGCGGCTGGCATTGGTGGGTGCGCTGGCCAACGCGTCCATCAGGCTCGACACAAGTGCCGGCGGTACCACGCTGCCCAGATCGGTGGCATTGTCGGCCAGTTCGTCAGCCGAAAGCCCGATAAGCTCGGCCCAGCCCAACGGCAGCAGGCCAATACCAAACAGGCGAAGTCGCGTATTTGCACTATAATGGGTGGGTGCGGTGGTCGGGCCCTGCAGGATGGCCCCGCTGCCTTCCCATTGCTTTCCGGATTTGTAACTGTTGCGGGCGACGCCATCGATCAGGAGCCTGATCTGGCCCAGTTCGGCGCGCATCAGATCAGAAAACCCCGGCGCCGCGGTTTCGAACCAATAAAGCGACGAGACGTGCAACCGCAACGCCGCCGGCGGCTCGAAATACTGGATGGAAATCATGGCCTGCCCTCCCCGGCTGGTCATGCCCTGTCCGCTGCTGCCACAGCATTCAATGCAGCCCAATTACTGAACGATAACAGAAAGAACCATTTTGGCAACGCACCACAAAAAAGCGGCCCGGACAGCAGAGCCATCCGGGCCGTTCAAGTTCGGGAATGCCTGAAAAACTGGCCTTCCACGGGTCGCAGATTGTTCATAGGATCAGTTGCTGGAAACCGATTGTAGAATTCCGACAATAGCTACCCGGCCTGTGCGCTTGCTTCAGACGGCAGGCACCGCCCAGGCCAGGCGCGCCGGTCCGCGGCCGGGCTGGCGATCAACCTGCACGCCGCGTGCGGTCAGCGTCGCCGCCAGCGCATCGGCATCGCCGCTGGCCACCACGGCCAGATCAAGCCGTTCGGCGGCCCAGGCCACGGTTTCGGGATCGGCCGGATCGGGTTGCAGCGGCGGCGGCACCAGCAACACCCGCCAACCTGGTGCGGTGGCGGCCACCCGGCGTTCGAGCGTGCGGAAACTCGACAGCCCGGCGCCCGGCAACGTCGCTGCCACGACGCGGGCAAGTTTGGCCTCTCGGTCAATCAGGATGGATTCGGCGGGCACGCCTGCCACCAGCGCCAGCCGTTGCGCCAGTTCGGCCCCGGGCCGGGCGGTGGGGCGGGGTTCGGCGGGCGTTTCGATCCCGCCCAGCGGCACTTGTTCCAGTGTCAGCGTGACCTCGCGACCGAGCGCGCCGGACAGGCGGGCTTCCAACGCTGATTCGACGCCGCGGCGCGCACGGGCGGTGAACACCAGTGCATTGACGCTGATCGGTGAGCTGTCCAGCACCAGCTCCACCTCTCCCAGCCGGCTGGGGCGCGGGAATTCGGCCATCAATGTTTCGCGCACCCGGCGTTGGGCCAGGCTTTCCCAGCCGATCTGGCGCAGCGCCAGCCCCAGCGGCACTGCCAGCGCCACCAGCGTGATCAGGATCAACGCGCCCTGCACAGCGCCCTGCCGCGGCGACAGGCTGGCGCCAAAGCCATAGAGGCGCGCCATCGCCGCGCAGGCCAGCGCGATCGCCATCAGGTTGGTAAAGAACAGAAAAGCCGCGCCGCCAGCCACATCAGCGTTGGCCGTGGCGATCCCAAAGCCCACCGTGGCCAGCGGCGGCATCACGGCGGTGGCGATGGCCACGCCCACGATGGCGCCCTGCCGGCTGCGCAGCGTGGCAAAGGTGCCGGCCAGGCCCGACAGCAGCGCCACCACAAGATCGAACAGATTGGGCCGGGTGCGGGCCGCAATCTCGTCGGTCACGGTTTGCAGTGGCGAGAAGATCACCAGCAGCGCGGCAAAGCCCACCGCCACCGCCACGCCCAAAGCCAGCGCCACCAGCGCCCGCCGCATCGCCACCAGATCCCACACAGCCAGGCCAAAACCCAGCCCGACGATCGGCCCCATCAACGGGGACAGCAGCATCGCGCCGATCACCACGGCTGGGGACGACAGCAACAGCCCCAGCATGGCGATGCCGGCGGCGATCACCACCATGAACAGATAGCGCCCCGTCCAGCGCGCATCCGCCTCCACGCCGGCCAGGATTTCGGCATGATCGATGCCCCGGCGCAGCTGCACCAGCCATTGGCGGGGCGAAAGGGAAAGCGGTTCAGCGGTCATGTCGATTGCGTAACCCCCTTGCGCGACGTGGCAAAGCCCCTATGCGCAGCCTCCATGGGCAGCACCGACAATTCAGCGCAAGCCGGCGCGCGCTGGGCCTTTCCGGCCATGATCACCGGATCGGCCTGCCTGGCCTTTGGCCCGTGGCTGGTGCGGTTGGCCGATGTTGGGCCGCTGGCTTCGGCCTTCTGGCGGCAGGCGCTGGCCGTCTCGTTCCTGCTGGCGCTGGCCTTTGTCGTGCGGGCGCCCGGCGGCAAGCCGGCGGGCTTTGCCGGCACCACTTTGGGTATTGTTGGGCTGACGGCGCTGG
>JAIXPM010000166.1 GCA_027486275.1 Sphingomonadales bacterium | reverse complement strand
CAGTTTGTTCAAACCACACGGCCAACAGGGGTGACCCCATGACACGCTCAAGCAATATCCGCCTTCGCACGCTCCTCATGATCGGTTCGGCGCTCACGCTGGCTGCCTGTGATGGCGCCAAGAACATTGCGTCGCCCGGCGAAGGCGCCATCGTGGTGCCGCCGCCCGCTCCGGCCCCGGCGCCCGCCCCCACGCCGACCCCGACGCCGACGCCCACCGGCCCTGCCGAAAGCTGCCCCACCGGCACCACCAACGTTGGCGTGATCAACAACCTGCGCAACTGCCAGATTTCCGGCACCATCACCGGCGGCCTCACGCTGGCCAACATCCGCGGCGTCGTCTACTCGCTGTCGGGCCGCGTCAATGTCGGTATCGATCTGGGCGCTGATCCGGGCGCGCCGGCCGCTGGCGGCCAGCAGGGCATCCTGACCGTCGATCCGGGTGTGGTCGTCTTCGGCTCTTCTGGCGCTGATGCGCTGGTGATCAACCGTGGTTCGCAGATCTTCGCGGAAGGCACCCCCACCCGCCCGATCATCTTCACCAGCCGTTCCAACATGGAAGGCGGCGTGAATGCCAGCTCGATCGGCCAGTGGGGCGGCATCGTGTTGCTCGGTCGCGCGCCGATCCACACCTGCGTTGGCGCTGGCGCCACCCCGGGCACCGTCAACTGCCAGTCGGCGATTGAAGGCCTCACCGGCGCCTTCTACGGCGGCGGCAGCCCGGCCGACAACTCGGGCCGCCTCGCCTATGTTCAGGTGCGTTACCCCGGCTTCGAAGTCAGCCCCGGCAATGAATTGAACGGCATCACCTTCGGCGGCGTCGGCAGCGGCACCACTGCCAATTTCATTCAGGTCCACAACAGCTCCGACGATGGCATCGAATGGTTCGGTGGCCGTGTGAGCCACAAGCGTATCGTCCTCACGGGTGCGGACGATGACTCCATCGATACCGATCTCGGCTTCAAGGGCCTGCTGCAATATGTGCTCGTCGTGCAGCGCACCGATGGCGGTGACCGCGTGATCGAAGCCGATACGGCTGGCGGCGAAACCAAGACCCCGCGTTCCAACCCGCGCATCGCCAACTTCACCTTCATCGGCAACCGCACGCCCGACAGCGTTCTGCTGCGCGGCGGCACCGATTACGGTCTGACCAACGGCATCATCCGCAACACCACGGCCACCGGCCTGTGCCTCGACATCGACGGCGCCCAGACCGCAGTGACCACGGCCGATGCCCCGACCGACGAAGCCGGTGCGCCGATCTTCCGCTCGGTGATCTTCGGTTGCTCAGGCGCCGCCCGTGACGAAAGCGATGTGCCGCTGGCCAGCATCACGCCGATCATCACCGGCAACAACAACCTGCTGCCGCCGCAGACGCTGACCCTGACCGATATCTTCCTGCCGGGCAGCTTCGAAACCGCTGCGGTTGCCACCAACCCCCGCACGGCCTTCACCGGCACTGGCACTTTCTTCGATGAAACCACCTTTGTTGGCGCGTTCCGTAACGCTGCTGACACTTGGTATGCCGGCTGGACCTGCGGCGTTGGCACCGGTGCCACCGCCTGCACCGCAGCCCCCTCGCCGATCCAGTAAGCGCCGATCCAGTAAGGGCTGGGGCCGGCGGCGCGACCTTCGCAGCTGCCGGCCACCGCATTTCGACCGGGGACAAGATAATGACCAACAAGCTGCCACTCCTGCTTTCGACCACCATGATGGTGGCGTTCGCTGCCCCTGCATGGGCCCAACCGGCGACCCCGCCGGCGCCCGAACCGGCTCCGGCTGCCGAATCGCCGCCGGAAGAAGAGCCAGTCGATATTTCGATCCCCGGCGGCGGCGGCAGCGAAATCGTCGTCATCGGCCGGCGCATCCCCAACACCGTGCGGCTGAGCCGCGAAGTGGTGTCGGTGCTGAGCCAGGCCGACATCGCGCGTTCGGGTGAAGGCGACATCGCCGGCGCCCTGAAGCGCGTGACCGGCCTGTCAGTTGTTGGCGGCCGTTATGTCTACGTGCGTGGTCTGGGTGAGCGTTATTCGTTGGCACTGCTGAACGGCCTGCCGATCCCGTCGCCGGATCCGCTGCGCCGCGTTGTGCCGCTCGATCTGTTCCCGACCTCGGTGCTGGCTTCGTCTGTTGTGCAGAAAAGCTATTCGGTCAATTTCCCAGGCGAATTTGGCGGCGGCGTCATCAACCTGACGACCCGGGCCGTGCCCAAGGAAGCCTTCTTCACGGTGGGCGGCAGCATTGGTGCCAACACCGCCACCACCGGCCAGCTCGGCTATGTCTATGCGGGCGGCCGCAAGGACTGGACCGGCTATGACGACGGCACCCGTCGCCTGCCCACCGGCATTCAGGCCAGCCAGGACGCCGGCAAGGCGCTGGCCGTGGGCGGCAATTTCTCGCTGCGCCAGTTGCAGGACATTACCGCGACCCTGGCCAATTCTGAAACCAACGTGATCTTCCGCAACGACAATATCCCGGTGAACTGGAGCGGCAACATGTCGGGCGGCCGCGCCTGGGATGTGGGTGACGCGCGCATCGGTTTTGTGTTCGCCGCGGGTCTGTCGAACGATTGGCAGACCAAGGCCGGCAAACAGCAGCTTTCCGGCGGCGCCGCGGTGGGCCAGGGCGGCACGCTGCAGCTCAACCCGGATCAGGATTTCGACTTTGCCGCCACCGAATTCCGCAGCGTTGTCAACGGCCTGTTCAGCATTGGCGCCGAATTCGGCGATCACAAGATCCGTTTCGCCAACGTATATGTGAACGACACCATCAAGGAAGCCCGCATCCAGGTCGGCACCGACGACATCAACGTGGGTCGCGACGTTCTGTTGCAGCGCAACGCCACCGCGCAGTTCCGCCGCCAGCTGATCGACACGCAGTTCGTGGGCGAATTCAAGTTCGACGATCTCACCGTCGATCTGCGCGGCACCTATGCCAACTCCAAGCGTCTCGCCCCTTATGAGCGGTTCAACAACTATGCGTTTTCGGCGCAGTTCAAGGATTATGTGAACGATCTGCGGTCGCCCGGCCAATCCAGCCTGGTCGCCTTCAGCCGGCTGAACGAAGACGTGTGGGGCGGCGGCCTCGATCTTGGCTACAAGATTCGCGGCGGCCCGTTCCCGATCAAGCTCACCGCCGGCTATGCCTACAGCAAGGCTGATCGCGTGTCGGAACGCTTTGACTATCGCTACCAGTCCAACGCGGCGCTGCCCGCTGCCGTCAGCCAGCAGCGCCCTGATTTCCTGCTGTCGGACTACAACGTCTATACCTACGGCATCATCCTCAACACCATCTCCACGGTGGCGCCGCGCTATGATGCCGGCCTGACCGTGAATGCCGGCTATGGCCAGGTCGAGATCGAACCGACCGATGGCGTGCAGCTGGTGGCCGGCGTGCGCTATGAATCCGGCAAGCAGAACGTGACGCCGGTTGACGTGTTCAACGCCAACCCCGGTTCGGCCTTCAACACGCCCACCAACATCAACGAGGATTACTGGCTGCCGGCGCTGACCGTCACCTGGAACTTCGCTGAAGACATGCAGCTGCGCTTTGCCGCTTCGAAGACCATCGCGCGTCCGCAGTTCCGCGAACTGGCGCCGCAGCCCTATTTCGACACCGAAAGCGATCGCCTGAGCTTCGGCAACCAGTTCTTGACCAATTCCCAGCTGATCAACGTCGAAGCCCGCTACGAATGGTATTTCGGTCGTGACGAGCGGCTGGCCGTTGGCGGCTTCTTCAAGGATATCGATCAGCCGATCGATGCCATCGCCTTCGTGCAGGGCGGCACCTTCCAGACGACGTTTGCCAACGTGCCGAACGCCCGCCTGTATGGCGCCGAAATCGAAGCCCAGAAATATTTCGACCTGTCGGACTGGGGTGATCTCTTCGCCACCCGCCGCTTCTTCATCTCGGCCAACTACACTTATACCGACAGCAAGCTGCGCGTGAAGGCGGGTGACACCACGCGCTTCCCGCTTTCGGGCGCGATCGTACCGGCAACCGACATCTTCAAGAGCGGCCTGCCGCTTACCGGTCAGTCCGATCATGTTGCCAACCTGTCGTTCGGCTTCCAGGATGATGAAGGCCTGTCGGAACAAACCATCCTGCTGAACTATGCAAGCAACCGCGTCGCCTTCCGCGGCCCGTCGGGCCAACCCGATCTGGTGGAAAAGCCCGGTATCCGTCTGGATGTCGTGGTCCGCCAGGGCGTCAAGCTGTTCGGCAGCGAACTGGAAGTGAAGCTGGAAGGCCGCAACCTGACCAACACGCGTTATCAGGAATTCCAGCGCCTCAACGCCAGCCGCATCGACACCAACACTTATGTGCTGGGCCGCACCTTCCAGGCGAGCGTTTCCGCCAAGTTCTAACTTGAGTCCCCCGAAACTGCCGCCGGCGCCCTGTGCTCCGGCGGCTTTTTCGTGTCAAGTCACGGGCGAATAGCGGTCGTTTTCTAGAT
>JAIXPM010000086.1 GCA_027486275.1 Sphingomonadales bacterium | reverse complement strand
TTGACGTGGCCAGCCGTGAAGGCGAAGGCACAAGCTTCACCATCACCCTGCCGCTTGCTTGTGGCAACAGCGCAGTTGGGGGCGCAGCCGGGAAGCCCGCGCTGCTGGCGGAAGGGGAAGAAGCGTGAGTGAGAAGCCCAAGCTGCTGGTGGTGGAAGATGATGCCGGCCTGCAGCGCCAATTGAAGTGGAGTTACGAAGACCAGGAGGTGATCCTGGCCGGTGATCGCGAGGCCGCGCTGGACGCGCTGCGCACGCACCAGCCGGCGGTGGTGACGCTGGATCTGGGCCTGCCGCCCGATCCCGATGGCGTGACGGAAGGCTTCGCCACGCTGGAAGCCATCCTGGCCACGCGTCCGAACACCAAGGTGATCGTCGCTTCCGGCCACGGTGCGCGCGAAAGCGCACGGCGCGCCATCGCCATGGGAGCCTTCGATTTCTATCACAAGCCGGTCGATATCGATGAACTCGGCCTGATCGTCCGCCGCGCCTATCATGTGGCCGAACTGGAAGCCGAAAACCGGCGCCTGGCCGAAGCCGGCAACAGTGGTGACAAGGTGTTGGGCGGCATCGTCACGGCGGCGCCGGAAATGATCAAGGTGGCCCGCATGGTGGAGCGGGTGGCCACGGCCAATGTTTCGGTGATGCTGCTGGGTGCTTCGGGCACCGGCAAGGAATTGCTGGCCAAGGGCCTGCACAATGCCTCGGCGCGGGCAGGTGAGGCCTTTGTGGCCATCAACTGCGCCGCCATCCCGGAAAATCTGCTGGAATCGGAACTGTTCGGTTATGAAAAAGGCGCCTTCACCGGCGCGGTGAAAACCCAGCCCGGCAAGATCGAGATGGCCGAAGGCGGCACGCTGTTCCTGGATGAAGTGGGCGACATTCCGTTGCCGCTGCAGGTGAAACTGCTGCGCTTCCTGCAGGAACGGGTGATCGAACGGGTGGGCGGCCGCAAGACCATTCCGGTGGATGTGCGCATCGTGTGCGCCACCCACCAGGATCTGGATGCGATGATCGCGGCCGGGCGCTTCCGCGAAGACCTGTTCTACCGCCTGGCCGAAATCGTTGTGCGCATCCCTGGCCTGAAGGAACGGCCCGGTGATGCCGTGCTGCTGGCGCAATATTTCCTCACGCGCTTCGCCCGCGAAAATGGCAGGGATTTCAAGGGCCTCACCCCGGATGCCATCGCTGCCATTTCCGATTGGCCGTGGCCGGGCAATGTGCGCGAGCTGGAAAACCGCATGAAGCGCGCCGTCATCATGGCCGAAGGCAGCCGCCTCACCGCGGCCGATCTCGATCTGGTCAACAGCAGCGACGAAGCCGCCCTCACCTTGAAGGTTGCACGCGAGACTGCCGATCGCCAGGCCATCCGCCGGGCGATGCTGCGCGCCGATGGCAATGTCAGCACAGCGGCCAAGTTCCTGGGGGTGAGCCGGCCGACGCTCTATGACCTGCTCAAGCAATACGGGCTCGAGAACGCCGCCTGAGGGGCCAGAGAATGGGGTTGCATCACGCTGCGATAGCCCCTAAGCCCGCCCTCGGCTCGGAGCGTAGCGCAGCCTGGTAGCGCATCAGACTGGGGGTCTGGAGGTCGCAGGTTCGAATCCTGTCGCTCCGACCATTTTCTTCAGACATTCAGTCAAGCGGTTGCTCCCCTCTCAGGGGGAGCAGCGGCGGCATGCTTGCGCCTGTCCTACACGAACCATATTGGTTAAAATTGGCCTCCCTCCAATTGGAAAGGCCCGCCCCATGTCCATCCTCAATGCCCTGATCGCGCCGGTTGCCGGCTTGCTCGACAAGATCATCCCCGATCCCAAGGCGCGGGACGCGGCCAAGATCGAGCTGATGAAGTTGCAGAACAGCCAGGAGCTTGAATTGCTCTCCACCCAGCTCTCCGCCATTGTTGCCGAAGCCGCCAGCAATGATCCCTGGACCAGCCGGGCGCGGCCCAGCTTCCTCTATGTGATGTATGCGCTGCTGATGTGGTCGATCCCGATGGGGCTCATCGCGGCCGTGCAGCCGCAGATGGCCCACGATATCGCCGCCGGCATGACCCGCTATCTGAATGGTCTGCCCGAACCGCTCTATGCCTTGTTTGGTACTGGCTATCTTGGCTACACCGCCGCCCGCCAGTGGGGCAAGGTGAAGGGCGTTGACAAATAAGTCTTATCCGCCCGTTCGATAAACCTGCGCCAGCCTGGCATAACCAGCCGCGCCGGCCCGGTTGCCGGCAATTTCCGCCGCTGTCAGGCCGCGCAGGAACTTCGCTGGCCGCCCGGCCCACAATTCCCCGCTCTTCACCACCTTCCCCGGTGTCAGCAGCGCGCCGGCGGCCAGCATGGCGTCAGATTCCACCACCGCCCCATCCAGCACGATGGCGCCCATGCCAACGAAGGCGTGGTTCTCCAGCCGGCAGCCGTGGATGATGCAGCCATGGCCGATCAGCACGTCATCGCCGATATGGGTATCGAACCGGCCGCCGGTGACGTGCACGATCGTGCCATCCTGAATATTGGTGCGTTCGCCCACGCTGATGCGTCCCACATCGCCGCGCAGGACGCAGTTGAACCAGATCGAACTGCCGGCGCCGATGCTCACCTTGCCGATCACGTGGGCGCCCGGCGCGATGAACGCGTCATCGGCAATCTGTGGCATGTCAGAACCAAATGGGTGAACCGTCATGCCGCCGCCTCGTACACGATGTGGCGCTTCAGCGGGCTGCCGTCGGCCACATGCGGATGATCAAAATCCAGATCGCCACGTCGCACCATGCCAAGCCGCTCCATCAGCCCCCAACTGCGCACATTGGCCGGCACGGTGAAGCTGACGATGCGCGTCATACCGTGGCCAAAGCCCCAGTCCAGGCAGGCCAGCGCCGCCTCGCGGGCAAAGCCCTGCCCCCAGGCTTTGCGGGCCAGCCGCCAGCCGATCTCCACTTCGCCTTCGACTGGGCAAGGGAAATTCACCCGGTTCAGCCCGCAAAAGCCGATGAAGCCGCCGTTGTCGCGCCGCTCCACCGCCCAGAAACCAAAGCCCTGACCGGCCATCATCAGCCCGATGCGATCCACCATCGCATCGCTCTCGGCGCGGCTGAGCAGCGCCGGGAAATGCGCCATTACCTCAGGGTCTGCGCCCATCGCGGCGAAGGCGGCGCGATCATCGTCCCGCCAGGGCCTGATGATCAGGCGGGCCGTTTCGATCACGGGAACAGCGGGGCCTGTTCCAGCCCCATGGTTTCCGGCAGGCCGAACATCAGGTTGAAATTCTGGATGGCCTGGCCGGATGAGCCCTTCACCAGATTGTCGATCGCGGCGATCACGATGGCGCGGCCGGGGACGCGATCGGCGAAAACGTTGATCACCGCGTGGTTCGATCCGCGCACCATGCGGGTGGCCGGGGCCACGCCTTCGGGGAGAAGGTGGACGAACGGTTCATCGGTATAGGCGTCGGCCAGAAGCTCGCGCAGATAGTCCGGCCCGTGCGGGGTTTCGACGATGCAGGTGACGAGCTCGCCGCGATTCATCGGGATCAGGTGCGGCGTGAAGCTGATCGTGACCGGCTTGCCAGCGCGTGAGCTCAGCTCCTGCTCCATTTCCGGCATGTGGCGGTGGCGGCCGATGCCATAGGGGTGCACGGCTTCCGCCACTTCGGGAAACAGATTGGCTTCCTTCAGGCTGCGCCCGGCGCCCGACACGCCCGACAGCGCGTTGACGGTGATGTTGTCGGCCGAAATGGCATGGGCCGCCATCAATGGCAGCAGCGCGAGCAGCACGGCGGTGGGATAGCAGCCGGGGCAGGCGGCAATCCGCGCCGCGGGCAGGGCATCACGGGCAAATTCGGTCAGGCCATAAACCGCTTCTGGCAACAGCGCCGGCGCCGGGTGCGCGCCGCCATACCAATCGGCATAGGTGTCGGCATCCTTCAGCCGGAAATCCGCCGAAAGATCGATGATGCGCTTGCCCGTGATGGTGGAGAGCAGTTCCGCCGACGCTGCGTGCGGCAGGCAGCCGAACACCGCATCGATGCTGCCAAAATCAATCTCGTTCGCCTTCACCAGCCGCGGCAGGTTCGGATAGGGCGCGAAATGCGGCCAGACCTGCGCCATCGTCTGCCCGGCCTTGGCATTGGCGGCGAGTGCCGCAATCTCGATCCGGGGATGGGTGAGCGCCAGGCGCACAAGGTCGGCCCCCGTGTAACCCGAAGCCCCCAAGACCGCGATGCGCACGCGTTCGCCCATCATGCCCCCATCAGCCGCGCCGCCAGCGGCGCGTGATAGGTCAGCACACCCGAACAGCCTGCCCGGCGGAAGCTCATCAAGGCTTCCAGCACGCCCTTGTTGCGATCGAGCACGCCAGCGGCAATCGCGGCTTCCAGCATCGCATATTCACCGCTCACCTGATAGGCGAACACCGGCACGTCGAAGGCGTCGCGGATGGCGCGGATGATATCCAGATACGGCATCCCCGGCTTCACCATCACCGAATCCGCGCCCTCCGCGATGTCCAGCGCCACTTCGCGCAGCGCTTCGCGGGCATTGGCCGGGTCCATCTGATAGGTTTTCTTGTCGCCCTTCAGCACGCCGCCACTGCCCACCGCATCGCGGTAGGGGCCATAGAAGGCCGAAGCATATTTGGCCGAATAGGCCATGATCTGGGTGTTGTGGAACCCATCCGCCTCCAGGCCAGCGCGAATGGCGGCAACGCGGCCATCCATCATGTCGGACGGGGCGATGATATCGCAGCCGGCGCGGGCCTGGTTCAATGACTGGCCAACCAGCATCTCCACCGTGGCGTCGTTCAGGATCTCGCCAGCGTCCGACAACAATCCATCGTGGCCGTGACTGGTGTAGAGATCGAGCGCCACATCGGTGAGCACGCCGATTTCGGGCGCGGCATCCTTGATGGCGCGAATGGCACGGCAGATCAGATTATCGGGATTCAGCGCTTCCCTAGCATCCTCGCTGCGGCGTTCGGGCAGCGTGTGCGGGAACAGCGCGACGGCGGGAATGCCCAGCGCGGCGGCTTCCTTGGCGGCCTTGGCCAGCCGGTCCACCGACAGGCGCGACACGCCCGGCATGGTGCCCACCGGCACCGCTTCATCATGGCCCTCGGTCGGGAATAGCGGCCAGATCAGATTGGCGGGACTGAGCGAAGTTTCGCGATGCAGATCGCGGCTCCAGGCGGTCATGCGGGTGCGGCGCAGCCGCGCGGCGGGGTAGGCAGCGTGAGTCATGATGATGGATTAGCCGGCCGCAGCGGCGCTGTCACGCGGCCTCAGAACACCGCCAGCGGCTTGCCCGTTGTGCCAGGGGTCAACACGATCTCGCCAAAGCGGGCGTTGGCTTCGCCCTGCTGGATGATGGTGTTGGCGATGAACCACACTTGCGTGATGCGGCCGGGCTGTTCCGGGCCAACATGTTTGGCGTAATCGGCGGCCACATTGCGGCTTTCCGCCAGCCATTTGCCCACATCGCCGCCGCCGGAGCGGACGACGACATGATATTCGCGCCCGGTCCAGCCGGGCAGCGGGCAATCGAAGCCGAGCTCCTTGTCCAAGCTGGAGCTCCACATGTAGGTGAGATCCTTGCCGTTTTCGAACTTCACAGCGATGCTGAAATAGTCGTGGTTGGCAGCGGCCGTTTCGGGCAGCTTCGAGGGGATCTGATCGATCTTCCAGCGCCATTTCAGCTGCGTCGCCGCCGTCAGCGGCACATCGACATCGCGGGTGAGGATGCCGGCATTCTTCCTGGTGTGCACATGCATCTGCGTCTTGGGCCCGCCTTCACCCTTCTGGCGCTGCACGATGCGATAGATATCGGCCGGGCCCAGCACCGCCAGTTCGGGCAGATAGGCCCAGCCATCCGGCGGGGTCGCCAGGCCCGGCTTGGCGGCCGGGACGACGTTCGGCACCGCGTCCTGCACTGGCTGAGCGGTTGCGGCAATGGCTGCAAGGCTGACAAGCAGCGGCACGGCCACGCGGATTGGTGCTGTCATCTGATCGTCCCCCGGATCATGTTGGATGCACGCTGCGCGACAATCCGCTCCTTGGGAGCCGGGTCTTAGCTTATGCCTTTTACTGGCGAAGACAACCGCCCGCGAACCTTATCCCGCCACCGCTTGCCGCCGCAGCATGTTCATCAGGAAAACGCTGATCACCACGCACGCTGCAATGGCCGCCAGGCCCACATCGTAACTGCCGGTGGCATCGCGCGAGATGCCCAGTGCGCTGGTGCTGACGAAGGCGCCGAACTGGCCGAAGGTGTTGACGGCTGCGATGCTCACCGCGCGATGGCGTTCGTGCAGGCCTTCGGTCAACGCCGCGTAAAACGCCGGTTGCGACGACAGGTAAAAGGCAAAGACCAGCACTGCCGCAATGATGGCCGGCGTGGGTGTTGAGGACAGCGACAGCAGGGCGAAGGCGGCGCCCACGATCGCCCACGGCACCAGCATGTGCCAATATCGTTCCTGCCGGCGATCGCTGTGCCAGCCCAGGCCCAGCAGCATCGCCACGCCAATCAGCCCGCCAACAACGGTGAACTGCCCGATGCGCGTGATATCCATGCCGGTCTTGGCGGCAATGATCGACGGCATCGAATTATAATAGGCGTTCACCGATCCAACGAAGAACAGCCAGGCCAACCCGAACCCCAGCACCCTGCGGTCGGAAATGGCCTTGATCACGCCGCCATGCTCAGTGCCGCTGGCGGCGGCATCGGCGGCCAGCGCGCCGGTGAGCCAGCGCCGCTCGTCCGGTGCCAGCCAGCTGACCGTGTCGGGTGAATCCGGCAGCCAGCGCCAGATGATCAGCCCCATCAGAATCGCCGGCACGCCTTCGATCAGGAACAGCCATTGCCAGCCGTGCAGGCCCATCACGCCTTCCAGCCCCAGGATCGGCGCCGACACCAGCCCCATCACGATCTGCGTGATCGGTTGTGCCACATAAAATCGGCTCACCACTCGCGCGCGCCACTGCGTGGGAAACCAGGTGCTGGCGTAATACAGCACCGCCGGGAAAAACCCGGCCTCTGCCGCGCCCAGCAGGAACCGCAGCACATAATACTGCATCGGCGTGGTCACGAACATCAGGGCGGCCGACAACACGCCCCAGCTGATCATGATCCGCGTCACCCAAACCCGCGCGCCAAAACGCATCATTGCCATGTTGGACGGCACTTCCAACAGCGCATAGCTGACGAAGAAGATGCCGCCGGCAAAGCCATAGACCGTCGCCGTGAAGCCCAGGTCGCGGTTCATGGTTTCAGCCGCAAAGCTGATGTTGATGCGATCAACGATGGCGATGAGATAGGCGATCAACAGGAACGGCAGCAGCCGCAATTGCGCCTTGCGCATCACGCGATCGGGCAAACCCGGGCTGAAATCGTCAGCCTTCAGCTCTGCCATGTCTGCTGCCCTCGCTCCATTGGCGCGAGCATGGCCGCTGCCATGGTCGCCGTCCAGTCCAGCGAGGCAATCCGGTCAGCGGCCGGTAAAACGCGCCGGGCGTTTCTCGAGGAAATGCGCGACGCCTTCCTTGAAATCCTCCGATGCAAAACTGCCGGCCATGTCGGCATCGGCGGCGGCAATCGCTTCGCCCAGCGATTCAAACTGCGCGTTCCACAGCTCGCGCTTCATTTCGCGCAGCGAACGCGGCGACACGTCGTTGGCCAGCATCTTGGCATAGGCCATCACGCCGGCTTCAAATTCGGCTGCCGGGAAAACGCGCGTCACCAGCCCCAGCGACAGCGCTTCGGCGGCATCGACCTTGCGCGACGAAAACAGCAGATCGGCGGCCGCAGCAAAGCCGATCAGGCGCGGCAACAGCCAGGAAATGCCGTGTTCGGCGATCAGCCCGCGCTTGGAAAAGGCGGTGGTGAACACCGCCGCATCTGAGGCGAAGCGGATATCGGTGTAGAGCGCATAGACCATGCCGAGCCCGGC
>JAIXPM010000039.1 GCA_027486275.1 Sphingomonadales bacterium | reverse complement strand
TGGTGGTTGGTGCTGGGTGGCAGCAGCGCGGTCATGATGCGATGGTCAGCATCATCAGGTGCGACAGGGCGGCAATCAGCGCCAGCACCAGCGCCACGGTGAACCGTGGGCCCACATAGAAGGACAGCGCCCGCTGCGTCGGGAAGGAAAAGGTCGCCAGCGTGCCGAGCAATTTGTCCGGGTGGCCTGCCGTGAAGGCCGGGTCCATCACCAGTTTGATCATGTCGCGGCGGCTGCGGTATCGCATCAGGCCGAAAACCGTCCAGCCGGGATCGGGTTCGGTGTTCCAGGCATCGACATAGCCGCCCACCTTGCGCCCGACGATGCCGGGGTGGCCGCCATTGCGGAGCAGCACCGGCATGAAGCGTTTCGAATAGCGTTTCAGCAGTTCAAAGCCTTGCACCATCTGCCCGGTCTGCGGATCTTCCACCAGGTCCAGTTGCGCCTTGACCAGATTGAGCATCACGAACTCGCGGCCATCATCGGCTGCAAGGAAGGCGCGCAGCACCTCCGGGCTGTTCCCGGTTCCTTCGAAGCGCCCGGCCATCTGGGCCAGAAAGGCATCGATCTCTGCGGGTTTCAGCGGGCCAGACCAATTGTCATACCAGAGCCGGAAGGCGCCATAGGCCAGCAGCGCCGTGCCCCAGATGATCCCTTCAGCCATCACGCCAACCGCTCCATTCCGGGCCGCCCATGGCGTCGCGCCGCGCGGCTGCTGCCAGATTGATCCCTGATATTGGCATTATAAGTGCCAAGAAATATTTGCAATCGCTATTGTCGCTTGCACCAATGCCGGTTTGCCGCAAAACAGGGTTCATGGCCAATGTATCGCACAAGATGGCATCACGTTCGCAAGCACCGCTGGCCGATGGCCGACGCGAACGGAGCCGATCCAGCCGGGGCAAGATTGTCGCCGCGATGCTTGATCTGGTCAGCAAGGGCGATGTTTCGCCCAGCGCGGCGCGCGTTGCAGAGGTGGCGGGCGTCGGCCTGCGTTCGGTCTTCCGCCACTTTGACGACATGGATGAGCTCTACCGCGAGATGGGCGAAGTGATCGAGGCACAGGTGATGCCGATCATCCTGCAAGCCCCCGCCGGTGCAGACTGGAAGGAAAGGCTTTTCGATATCGCCGACAAGCGATCGAAGGTGTTTGAAACCATCCTGCCCTACCGGATTTCGGCCAGCCTCAAACGCTTCCAGTCGCCCTATCTGATGCAGGATTATCGCCGCATGCTGCGGTTGGAATTCGAAACCCTGGAGGCCCATTTGCCGGCGACGGTGAAGGCCGATCTGGCCGGCACCCGCGGTCTGCATGTCATCCTGAGTTTCCAGACCTGGCGCCTGTTGCGCCATGATCAGGAACTGCCCGTTGAAGAGGCCAAGGCGGTGGTGCGGCGTTTGTTGGGCGATGCCTTGGCCGCGATGCCGGACAACTGATGCACCGTCTGGCGTTCACGGCCAGTCTTGCGCTGCTGCTGTCAGCCTGCACAGAGGCGCCGGCGCCGCCCGGCAACGCCTGCGCCGGCCTGCCCGATGACAGGATGGTCTGGGTGCCCGGCGGCCGCTTCGTAATGGGCGATGATCCGCAGTATCCGGAAGAAGGCCCGCCGCGCACGGTCACGGTCAAGGGGTTCTGGATCGACGCCCATGAAGTGACCAACGCCCAGTTCGCCGCCTTTGTGCAGGCCACCGGTTACCGGACAATGGCCGAGCGCGAACCGCCCGCAATTCCCGGCACCCCGCCCGAGATGCTGGTGCCGGGGTCAGCCGTGTTCAACATTCCATCGCAAGCGGATCCGCGCTGGTGGCGGTGGGTCACGGGCGCCCAGTGGCGGCACCCATCCGGATTGCAGGAAAGCATCACCGGGCATGACCGCGAACCCGTGGTCCAGATCGCCTGGCAGGATGCGCAGGCCTATGCGCGCTGGGCCGGCAAGCAATTGCCGACCGAGGCGCAATGGGAATATGCCGCTCGCGCCGGTGCAGCAGCACTGCCGGAACCGGTTGACGCGAAAGGCCAGCCGCAAGCCAACTATTATCAAGGCATTTTCCCGGTGAAGAATCTGGGCACCGATGGCTTTGCCGGGCGTGCGCCCGTGGGCTGTTTCAAACCCAATGGCTTTGGCTTGTACGACATGATCGGCAATGTCTGGGAATGGACCAGTTCCAGCGGAGCACGCGCCGATGCTGGCGAACCGGTCAACATCATCAAGGGCGGATCCTTTCTGTGCGCCGCCAATTATTGCGCCCGCTATCGCCCGGCCGCGCGCCAGTTCCAGGAACGCGGGCTGGGCACCGATCATATCGGGTTCCGGCTGGTGGATACGGCGAAACCCGGGCCTTCGGCTTGACCTTGCGGCGGTAATACGGCACCAATAGTGCCAATATTATCGAAAGCAGGGGATATATCGTGAAGGTCTTACGCACGCCCGATAGCGCCTTTGCGGCGATCAGCGATTTTCCCTTCGCGTCACATTATGTGGAGATCGCTGATCCCGGCGATGGCACGCCCCTGCGCATCCATTATGTCGATGAAGGGCCGCGCGACGCGCCCGTGGTGCTGATGATGCATGGTGAGCCAAGCTGGTGCTATCTGTATCGGCACATGATCGGCCCGGTGGTGGCAGCCGGTTTTCGCGTGATCGCCCCCGATCTGATCGGCTTCGGCAAATCAGACAAGCCGACCCGGAAGACCGACTACAGCTATGCCCGCCATGTCGGCTGGATGCGCCAATGGGTCGAAGCGCTGGACCTGACGCGGATGACGCTGGTCTGTCAGGATTGGGGCTCATTGATCGGCCTGCGCCTGGTCGCGGAAATGCCGGATCGTTTTGCCAGCGTGGTGCTGTCCAATGGCGGCCTGCCCGAAGGTGGCCCGCCCCCGCGCGCCTTTGCCCTGTGGCGGGCCTTTTCCCAATGGAGCCCGGTCTTCCCGATCGGCCGGATCATCAACGCCGGGGCCAAGCGCGCGCTCAGCGCCGCCGAGATTGCCGCTTACGACGCGCCATTCCCGGACAGCAGCTACAAGGCCGGTGCGCGCATCTTCCCCAGTTTCGTGCCGTTCGAAAACAATGTCTCCATCCCGGACCAGAAGCGCGCCTGGCAGGTGTTCGACCAGTGGGACAAGCCCTTCCTGTGCTGCTTCAGCGACGGCGATCCGGTGACCCG
>JAIXPM010000222.1 GCA_027486275.1 Sphingomonadales bacterium | reverse complement strand
GGCAGGGCCGACACCGCCAGTTGGCGATAGCCGAACAGGCCGCCGAACACGACCGCGAGAGTCAGAAGGATGGTGGCGATTGGCCGCTCGACACAGAGGCGGACAAAACCCATCAGCCAGCGCTCCCGGCCGGCGCGGCTGGACGATCAGGGCTGGCTGCCAACTGGGGCTTGTCGGGCCCCTTCAGGCGCACAGTGTCTCCCTCTTTCAGGCGGGCAAGCGCATCGACCACGACCTGTTCGCCAGGCTTCACGCCTCCGGCAAGATAAACCTTGCCGCGCAGGCGCCCAGCGATATCCACATTGCGCATCTGCACCTTGCCGCCGGACCCTTTCGCGCCAGGCGCCTTGGCAGTACCGGAAACCGCCCACACGAAGGGGGCGTCGCGGCCGGTCTGCACCGCGCCTTCGGGCAGTGTGATATGCGGCGTGGCGCGTTCCAGCGGGAATTCAACATCGATGATGGCGCCCGGCCACAGCACGTCGCCTTCGTTGCGGAACTCCGCGCGAGCCGCGACGCCGCCGTTGCCCGGATCGATATTATTATCAAGGAACACGAGGCGGCCGGTGGCCAGCACCTCACCGCTCTGCCGATCCCGTGCCAGCACAGTGCCGCCGCCACTGGCCTGCACGGCGCGCGCCTGTTGCACGTTGGCCGCCGGCACAAGGAAACGCACGTGGATGGGAGAAATCTGGTTGATCGTCACCAGCGGCGTGGCATCGCCCTGGCGCACGGTGGCACCGCGACGGAAACCAAGTTCACCGGTGCGTCCGGAAATGGGCGCGGTGACAGTCAGGAAAGACAATTGCACCTGCGCTGATTGCAGCAGTGCGCGGTTGGTTTCGATCTGGCTGCGGGCAGACCAGGCATTGGCCCGGGCCAGATCCCGCGCGGCGGCCGATACGAAGCCCTTCTCTACCAGCTTCTCGGCCCGCTCATAATCCAGCGTGGCGCGACGCTCGGCCGCGATGGCGCCCTTCAGCTCGCCTTCTGCCTGGGCCACCGCAGCCCGGGCCTGGCGCGAATCGATCCGGAACAGCAGCTGTCCGGCGCGCACATTATCGCCCTCTTTGAAGGCAATCGACATGATCTCACCATCGCCGCGGGGCCGCACGGCCACGCTCTGGCTGGGGGTGACGGTGCCGAGCGCCAGCAATGTGGGCGCAAAATCTTCCATGGCGGCAACTTGGGCAGACACAAGTTGCGGCGGCCGCTTGCCACGGCCGGATTTGCCGCCGGCATTATCGCCCTCGCCGTTGGAACAGGCGGCAAGCAGCACTGCAAGCGCAAGCACGCCGCCACGGCGGAAGAGGGGGGCATCAATGATCATCGTTTTACAGTCCAAACCCTTACGCGCTGCCCAGGGGTTTCCCCCGCGCGAATTTGAGCATGCCGTGCGTTATGCGGCTTTGGCGTTCAGTGCAAATACGTCGTTGCCGCACAGCACCGGATCAGGCGCGCAGTTTCCAGCCCGATTTCACCACGCGATAGCACAGGAACCACAGCGCGACGTTGACCAGCGCCAGCAGCAGTGCCGACTGACCCAGCGGCCCATCCGACACACCGATGAAGCCGGCCCGGAAACCATCGATCACATGGAAGAAGGGATTGGCATGGGCAATTCCGGCCACCGTGGGTCCAAGCCGTTCCACGGCATAGAAAGTACCAGACAGCAGCGTGAGCGGCTGGATCACAAAGTTTGTGGCCGCCGCGGCATGATCGAACTTATCGGCCCACACACCCGTCAGGATGCCGAGCAGTGCCAGCAGGATCGCGCCCATGGTGCCGAAATAGAGCACCAGCAGCGGATCTTTCACCGGCACGTTCACGCCCGGTGCCACCGCCATCACCGTCCACACTGCCAGCCCCACCAACCAGGCCCGCGTGACCGCACCGCCCACCCAGGCCAGCATCAATTCTCCTGCGGACAGCGGCGGCATCAGCACATCGATGATCGAGCCCTGCACCTTGGCCACCAGGATGGAAGACGAGGTGTTGGCAAAGCTGTTCTGGATCATGCCCATCACGATCAGGCCAGGGCCGAGGAAATCGGCATAGGGCACCCCAAGGATCAGGATATCGCCGCGGCCCAGTGCCACGGCAAAGATCACCAGAAACATCAGCGTGGTGACCGCCGGCGCCCAGATGGTTTGCAGTTGCACCTTGAAAAAGCGCCGTACCTCTTTCAGATAAAGGGTCTTCAACCCTTCCGTGTTGAGCCGTGCAATCACGGGCACCCCGGGCTCCGGGTGTGCTGGCAGCTTGTTATCAGCGTTCATCATCGCTAGGGGCTTACGATTGCACGCGCGCCCTGCCAAGGGGTGACGCTGATTATCTGAGGGCAAGACGCACCATGGCCTGGACCGACGAACGCATCGCAAAGCTCAAGCAGGGCTGGGAGGGCGGCATGACCGCGACCCAGATTGCCGAAATGCTGGGCGAAGGCGTGACCCGCAATGCCGTGATCGGCAAGGCGCACCGGCTTGGCCTGGAAAGCCGGCCTTCACCGGTGAAGGCCACCGACGCCACGCCGGCCCCTGCCCGCGCTGCGGCCGGCGCGCCGCCGCCACCGCCGGCCGCCGCTGCACCACCGCCCGCCCCGGCTCCGGTGGCCGCCAGTGCACCAGCGATCACGCCGATGGAAGCACCGGCCGCGCGCCCTGTCGCCAGGCCGGCCACGGGTGTCAGCAAGGGCGGCAAGCACACCCGCACCAGCCTGCTCGAATTAAACGAAAAGGTGTGCAAGTGGCCGATCGGCCATCCGGGAGACGCGGATTTCCATTTCTGCGGCCGCCCGTCCAACGCCGGCTTCCCTTATTGCAATGATCATTGCCTAGTCGCCTATCAGGCGCAGATGCCGCGCAAGGATCGCCCGCGGCAGTTGCCGCCGCTGCCGGGCGCGCCCCGCCGGTAGCCGGCCGCTGCCGGCCTGTGCCGGTTCGTGGCCGCCCTCGCTGTTTTGCCCCATTGCCGCCAGCCCGCCCTCGCTTTACGTTCGCGTAAAGGGAGACCAGTACCGTGAGTTCCACTGATTTCGACGTTTTGATTGTTGGCGCCGGCCTGTCGGGCATTGGCGCGGCGGTTCATCTGCAGCAGAATTGCCCGAACGAAACCTATGCCATCCTGGAAGGCCGCGACGCCATCGGCGGCACCTGGGATCTGTTCCGCTATCCCGGCATCCGCTCTGATTCCGACATGTACACGCTCGGCTATCGCTTCAAGCCGTGGAAATCGGCCAAGGCCATTGCCGACGGCCCGTCGATCCGCAGCTACATCCGCGAAACCGCCACCGAGCATGGCATCAACCAGCACATCCGCTTCGGCCACAAGGTGACAAACGCCGCGTGGGACAGCGAGACCGCGCGCTGGACGGTCACCACCAACCAGTCCACCCTCACCTGCCGCTTCCTCTACATGTGCAGCGGTTATTACAATTACGGCCAGGGCCACCGCCCCACGTGGGAGGGTGAGGCCGAGTTCAAGGGCCAGATCATCCACCCGCAATTCTGGCCGGAATCGCTCGACTACAAAGGCAAGCGCGTCGTCGTCATCGGATCGGGCGCCACGGCGGTCACGCTGGTGCCGGCGATGGCCGATACCGCCGCGCACGTCACCATGCTGCAACGCTCCCCCACGTGGATGGTGTCCCGCCCCGGCAGCGATGCCATCGCCAATGCGCTGAAGGCGATCCTGCCCGCGCAAATGGCGTACGACATCGTGCGCTGGAAGAATGTCACGCTCGGCCAATATTTCTACAAGCAAACGCGAAACAACCCCGGCAAGGTCCGGGAATTGCTGCTGAAGCGCCTCGCAAAGCTGCTGCCGGCTGACTATGATCTCGAAACCCACTTCACGCCGGGTTACAACCCCTGGGATCAGCGCCTGTGCCTCGTGCCGGATGCCGATCTGTTCAACGCCATCACCGCCGGCAAGGCCGAAATCGTCACCGATCAGATCGCGAAGTTCGAGGCTGGCGGCATCCGCTTGCACAACGGCAAGCTGCTCGAAGCCGACATTATCGTGACCGCCACCGGCCTGAAACTGGAAGCGCTGGGCGGCATGACCGTCACGGTGGATGGCGAAACCCGCCGCACCGCCGATGCCCTGGCCTACAAGGGCATGATGTTCTCCGGCATCCCCAACCTCGCCCAAAGCTTTGGCTATATCAACGCCAGTTGGACCCTCCGGTCAGACCTGATCGCCGATTATGTCTGCAGGCTGCTCAACCACATGCGCAAAACCGGCGTGGACATCGCCACCCCCACCCCGGCAGCAGACGTGGTGCCGGAACGGCTCGCGATGGATCTGCAATC
Source organism: Sphingomonadales bacterium (assembly GCA_027486275.1). The sequence goes on along the minus strand of JAIXPM010000222.1, from coordinate 6,622 downwards.
CGGCTACGTCCAGCGCGGCGCCGATGCCCTGCCCCGTTCCGGCAACCGCGCGCCGTGGATGGTGACCGCCAATTACAAATACGACCGCAAGGAGCTGATGGAAGGCCCGGTGACGGACGAGATGGCGTTTGCGAAAGCCGGCACCGTGGCGACAGAACGGGTGCTGGAGGCGGCGGAATAGCCAAGGGCCTTCCCGTCAACGCGGGTTGAGATCAACAACCTTCCAGTTGAGCGACGCTGCAAATCCCACCCATGCCAGATAGGGCAGGATGAGCAGCGCCGCTTGGCTGTCGATGGGCCACAACCCGATCATCATCGCGAGCACCGAGGCCCAGAGGAACGGCACTTCGATCAGCGCCCAATCAGGCCGCTGCAGCTTGAAGAACAGCGGGCTCCAGGCCAGGTGGAACACGGCGTTCACGCCGAACAGGATCAGCACGTCCCGCTGCTGCGCCGCATCACCGGCATCCCAAGCGCGCACCGCCGCCCACGCCGCCAAACCAAGGATGATCGTCCACCCCGGCCCGAACGCCCAACCGGGCGGCTGCCATGCGGGCTTGCGCAGCCGGGCATACCAATCGGCACGCGGCGTCATCAGCCCGCCCACCAGGCACAGGCCCACCATCCAGATAATCGCACTCGCAAGCGGCAGGTTGAACTCGGACAAGGCGGTGCCTCACTTTCAACCGCCTCCATGCAGCATCGACGCCCGGCAAGATAGGGCGGCCCCATCGCACCGGCTTGCGGCTTTCACCCTATACGCTGGTTCCCGGCCTGCCGGCGCCGGTGCCGCCGGTACAACACCGGGGCAAACACATGATCATAGGCCGCGCCGGCAATCTGCCTGATCCCCGGCAACCCCACGATCCACGCCAGCAATCGATACCGCGGCATCTGCGACCACAGCAGCAAAAACGCCGGCACACCGGAAACAATCACCCCACCCCGCTGCACATACAGGCTGCGCGCGGCCGTATCGGCATCAATCCCCCACCGGTGCAGTGCATCCGTGTTCAGATCATCAAACCGGATCGGCAAACCCGCCTCGCCCACATAACGCGCATAATGGTTAACCTCGACCTGACACACCGGACACTGGGCGTTGTAGAGTACCGACGTTTCGGGATTTTCGATCATGCGCCCCTGATAGTGGGAGGCCGAAACGGCGCCAGACCCCACCTCGCCGCAGGGCGGCGGAGGCAGCAGGGCCTCCGGCGGGCAGGGGCTGAACCCCTGCACCCACTTTCGTTTTTAGGGGGGCTAGCGATTGCCCTTTGCGCGATTGTGGGTGACGCAAAGCATTTGGCAGTTGTTGGCCGAGCTGTCCCCCGCCTTGCTCCACGCAGAAACATGATCCGCATCCATCTCACTCAGAGCATACCGCCTAGCGTTGTTTGCACCGTGGCCGATTGCACAGAGAGGGCAATTGGACTCCCCTTTGGTTTCGGCACTTTGCGTCTGCTTTGCGTACGTCGCCCTTTTCACCTTGTCATCAAACACCCGAACGTTGAGTAGTTTGGTGTCCACAGACCCACCCAAAACATACTCAAAAATGCCCTTTCGATTTGTGACCTCGCCATCAGCGGCGAGAGCGCGCACCGCCTCCGAAACCAGCTTGGAGTCATAGCTCTTGTGGTGGTGCTCTTCGTACAAGCGACCCCATTCAATACCTTTCATTTCCGGCAAAACATCTACAAATACGTTTGAGACCCAGTCAATCACGCTGTTGAAATAGTTCTTCAGTTCGGAAACGTCGGCATCATTGCGACGCGCACTCATGTAAGAACCGACATCGCCCTTACTGACCCACTGGAGCGCTCGTTCCAAAAAATCCTGCCGGTTGGCATTTCCTTTGACGTAAGCGCTCCATTTTTGGATGTTAGCGTTCTGACTGTTGCTAAACACCTCTTTCGCCTTCGTGACAAATTTTCCAGAGTAAATGGCATTTAAAAGTTCTTGATCGTTCAATTCAACGCCAACAATATTGATGGTTTGAAACCACTGTTTTATCTCGGTTTCAGATCCTTCACATTCGTATATCAATAGCTTAGAATCAAGAATTATCTGCTTCTGGTCCGCGGCCAAACTATCGAAGTTCCTGGGATTTCCATTTTCCGTGATTGAAAACTTATTTGTAATAAAGCGACCTATGCTTGTGATACGTTGCTGACCATCCAAAACTTCAAACTTATCATGAGCGACCTTGTTGAAATAAATTAGTCCAAGGGGATATCCCATAAGCAATGAGTGGATGACGTCTTGCTCTCGTTTACCGCCGCTCTCAGCATAGATATAATTTCTCTGATATTCAGGTTGAATCGTGAGTTTGCCAGAAAGTCCAAACAAACCCTTTCCCTCAAGCTGATTGTAAATGAATCCTTCGCAGACATCGGAGATGCTCAGCTCGGTGTTGAGACTGGTTTTCATGGCGCGAATCTCGCTAAGGCTATTACCTTTTACGTTGACGAATTAATATGCGCTTGTAAACCTTCACATCATTAATGACGCCAGACATATTTAGTGGAATAGTCCCGGCCTTTCCAAACCGGCGGAAATATGCGTCTTTTTGATCTTGAGACGAATACCACCTTGTCCGAAATGGATTGTTAGGATCGCTGGATTCAAGCGTGCCGACAATTTCAAATTGTTCCGGGCAATATTTGTCCAAGAACGAAATCGGCACTCCCATCACGCCATCATAATCATTCGGAATCGAATCCGTAAACGGAATTTCTATAGCATCATAATTCTCATATCTGTCGTAAGCAGTCTTGCCCTTGATTTCATTATGTTTACTAAATCTAAGATTGTCCGCCATGCCCATCAGTGGCAGCGGTTGATGTCGGCGGCCGTGATCCAAATTTGTCCACCACCGCACGCCCTTTACGCGGATGTACTTGGCACCCGCTTCGTCCACGCGCCATCCAGCAGCTTCCAGCGGATAGTGGTCGGGAACGCGGAATTCGCGATCCCCGCTGTGAATGGTAACTCCCATCCAGAGCTTGTCAGCCTTGATAAGTGGGAAAATCTCCTTGTAGGTCGCGGCTTGCATATTCCCGATAATCAAGAACCTTTTTTCGTGGGCCACGAGTTGGGCAACGTACTCGCGAAATAGCGAGAAGGGCGGGTTCGTGACAACGATGTCGGCCTCTTTTAAGAATTCGACACACTCTGGGCTACGGAAGTCTCCACCGGCATACTGCTCGTTGCCTTTGAGTGAGACTCGCGCTGCCTTGTTATGTTTAAGAAAGATCTCAACGTCCGTAACGTTGACAGCGCCATCCCCATCCTCATCCTTCACGTGATCGAGAACAACAGCCAGGGCCATCGGCTTACGCCGATTGGCTTTGCCATCATCATACTCTGGAAAAAGGGCACCTTGCCCGGCAATAGGAGAGCCATCGTAACTTGTGGAGATAAGCTTCTTTAGACCGAGCCTATTGAAGTTTGCGGCAAAATATTTGAAAAAATTGCTTTCAAAAGGGTCATCGCAATTGCAATATACTACTTTATTTTGAAAAGCGTCAGCGTCAAGCTCGAGATAAGATTCTACTTCCATTTGAATGTCGCTGAACTGTGTATAAAATTCATCCTGCTTGGCGGTTCGAGCATTGGTCGAGCGGTTTGCAAGTGACATCATAAAAAGGTTCTATGGCATATCCCGGTCCATCTGCAACAACCAACAATCATTTTTCCAACGCAGAAAACCTAGACACCAGATGAAGTCCGAGATGACGGGAGGACTTGATCAGAAGGGGCTGCCCCAAAACAAATGGGTGCAGGGACTGCGTCCCTGCCCGCCGGAGGCCCCCTAACTTAACCCCCCTTAAATCCGCTCTTTCACATACGCCCCCGGCGCGTCCTCGATCGCCGTGTACGGCCCCTCCCCCGGCACGCGTGGTTTCACCTGTTTGCCCGAACGCGGGGTGAGCCAGGTGAGCCAGTGGGGCCACCAGCTGCCTTTGGTTTCCGTGCCGCTGGCGATGAAATCGTCGAGGGTGGCGACGGTTGGGTCGCCGATCCAGTGCTGGTATTTCATGGCAGAGGGTGGGTTGACGACGCCGGCGATGTGCCCGCTGCCGGCCAGCACGAAGCGGGTTTCGCCGCTGAAGGCCTTGGTGAGTTTGAAGGCCGATTTTGCCGGCGCGATATGATCTTCCTTGCCGGCCTGGATGAAGGTGGGGGTTTTCACGGTTTTCAGATCGATGGGCACGCCGCACACGGTGAGCGCGCCGGGTTGGACCATCAGGTTTTCGCGATACAGATCCTTGATATACTGCTGGTGCCATCTGGCCGGCACGTTGGTGGCATCTGAATTCCAATAGAGCAGATCGAAGGGGAAATAGTCTTTCCCCAGCATGTAGTTGTTGACGACATAGTTCCAGATCAGGTCGTTCGATCGCAGCAGGTTGAAGGTGGTGGCCATGAAGCGGCCATCGAGCACGTGTTTGTCTTCCGTCAGCTTGTCCAGCGTTTCGACGCTGGGATCATCGACGAAGAATTTCAGTTCACCGGCATCGGCAAAGTCCACCTGGGCGGTGAAGAAGGTGGCAGAGGTGATCTGGCTGGCCTGGTTGCGGGATTCGAGCACGGCCATGGTGGCGGCAAGTGTGGTGCCGGCGACGCAATAGCCGATGACGTGGGCGCCTTCGGTGTTGCAGATTTCGCGCGCCACGCGGACGCCCTGCAATATGCCTTCTTCGACATAGGTATCGATGGTGGCATCGGCGATGCTTTCATCGGCATTTTTCCAGCTGGCAACGAACACGGTGATGCCCTGTTCGACGGCCCAGCGGATGAAGCTTTTTTCGGCGGTGAGATCGAGGATGTAGAATTTGTTGATCCACGGCGGGTAGATCACCAGCGGCACTTCGTACACGGTTTCGGTGGTGGGCGTGTACTGGATGAGCTGCAGCAGGCGGTTCTGGAAGACGACCTTGCCCGGCGTGATGGCAACGTTGCGGCCGACTTCGAAGGCGTTTTCGTCGGTCATCTTCATGCGGCCGGTTTGCAGATCGCCGAGCAGATGTTCGAGGCCCCTGAGCAGATTGGCGCCGCCGGTTTCGGCCGTGGTTTTCAGCACTTCGGGGTTGGTGAGCGCGAAGTTGGACGGGCTCATCGCGTCCACGAACTGCTTGATCAGGAATTGCGCCTTGGCCTTTTCGGCGGGTTCCAGCCCGTCAAGCTGGTGGGCGGCTTCCATGAAGTGGCTGGCGGTGAGCAGATAGGATTGGCGCAGGAAATCGAAGGCGGGGTTTTGCGACCAGGCTTCGTTCGCAAAGCGTTTGTCTTTGATCGTTGGCTTTTCGGCATCGGGGCTGATGAAGTTTTTCCACAGCATCATGGCATCGGCCATGTACTTCTGCTGCTGTTCCATCAGGCGGGCCGGATCGGACATCAGGGCGGTGATCGCCTTTTGCCAGCCGGACATGAAGCCCATCGGATCGGTGACCATCGGCGTTGCGGCATGTTCCTTCGTCCAGAATTCCATCATCATCTGCTGGCCCTTGCCCATCAGATCGGTGAATTTCTGAAAGTTTTCCTGCGCTTGCACCTGGCGGGCGCCAAGATCGGTGGGGGATTCGGACGGTACGGGCGTGGCAGTCATTGGGGTGATCTCCTGATATCGCACCTTGCCCCTTGTGACGGGGCTTTGCCAAGCCGGCCATTTCAGCTAACGCCGAATTTGCTGGCACGGCGTGTGCCGGCTGCAAGGGCGTTCCACCTGTGATCAATCGTGCCACCATCATTGCGGCAATTGCCGGCGCTGCATCAGCAGCCGCCGCATCCGCCGTTATGGCCGCAGGAGCGCCGCCGAGCTGAGAGTTTCGCAACATTCGAACTCTCCAACCGGCGGCGGCGGAACAAAATGGTTCCTCCGCCGCTTTTCTTTTGTCCATCTGTTGCCTAAGGACGCAGCCATGCAGGACGATTTCTACCGCATCAAACGTTTGCCGCCCTATGTGATCGCGGAAGTGAACGCCATGCGGGCCGCAGCGCGGGCCCGGGGTGACGACATCATCGATCTGGGCATGGGCAATCCCGATCTGCCGCCGCCGCCGCACGTGATCGCCAAGCTGGCCGAAGTGGCCGCCAAGCCGGATGCGCATGGATACAGCGCATCCAAGGGCATCGCCGGGCTGCGCCGCGCGCAGAGCGCCTATTATGACCGGCGGTTCGGCGTGGATGTTGATCCCGAAACCGAGGTGGTTGTCACGCTGGGTTCCAAGGAGGGCTTGGCCAATCTGGCGCAGGCGATCACCGCGCCCGGTGACGTGGTGCTGGCGCCCAACCCGTCTTATCCGATCCACACGTTCGGCTTCATCATTGCCGGCGCGACCATCCGCAGCGTGCCAACAACGCCGGATGAGAAATATTTCGAGGCGCTGGAGCGGGCGGTGCGGTTCACCGTGCCGCGGCCGAGCGTGCTGGTGATGGGTTACCCCAGCAACCCAACTGCCGAGGTCGCCGATCTGGCCTTTTATGAGCGCGTCGTGGCGTTTGCGAAGAAGCATAATATCTGGGTGCTTTCCGATCTGGCCTATTCGGAAATCTATTTCGATGGCGTGCCCACCCCGTCCATCCTGCAGGTGCCGGGTGCCAAGGATGTGGCGATCGAGTT